>JAEWCM010000092.1 GCA_023390635.1 Bacillota bacterium
ATGATCTTCATTTAACTTATCTCTATCACGTACCATACCATGGGAACGAAATGCCATTAATTTTTCATAATACTCCGGGTTGTCAGTTGTCACCGCTCCTCCTTCCCCGGTCGTAATATGTTTGACAGGATGAAAGCTAAATGTCGTCATGTGCGCGATCGAACCAACTCTTCTACCGTGATATTTGGCTCCTAAAGCATGGGCGGCATCTTCTACCACAACCAATTGATGTCGCTCTGCGATATCCATAATCTCATCCAAATCTGCCGGCTGCCCGGCAAAGTCCACCGGAGTCAGGACTTTGGTCCTGGCTGTTATTTTCTCTTCAATTTTTATTGGATCAATATTCACCGTATCTGATTTTACATCAGCGAAGACCGGACAGGCGCCCAAATATAGGGCTGCGTTAGCCGTGGCGGCAAAGGTGATGGGAGAAGTAATCACTTCATCCCCCGAAGCAACCCCTGCCGCAAAATAAGCGCCATGCAGAGCAGCTGTACCTGAACTGAAAGCCACCGCATATCTGGCTCCTACCTTTTCCGCCAGCGCCTGTTCAAACATCTCCACCTTAGGACCGGTAGTCAGCCAGTCGGATCGCAGCACTTCTACTACGGCCTCGATATCGTCTTCCTCAATAGTTTGCCTGCCATAGGGTATATATTTCATCTACAACACCAACTCTATCGTTATTATATTTTCAGTTAAAATGAGTTTACCATTAGGGGAAGCGGGCAACTTATTTCCTAACTAGCTCAATTATGTTCGCCTCACATTGAACGTTCACCCAAAATGCTTCTGAGTTCCTCAACCCCATACCACTCATTATTCTGATCACTGGAATAAGCAAACCCTTCTTTAACCGCGACCCCATCATTCCATTTCTCTCTGCCCCACCAGGAAAATTCCGGATGAATGATATAAAAATGGTCAAACTCCAATGTATGTCTAGAATCATCAGGAGTGATCATCACTTCATGCAGCTTCTCGCCTGGCCGGATCCCGATAATCTCCTTTTTGCAGCCAGGGGCAATGGCCTCAGCCAGATCAGTCATTTTCATGCTGGCAATCTTGGGAACAAAAATTTCTCCCCCTTGCATATTCTCAAGGTGTTTCAACACAAACTGGACCCCTTGTTCAATCGTCAGCCAAAAACGGGTCATCCGTTCATCCGTTATCGTAATGATCCCCCGTTCTCTTTGCTGGCGGAAAAGGGGAATCACGCTGCCCCGGCTCCCCATCACATTGCCATAGCGTACGACACTAAAACGAGTCTTTCCTTTTCCCACATAGGAATTACCTGCTACAAATAACTTATCCGAACACAATTTTGTTGCTCCGTACAAATTGATAGGGTTAGCCGCCTTATCGGTACTTAAAGCAATGACCTGACTCACCCCACAATCAATCGCCGCTTCAATCACATTTTGGGCGCCCAGAACATTGGTTTTAATCGCTTCAAAAGGATTATACTCGCAAGCCGGAACTTGCTTCAACGCCGCAGCATGAATCACATAATCTACACCGTTAAAGGCTCTGAACAGACGGTCTTTATCCCGCACATCCCCAATAAAGAAGCGAAGGCGCGGGTCATTAAATTTTTTATCCATTTCGAACTGCTTTAACTCATCTCTGCTCAAGACAATAACCCGCCTGGGATTACAATTATTAAGCACATAACTGACAAATGCCTGTCCAAAAGTGCCGGTCCCACCCGTTATCAGAATCGATTTTCCTGACATCTCCATCTGTATTCCTCATTTCCATTAAACTAGTGCGGCATGAATCTCGCTTATTTTTTCTTTCCACAACGCCATGACCGTTTTCCAGTCTTTTTCACAATCATTCACATATTCGCGGGCCTCATCAATCATAAGTAAAACCTTTTTTATTTGATCTCCTTCAGTTTCAGCAGCCTTGATCCTTTTCATCAGAAGATTAAACGCCGCTCTGTTCATCGGTTGGAAAAAGATAGTGTGTGCATTATTTTTCATAAGACCATTAAAAGCTTTATCAAACTTAGGAAACAGTGGATATAATAATGCAGCTGCTCTCCCTTTACTTTTTAAAGCTAATTCCATTGCAGTAAGCACCTGATCCATCTCTTCAAGATTCATGGGAAAATTTTCAAGTTCCTTTTCCATAGCTGTCAGTTTTTTACGCACACGCTCATTATCATAGCCGTGACTCTCTTGCAGGAACCAGCTTTTACTTACAATTCTTTCATGCAACTGCCTTTCTATCACCTTGTCCAAATACTCAAACTCTGTTCCAACGATTTTCGCTCCGCCACGAGTAGTGTTAATAATCTTGACATTCTCAGGGCGATATTTTATCCATTGTTCCAAGGAGTGAAGCATTAATTTATAGCCTTCTGTCGTTTCAATCTGGTTGCCTTCCACATCTTCAACCATTAATCCTGTATCTTTTATATCCGCTATTCCGTCATAATAGTCAATCCCCTTAGGATAACTGCGTCCATTTTTTAACGCCAAATTCTGACCTACCAGAATAATCGGGTTACACCCCAGTTTATATAAAAACTGAAGTGCCACGATAGTGATCGTAGGTGCATCATGAACAAAATCCAAAGTTTTCGAATCTTTTAAAAGGGTATGTCCCAGCCAATCCTGGCTGGTCAGCATATGCAATTTAGGTCCAGAATAAATCTCAAGCGTTTCATGCCCCACCGTCGTCCCATAAATCACAGGAACGGTTGTAATATTTCTGTCTACCAAGGGTTTAATCACTAAATAGTTACGGGAATTAGGATCATAAGTGCATACAGCATCAGGCAAAATATCATGATTTATCAAAATACTTAGCGATGAGCTTGCCGCAATAATATAGGCCAAACCATTATCTTTTATTTTCCTGATTGCTTCTATTTCCTCGCTCAGAGAAGGGCCCGCCGCTACAAGTACAGCCGGTTTCACCTGAAAATGAGAATGCTCCACATCTAAAAGTAAATTCGGCGTTTTTAAAGTCGTTGCTAAATTATAAAGACTGTTTTCCACCCATCGTTTTTGAAATCTTAGGTTTGTGTCAAAGGTGTTTCTCTCATCATGCAGCCGCTCATAAACCTTCTGCGAAAAGTCTTTGCATGCCTCCGTAAAAGCCCTCTCATAGCTGGGCAAAATAATCAGCAGTAAATTTTGGCCAAAGAACTGCCTTACAAAACGTTCCCCATAAAGGCTTCGATCTGCCGCACTTGCTTCCACATCGAAATCTTTGATTCGCTCCAAAGGCAATTCTCTCATATCACCATAGAAAAGATAGGCGAAGAAGGCCTCCTTGCTTGGCTCATAAATAAAAATGTCCTTTTCCGGATATTGCGAGGCAAACTCCTTGATATGATACCCCAGTCCCATGCCCCAAAAGAGCACCTGATCATATTGATCCATATCTTTGTATTGAGCGATAAAGGCTTCCGCCTCTTTCGCCGGATCATATTTGCTGTGCAGATAAAGGGTCCGCCCCGCTATTTCCTGCAAAAGGGTCGGCATCCCGTTTTTAGCTTCGGACACTTTCACCAGGCTGTCAGCAGGCATCGTATCAGGAAATTGAAATTTCGTCCACAGATGAGGCAGTTTTGATCTCAACAGGTTCAAATTATCAATGTAGCTCATCAGTAACTACCTCATTAGTCATCACTGTTTTTACATCACCCAGCAACGTTTCTAAAAGTTCCAGGATTTCATAACGGATGACATCTCCAATCAACACCGGATCATTGTTGTTGATGGCCTCCGCCAGATTATTCAGAGGATCCTTAAAATCCCCCTCTTCTGTGATCCCGGAGGTCCACTCAGAATAATCCCTTGCATTTTCTCTCATTTCATTGACAAACTGAATCAGCCACTCCAGTCCTTCCAACAATTGAGACAGACCTTCCCATGTCTCTCGCTGAGGATCCTGATATAAGTGATCGGCCAAGTCTCCTGCAGCCGGAATCGCTCTCTCCAGATAATCGTGAGCCATTAGCAGTTGCCCGTCCAGGTATCTCTTCTTCTCTAGGGCAACCACTTCAATCAGGGCATTCTCTACCGATAATTCTTCCAGAAGAAAAGAAATATCTCCAACCTTTTCCTCTCCATTGATCAGCAACTTGTCCAGCACTAAATTGTGATCCGCCAAAGCTGCCGTAATGATTTCCCATACTTGCTCATGTTCTAACGGCTTTCCGCTATAAAGGCTGCTATTATTTAATGTAATATCCATTTCATTTCCGCCTTTCTGCTCTGACTTTTACTGCTTCTTAAAAAAGCCGACTGATAAAACTCTCATCCAGCTCGTCAAGAGATAAGATGGATTGATCTGCATCCTCTTCTTGAGAGACTTTCATATCTCTATATTGGCCCTGCCTGAGTCTGACTGTTTTAAATCCCAAAGGCCTGATCCCTCTGAAATCCTTTGTCGGATTATCCCCTACATAAATAATCTGTTCGGGGCGGCAATCCTCCATCTGAGTTATCTTTTCAAAACAATAGGGAGAGGGCTTGGCATGCCTGACACCATAACGATGAGTAACAAAGCAATGCTTCACTTTTGTATATAGGCCCAGTGCCTCCAGTTTATTGTGCTGAACTTGCTTGTTTCCATCGGTCACAATATACAAAGGATGTTGTGACTCCATTCGCAGCAGACAGTTTGTCCCTTCTTCCGACAGGTTAATTTGCGGACGGTGGGACCGGTATACGGAAAGGCACTTTTTGATGCCGGCACTTGAATAAATGCCATATTCCCTTAAAAGGTGGTCAAATACTTTGCCCCTGCCTTCCCTTTCAAGGGTTTTCCAGAGGATAGCAAATGACCGGCCGGCATCAAAATTCCGGGTTTGCTCCAGATAAGCTGCCACTGCTTTAAACCCGCTGTTCACATAGGTTAATTCATCATATAAGGTATCGTCTAAGTCGAAAGCAATCACTGTTTTCATAGAATTAAATTCTCCGCATAACGCACTTGCTTTTTTTCTCCGGCTGACCGCACAAACGGTATTTGCTCCAAGTCATTTCCCTGGCTCTCCATGAAAAACCAGTAAAAGCTGTCTAATCCCATGGCTACGCTAAGGGTTGATGCTCCGCCGAAGCGGCAATTGCATTCGACAATATGGATTTTCTCTTCCTCATCTACAATGGCCTGAACCAGTGCGTGGCCCGTAATCCCCAACTGCTTTGCAAGGTCTAAGCACATCTGTTCCAGTTCAGGCATTTTTTTCGACATTGTTATCTGAGATTCGCCATTTACAACATAATCCCTGCTTCTGACAATTGCGCCTTTGGCTTTTCCGTTTCTCTGCACATAGAAGTCCACACTGTATTCCTTTCCCGCTATGAAGGGTTGAAAAACAGGGTCGGCCAAAAGTTTGCCATGTCTTCGTGCCTCTTCCCGGCTCAAATTGATGCCGAGCAAACGTGAACCGGCACCATAACGTTCTTTCACCACATAAGTGTTTCCTTCCCCTTCAATCGTCTTGATCTGACTTTCATCACAGGTAGGGATGACAGGAAAATCTATGGTTTGCAAATGATTGTAAAAGAGCAGCTTATCCAGACATATCTCTATGGGTTCATCGTTTGAGACCATAATTTCAATCCCCAAAGCAGCCAATCTCTTTTTATATCGGGCAAAGAACAAAAGTTCTCCATCTCTTGAGGGAATGATGTAGCCTATATGATTTTCAACGCAAAACTTCTCCAATGCTTCTCCGTTTAGCTCTACCAGAGGGGGCATTTTCCAGAATTCATCGACAAAGTATTGGCCGATACACTCAGCCTGCATGTCTCCCCCCCAAAGGAGGGCATCTTTGATCCCCGCCCTAATCGCAGCAGTTTTTATGGTTTTAAGCATCGGAACCTTATTGCCGATGCTTGTTACCAATATGTTTCTCGATCGATTTAAGTAATTATGTTCACCGTTCATAAGCCCTGCCTCCGCAGAAAATAGTCTGAAATTTCCCTTGCCACCCGGCAGGCCCCTTGACCATCCACCAATTTTCTTCCCTGATCCGACATAACACGGCGAATAGCTTCTTCCTTTAAGCCGAGTATGCCCGCTCTTATCTGCTCCAGAAACTCCGGTTCATCATACCAGCCAATAAACCGCGACGTTCCTGCCCCTTCCATCCCCAAGATATTTTCCATCTGATTATCCGCTAAAGCCATCACCAAAGCCGGTGTACCAACCGCAGCCAGCTCCAGAAGGGTTTGTCCTCCTGCCGCAATCGCTATATCTGCTGCACTCATAATTTTCACTATATTTTTTTGAGCCGGATTGTCATGGATGACGGTTTTATCTCCTTTTAAACGTTCAATATCTGGTTGATGAGAAAAATTCGCCCCCACAATCACCTGCAGCTCCAATTCAGGGAAAAATTCCTGCAAATACATCATCAGCTTTGTCGTGATATGATGAGGATCGCTCCCCCCCACCGTCAACATCAGTTGTTCGATCTGTGGCTTTATCTGCCTGGGTGATAAGGTTTGAAACCCGTCCCGAAGTAAAGCATATTGGATTCCCAACAAATATTTTCTGCTTTCTGTCTGTGGGTAGGGCAACTCGCCGGCTTTAAGCGCACTGTTAAGTATGATCCCTGGAGGATAGACCATCCGTAAGGAATCATCCAAACTGACCAGCAACCTTGCCTGATCAGCCATTCTCTCATAAATCGTTTTCTCTGCAAAATATGAATCAATCACAACGATATCGTCCGGGCCGATAGAATTTATAATTTCACAGGATTTATTCTGCCAGTCACAGAAAAGGGGCTTAATACCTCCCATTACTTCTTCAAACACTTGAGCAGACTCGCCGTTTGTCAGGGTCTGCAAAATCATCAGCGGTTCGGTGCTCTGCCTTCTAAAAGCCTGATATAAGGCACTGCAGCGTGCGATATGTCCCAGCCCTGACTTCAGCCCGCCTTCGGTAAAGATATATACTTTCAATGCCTACTCACCTAATTTTTTCTGTTCAATATGGGCGTTGATCGCCGACCAGTCAGGATGTTGCTGAATAAGTTCGAGCAAATCTTCCAGATTAAATTGCGGCTTGCTCGGATAAGTCTCTTCCAGCAGACGTTTGACCAATTCAAAATCTTCCGGAGTATCCACGGTCCAACGGTATCGGCTTTCGTCCCGGACATAGAGCAGTTCCCCCAACCTATAGCGTTCCGGATGCCGATAGATAAAGGGTGTCACATGTTCCCGATCCGGCTCTGTTTTCCCTTCGTCATAAGCTTCTCTCAAAGCGTTCATGGAGAACACTTCCACGTCCATTCCCCGGGGATAAGTACGCCGCCGCCCATTGGAGACATAATCATACTGTTTCTCCGCATCCCTGTACATTTCTATACATTGACCAATCACTTCCGGATCAATTAAAGGGCAATCGCTGGTTACTCTGACCACAACATCCAGTCCAAATCTGAGAGCTGCTCCATGATAACGTTCCAGCACATCCAACTCTGAACCTCGATAATGGGAAATTCCTTCCCTTTCACACAATTGAACAATCGGCAAATCTTCTTCATTTAAAGTCGTAGCAACAATCAACTGGTCTGATGCCGCTACTCGCTTAAGACGCTCAATTTGATAGCTAAGGATTGGTCTGCCCAAAACAGGCAAAAGCACCTTGCCCGGCAGGCGGGTTGAAGTCATCCTGGCCTGAACGATAATCCCTGTCTTCATGGTTTTTTGCCTTCTTCGGTGTTCAGCCGTTCAGCCACAGCCCTCTGCAGCACATCCAGACTTCCTTTGCCGCTTCCTTCTGCCGCCTCCCGGTTCTGTCGCTCGATTTCCTCATAGATTTCGCTGCGCAGGATCTTAACATTCCGGGGAGCACTAATGCCCAAACGGATGGAGTCTCCCGAAATTCCCACCACAGTGATTTCGATGTCTTCACCAATCTTAATCTTCTCATTCAGCTTCCTTGCCAGTACCAGCATCAGTCGTTCCCCCTTCCTGCTCCTTTTGCTCGAGCTGAGCAAACAAAGGCTGCTTGGAAAGAAACGCTTCATTGTCCAGAATCAGTTGGATTCCCTCATGACTGGCTTCATTAAGCAAAATGGGAGCGCGCAGGTTTGCCGTACTCCACATCACATTTTCACGATTGATAGCCACTATCACCCACGCCAGGGTTTGATTTTTTTCATCTAAGTTCCACGGGATGGATTTCTCGTTTTTAAAGATTTCTATATGCAACGTCTCCACATGCTCCGAAAAAAAAATCTCCGGCCTTGCCAGCACAAATCCTACATGATCATCACTTAGGCTGATTAATTGAGCAAGGGGCGACTCAGAATCAATTCTCAACCTGAAATCTTCATACTCTTCAAAGCCGGGAATTCCTTGGGAAAAATGAAACTGTTGTTCTGCATCCATTTTAATTCTCCCTTAACTTACATATTTGATTCAGCTTTTGATATCGATAGCCCAGCCCACACCCTTGATATCAATGTAAGGCTGCTGTTCCAGATAGGTTGATACTTTGGGCATAGAGACTACGTCTATATTGACATCTCCTGCGTGATAGGTTCCCTGGACTCCACCGGGTTCTGCTTTCCACTGCACAGGCTGCTGTGTCACTTGAATCTTGGGGGATGGTAAATACTCTATTGTCACCTGTTTTTCTTTAGGCTCAAAATTTTCTGAGGCAATCTGAGCAATACTGATCTTTTTTTCAATCTGCCCCAATTTATGTCCTTCTGCCACTCGTCTGTCCAGGCCTGCCATATAATCCGCTTTAGCTTCATTGCTAAGATACCGGGTTTGCGACTCTATACTACGATACCCCAATGCATCACGCATCAGGGTATAGTCAATATCTAATATAGCGGCAGGCTGTTCCAAAAATATTTGGGCAGGAACCTGCTTTATATCCAGTTCCGCCGGTTGAACGTCTATATTGTATTGCATCGGCTGGATATTTAAGCCGATGTTCCCAAACCTCTGGTCAATCTGTAGTTCAACCAATGCTGTCACCCTTTCAGAATAGGCAAATTAGTCCTTAGCTCATGAAGTCAACCAAAGAAGGTTGAATAATCTTCATGCCCACTGCCAAGGCTGCCCGATATGCATTGTCCTGAGTCTGGTAGTCAATGATCGCCTGGGCGTAGTCCAAATCTTGGATATCCGATATATTTGAAGCTAGATTGTTGGATGTATTGGTCAATTGGCTTTGAATGGATGTCAGACGGTTAACTTTTGCCCCTAACTCGGCCTGGTTTTTCAGTAAGTTATCTATATTCTGATCCAGTTTGCCTATCGACGCATCCGCTCCGGCTACCGCAGCTGCATCATCAGAACCTTCCAAAGCAGTTGCCAAATCATTAAGGGTAGTAAAGATGCCAGGGAAAACCCCTCCTCCATCAATGGATATTCCGATGGATAAATTATTTCCAACCTGATAACTCACAATTGAAGAATTCCCCTGCCATGTTGAAGAAGCTGTTGGCATCGGTTCCACATTTTTTTCACCAGCAAAAACATACCGATTGCCAACCTTAGTATTTGCCACGGATCTGATTTGCTCATTAAGTTCTCTTATTTCCGTCGACAGTGCCAGTCGCTGAGACTGAGTCATATCCCCATTGGAACCGCGTACCGCCAATTCTCTCACCCGCTGCAGCATTGATGTTGCCGAACTCATTGCACTGTCTGTAGTCTGCATATAAGACATAGCCTCTGTCGTATTTGTTTTCCACAGATCCACTGCAGTCTGAGTACTATTAAAACGCATCACATTCTGTACGCCTACCGGATTATCAGAAGGCTTATTAATCTTTTTACCTGAGGACATCTGATTCTGCAAGTTTTGCAGGTTTTCTGCCGAGTTACCCAAATTATAAAGCAAATTTCGCCCCAGCATATTACTCGTTACACGCATACGTATTTCTCCTTCTCACCTATATCATATACTATCGGGTAACACCCATGCCATTCACAACTTTATCCAGTAGATCATCCATCATAGTGACAACCCGTGCTGCTGCCGCATAACTCTTTTGAAACCTCATCAAGTTTGTCATCTCTTCATCGAGAGAAACACCGGAAACCTGTTCCCGCTGATTATACATACTGTTCACTAGTACATCTTGTCCTGATTTCATCCGGGTTGCCGTCTGGCTTTTTACACCTAAGGTGGCGACCATCGTACCGTAAAAATCCTCGATGGATTTTGCTCCTGCTAAGTTAGTATCAGAAGCAAATGCAGAAGTTCTGGTAGTCCATCCGGTCAGGAGCGATGAAATCTCTTTCGCTAAAGTACCGTCTTGCGGATTAGGTGGCGTACTGGGTAATCCTGCTCTGATATTACTTGAGTCGGCATTAATAGTAGGTGCAATGGTAATATTGGCCGCAGTAATTGTTCCTCCAGAAGAAGAGGTGAAAAATTGTCCCCCATCATGAGTTCCATCTCCCTGTTCTGCAGCCGTAAAGGCATCCTTATAAATGGTATTCACTGCTTCAGCAAATTTATTGGCCAGCGTATCGAAATCCTTCATAAACTCAGGCAGATCGTTATTTCTCATATCTAAATTGGACTGAAGCATGCCCAGCTTATCGCCAAATTCTAAAGTTTGCCCAGCCGCCGGTCCAGTGGCCCATGTAACCACTCCGGGGTCCGCCCCTTTGACATAATCATTCAGCTTATAGCTATTCCCATCGTCTACCAGCACCTGTTGGGGAGTCTTCGCTTCATCCCCGATGACAATCTTTACAATCCCCACATTGCGGTCGGTAAAATTAGGATCCTGAGACTCGATCACCTGCACATTGACCAATTTTGAAAGCTCGTCAATAATGCTATCCCGTTTATCCTTCAGATCATTCAGGGATGCACCGCCCACCTCCCCTTTCTTGATCTGATCATTAAGCTGGGCAATCTGCTGTGCATAGTCGTTAATCTGCTTAACTTCCACAGAGATATTGTTATCCAGATTATTTTTCAAATCTGTCAGCTGCTGGGATATATGATGAAAAGTATCAGCCAGCGCCAAAGCCCGCTGCTGCACTACCGCCTTCGAACCGCTGTTTTCTGGATCATTAGCCAAGGTTCCCCAAGCTGTAAAAAACTTGTCCATATCGGTACGCAAGCTATCTTTGGCCGGCTCATTAAGAATTCCCTCAATTTGAGAAAAGGAAGTTCTTTGACCTTCCCAATATTGCTGCTTCGTGGTCTCCCAGCGATACTGCCGATCAATAAATTGATCCCTGGCCCTCAGCACCGTATCCACTGCCGATCCTGAGCCAAAGCTCAGCTTATGTCCCGTCATACCGTTGATCATGTAGGGTGGAGTAGCCACCAATGTGGGAATCTGCCGTGAATATCCTGTGGTATTGGCATTGGCGATGTTATTGCCCGTCACATCAAGGGCAGACTGTTGAGCCGCCAATGCTTTGTACCCTATTTGCAATCCAAAAAATGTCGACCGCATAATATCCTCCTTATGTTTCCCTTATTTCATCCCGTTTTTGCTATGTTAAATACTGCGATCCAATATGTGCACCTGTTTCTGAGGTGTATTATCCTTACCCGGCTTGGCATAGGTGGTTTCAGTCGGTTGTGTCAGAACATCCAGGGTCAGATTGACAATCTCCACTGCCTGTTCCAGCAAGCGGGTATTGACCTTATGGATATCTTTCAGCCTGCCAATCGCTTGTTCCAGGGCGACGCGCACCGGCTCCAGCTCGGGAAAGCGTTCACTCAATTCGTTCAAGGTTAATTCTTCCGCCGGCTTGTTCATCACCTGAGCCATTTTCTCCGCCCAGGCCAGCCGTTCTTCCTCCAGCGTTCCGGCATCAAGAATCAGCTTCTCTTCCTGTTTGGTGATACTGTCGATCACAGGCAGGTTGTTCGCCAGTAAGGCCTTCTGCTTGCGCTCGGCCAGATCTCCTATTTTATGATAAAGCGAGGTTTGCCTTTCCAGATTATCTTTTAACTTCTCCAGAATCTCTTGCATAGGAAACCCTCCTACCTATAAATATCATCATTATAATGTTTAATAGATTATTCCAAGCCGGACAAGAGATTCTGGGCGATCAGGTAAGAATTAACCTGATACTCTCCCCGCTTAATCTGGCTCGAAATCTCTTGTACCTTATCTTCCCGAATTGTTGGCAGCTCCTTTACCTTTTCCATCAGCAGATTGTAAAACTGCCCTTTATCGGAAACAGCTAATGAATCAGCAGTCTGGTCAGTGTTTCTTTGCGGATTGCGATTAATTCTGCCTGTTGGATGTATGCCGCTGATTGGGGAAATTGAGGTTCCCTCCACTTTCATTTCATTCACTCCCCTTATTTCTTATCTTTTATATCGAAAAAACTTCACATTTTATCAAGGGGAAATTTCCTGTTTATTAATTAAATTTAAAAAAATCCTTTTATTTAATCCGTTTTTCTCCCCTATACCCTTTCTAATACATAAATCTAAATCCGGTGCCAATTGTTAATTTTTCTAATGAAATGCAAATTTGTCCTAAATTATTCCCGGCAATTTTACGATAACCATAATGAATGCATAAAACACACAGCATAATTTTAGGTTATAAAGGAGGGGAGTCGTCGCCACTTTAGCTTACTACTGTCTGGCGCCGGCATTTAGATGGATTTATCAACAATTATCGGTATAATTGCAGGATTTGGAGCTCTTGTGATAGGATTTCTGCTGGAAGGTGGTCATATAGGTTCACTTTTCGGTGGTCCACCGGCTCTCATTGTTTTCGGAGGCACCATTAGTGCCGTCATCGCCAGCTTTCCTCTCTCTGAATTGAAAAAAGCTCCTCAGTGGATTAAAATCGCCTTTAGAAATAAACCTTACGGTACAGTCGAAGCCTATAATACACTGGTTCACTTCGCTGAAAAAGCCCGTCGTGAAGGGTTACTCAGCTTAGAGCAGGAATTGGATACAGTAAATGACCGTTACACCCGCCAAGGACTCCAGTTAGTCATCGACGGCACCGACCCGGAAATAACCCGGGAGATCTTAGAATCTGACATAGCCGTATTGGAAAAAAGGCACAAAATAGGTATGTCTGTTTTCGAGTCAGCCGGCGGATATGCTCCTACCCTGGGTATTATCGGTACGGTTATGGGATTAATCCATGTCTTGGGAAATCTTACCGATCCTGATGCTCTTTCCAAATCCATCGCGGGAGCTTTTTTGGCCACACTCTACGGTCTCTCATCTGCCAACCTTTTATGGCTGCCAATCGCTAATAAATTAAAAATGAAAGACAAAGCAGAGGTCGCCGCCATGGAAATGGTTCTGGATGGAATCCTCTCAATTCAAGCAGGTGAAAATCCTGCCATTCTGAAAGAAAAACTCAAAACTCACATGGGTGGAAGTTTACCTGAGCCTGGGAGCACGGAAGCTAACAATTCCGGTTCCGGAGCGGGCAATCCGGTAGGTGAATCGCGATGAGCCGAAAAAAAAATGAGGAAGCGGAAAAAGATAATACCGAACGCTGGCTTTTATCTTATGCCGACTTCATCACTTTATTAATGATCTTCTTTGTCGTTATGTATTCTATGAGCCAGGTTGATGTAAATAAGTTCAAGGCAGTGGCCGCCTCCCTGAATATAGCTCTGGGCGGAGGATCAATTTCCAATATGGAAATCATCAAACAAAATCCTTCCGGTTCTTCTATCATAGAAAACGGCTCCCTCCCTCCGAATAAAACAGGTACATCAGAAGGCAGTGAGGTTAGTCAGGGACAGGGCAAAGGCCAGGGGGATACTGAATCTGAGAAGATGACTCTGGAGGGCATTAAAGCTAAGATCGATAAATTCGCCAAAGATAACGGTATTCAAACCCAGCTAGTCTCTTCCATTGAGGAAAGAGGTTTGGTAGTCAGCATTCAGGATACCCTGCTCTTCGAAAGCGGCTCGGCAGATATTAGCTCCAAAGCCGGTGAAGTTCTAATGAAAATAAGTTCTGTTCTGGCCAGTGCCCCCAATTACATTAAGGTGGAAGGGCACACGGATAATTTGCCCATTAATACAGCTAGATTCCACAGCAATTGGGAACTTTCTGCTATAAGAGCAACCAATGTACTGCAAATTATGCAAACAGCAGGCAATATTTCTCCGGCACGGCTATCTGCCAGTGAATATGGTGAACATCGTCCCGTTGCCACCAATGACACTGAGGAAGGGCGGCAAAAAAACCGTCGCGTCGATCTGGTCGTTCTCCGTTCTCAATACGATTTAGTAGAACCGGGGCAAGAAAGTTCATCCACTTCCACCTCTGGTTCAACAGCTTCCGGCAGCAATTCTTCCGACAGTACAAAGACTCCCTGAGATGTATAATAGATCAAAGATTAAAAAGCCAGAGTACGAACGGCCTGATCAATAATCGCTGTGGCGAGTTTAAGTTGATCAGGCTTTATTATGGAAAAGGTATCTTCAGGCGTATGGTTTTGATTCAGCCATTCCTTACTCATCAAAGTTGCCGCAGGGATACCGACAGAGGCAAAACTAATATGGTCACTGTTATGGCCATCGCTGGCCACAATAGGAGCTGTGGCATTGCAGGTTTGGGCAGCTGTTTGCAAGGCTGAAACAACAAGATTATTGTTCTCTGCCCACAAGGCAAAACTGCCTAAATCACCATTGGCTACCGTATCGGCGTTTAACACTCCTTTTAAGGTGGACAGAGGGAATGTGGGATAGTTGGCAAAGTAGTCCGAACCGACAAAACCCATCTCCTCCCCACTCCAGAAAGCGACCACGATGGTTTTGCGCGGTTTAGCCTGTTCCCTCACCAGTTGGCGCATCACATCCAGTACACAGCCGACCCCTGAGGCATTGTCATTGGCCCCGGGATAGATGTTTCCCTGATAGATTCCCAAGTGATCAAAGTGAGCTGAGAGCAAAATCTTCTCTTCTTCTTCTCCCGGCAGGACTGCAATCAGATTAGAGCTGGGAGCACGTAGTCCGCCGTTTTCATCTGGACGGAAGACCAACCGCCCGTTCACTTTTTGCAAAGCTGTCGGCGGCACCGTAAAGGCCTGGGCATAGCTGTTCTCTCCTTCGCCCAACGGTTTGAGTCCTAACGATTTCAGCTGCTGGATCAAATAGGCCGCCGCTTTCCCGTCTCCTGCCGTCCCTGCTCTTCTTCCTTCCATCCCGGAGGCGGAAAGGGTGATAATGTCATCGAGAGCAGACCGGCGCAGAGCCTGCTCCCAAGCCGGTAAAGCCGCCGCATCCGCTTCCTCGGGCAAAGTCAGTTTAGCTTCCGGATCGGAAAGTTTCTTTTCAATTTCTCCAATCAACCGCATCGGCCAGTTGACCAGAGGCAATATAAAGGCAGCCGAAGCTGTCATGATTTTTAAAAATGTTCTCCGTGTCTGCATCCTCAAGACCCTTTCATGCAAAGTTTTCTCTTTATCCTCACTGCCTGATTGTGTTAATATCTATACTATAATACATATGTCTGATGATAGATAGAGTCTAAACGACTCATTCAATCAACCTTATTAAGGAGGTGTTGGTTTTGCCTTTACGCATTGATTCCACTCACCAAAGCAAAGGACCGGCCGTCGAGTCGTCGGCTTTGACCACCCGGGGAAGCGAGTTCAGCCAGGCTCTGGTCAGCAAGCAGAAACTGCAGCGCCAGGAACTGGACCAATTTTTCACCCGACTTGATGAAGTAGGGCAAAGGCTCAGCCAGTCTCTGTCTTTACATGATCTGGCCGATTTCCGTGATCTGGTCAAGACCATGCTGCGCTCAACCTTCGGGCAGAGCCGCACCATGGGTGAGGAATCTTTATGGGATTACCGAGGCCGGCCTAAAGTTATGGCCCGCATTCAAAAAGTCGATCAGGCTCTGGAAGACTTGGGGAAAAAAGTACTGGACGAGCAAAGTAAGCCTATGGAAATCCTGACTAAGATTGATGAGATCCGCGGGCTGATCATTGATTTACTGGCTTGAATTTTATGGAGGTGAACCTTTTGGTATTTGGTGCAGAAATCAATACTTACGATGAATTTATCAAAGCTTTCTATCCTAAAAGTGGTCTCGACCTGAAATTTTATAAGCAAAATCAAATGGAGCGCCGGATCCGCAGCTTTATGAACTCCCACAGCTATTCCGGTTTTACTCCTTTTCTTCAGGCCTTGGATCGGGATAAGGTACTTTTTGATGCTTTTTTTAAGCACCTTACTATCAATGTAACTCAGTTTTTTCGCGATACCAACCAGTGGACCAGTCTGAAAGATTTAATCCTGCCTAAGCTGATTCACGGCATGAGTCCGCTGAAACTCTGGAGTGCCGGTTGTTCCAGCGGACAGGAAGCTTATTCCATGGCCATTACCATGAACGAATACTTCCCGCATAACCGCTTTTCCATTCTGGCTACCGACATTGATGTCAATGTTCTGGAGCAAGCCAAAAAAGGCATATATAAGCAGCCGGACTTCGTCAGTACCCCGCCTGAACTGCAGGCTAAATATTTCACCCCGCTTAACGAAGGTTTTCAAATTAAAGACAATATCAAGCGATCTGTGACTTTCCAAAAGCAGAATCTGCTCACCGACCGTTTTGACACCCAATTTGATCTGATTGCCTGCCGCAATGTAGTGATCTATTTTACGGAAGATGCTAAAGAAATGCTCTATACTAAATTTGCTGCCTCTCTCAAGCCCGGAGGCATTCTCTTCACCGGCAGCACGGAGCACCTCTTCGGTTTAAATCATTTAGGCTTGAAGCCTGTCTCCTCCTTCTTTTACCAAAAAGAATAGTCTGAGCCTGCGGCAAAGCAGAACAGATTGCCCAGCTGGCACAGCAGGCCAATTAGGAGAAAACTATTAAGAAAGCACCTGAAGGACTGAGTCCTCCAAGTGCTTTTAATATTTTAATTTAATTATTATTCAATATCTTTTTTAAAATTCAATTTCTATCTTTAGCTTGCAACACCTGCCTCTTCAAAATATTTTTCAAATTCCTCCACTGAATAAGTAACGCCTTTCCCCTTGTACTCCAAGGATACACGCTGAGCAGCAGGATCATATCCAATGAATTTCATCCCTAGTTTCTTGGCCATCTTACTTAGTTCAATCCTTGCACCGCGACCTAGATCATTGAATTTCATCTGCATCCACCCTTTCGAACGAAACATTTGAGATTCGTTATTCAGTTGTTATTACTATTGTATCCCCTTCTATAATCAAAAAGCAAATTAAAATTTACGTTTGTATATTTTTTGTTAAAATAGCCTTAAGGCTACTTAATTTATATACTGGAGGAATGATAATGGCTGACATCTCTCCTATCCGAATTATTTATTCCCAATCTGTTGATCCATGGTTCAATTTGACTCTGGAAGAATACCTGCTCCGGCAATGTGCTAAAAATCAGATTATGCTTTACCTTTGGCAAAACGAGCAGACTGTAGTCATCGGGCGCAATCAGAACGCCTGGAAAGAGTGCCGGTGTCAGGAGCTGGAGAAAGACGGCGGGAAATTAGCCCGGCGCTTATCTGGTGGAGGTGCGGTCTTCCATGATCTCGGTAACTTGAACTTTACCTTTATTATGGATAAAAATTTATATGACTTAAAAAAACAGCTGGACGTCATTCTTAAGGCTGTCCGTGCTTTAGGTATTGATGCAGCTTTCAGCGGAAGAAATGATCTGACGGTACAAGGACAAAAATTCTCCGGTAATGCCTTTTACCATGGAAATCAAGTGTCTTATCATCATGGCACAGTACTGGTTGATTCAGACTTCAGCAAACTTTCCGGATATCTGCAGGTTTCTAAAGAAAAACTCAGCTCTAAAGGAGTAGAATCAGTGCGCTCCCGGGTTATTAACTTAAAAAGCCTTGTTCCCACCTTGACCATTGCTAGTGTAAAAAATGCACTGCAGGAAGGTTTTCTAGACATCTACGGTGACGGTACCATTCAGGATAAAGAAATCATTACCTTCACTTCGCTGGATACTGCTGTTCACACAGCTGATACCGCCCAGCTCAGTGAACTTTACGCCAAATATGCCTCGTGGGAATGGAGGTACGGAAAATCCCCTCAATTTGATCTTAATTTTCAACACCGTTTCCAATGGGGCAGTCTTGATGTGGGGTTAATCTTGCGTAATGGCGTGATCTCTTCCTCCCAAATCTATTCTGATGCCATGGATAGCCTGTTGATTCAGCAACTGGCTCATGCCTTATCTGATACTCCGTTGACTCCGGACTCAATTAATAAAAAACTTTCCTCTTTAGAGGTCAGCCCAGACAGCCGGCCATTTCTACTGGAAGCGGTCCAGTGGCTGGTAGCTAAAGTCGCTATGATATAAGGGGGCGCAGCAAAGCTCTGATTGATAGTCAGCCCGGCAAACTATGCAAGTCAGCCCAGTGATGGTAGATTAGCTTCTCGGCCATAGCGCCCTCCATGGCGCTAAGGGCCGCGCTCCGCCTCCTGCTCCGCTTCACGCTGAATCTACCATCACTGGGCCTGCTTATGCTGCTTTGCCGAGCCTAATTATCCTGTTTAGCGGTCTGGCTAATTCTGCAAAGCTTGAGATAAGCCGGAGGCAGACGAGAGATACTTAAGTGAGCGATTCGCGGAAGCAACGTAAAGAAAAAACGGGGTTCAGGCGTTAAACAAGTCAAGGTTCACATCCAGAATGACCCAAGGGTTTTGACTTGTTAGCCTGAATCCCGTTTTTTTAGTTGCGTTAGCGTGCTCACAGAGTATCCTGCGCCTGCCTCCGGCAGCCCCAGCACTCCCCCAAAAGCCCCCCCAAACAAGCAGACAAATCAGAGTTTTGCGACAGCCCCATTTCACTTTCACATTGTTAATAATATTCAATACGAATATTGTCTCCGTCAAAATAAACGAAATTTCCGTCGTCGTAATGCCAAACTGCCTTGAATTTTGTAGGAAGCTTATAGCCGTTTTGTTCCTTGTAATTACCACATATAGCCGACCAACGAACGTGTTCAATACTCCCGTCGTTATTATATAATGCCCTGTCGTCAGTGGTAAAGGAAAGCATTTCGCCGCTCTCATTGAAAGTAAATATCCCTGTAGCTGAAATATTATAGTAAGTTATGGTTGCCCTTGCATGCGTATCATCAATTGCCTCCCATTTAATATAATCCTGTAATGCCGCTAATGATATATTAAAAAATATAATGAAAGAGCCTATGACCACCAGCACTACACCCATAGCAATCATTACTTTTCTACTCCTCTTTTTCATTGTTTTTCTCCATTTTGATTATATTTGAAGCCATCTTCTGTAACCCATAATAAAGCCCATTAATCTGCTCCTCGGAAAAACCGGCAAATAGCTTTTCAATAAATTGCAGTTCCCCTTCCTCATTAGCTTTGAAATATTCTTCACACTTCTCAGTTAACGCAATCCTGATAACTCTTGCATCCTTCTCATCTTTAATAAATCTAATAAATCCAAGTTTCTCAAGAATTGCGGCCATCTTCTTTACATTTTGATGGGAACTTCCCATCACTTTAGCTACCTCGCTTATTGTGGGATAATTGCTTTGACATTTTGGTATCACCGCAATGAATAACCACTGTTTTATAGACAGATCAGGGTTAATTCTATCTCCTAAAATCTGAACCTTGTTGGCCAATACAAACAGTCCTCCAAATATATATGCCTTTTGTTCTGCTATATTCAAGTATATCCCTCCTAAAGAACATAACTAGTTACCAAAATTATATGTAACTAGTTATGTTGTTGTCAAGATATATCAATATAATTTAAACTTAAAGAGCATGCCGCTCTGCATTTTGCTTATAAACGCAGAGTGGCATGCTCCTTTTTCTGATATTTGTTCACTTACTCTTCCCGTATTTCCTTTACGGCAAAATGGGCCCGTTCCAGAACACTCGTCAAATAGTCCAAAGGCGTAGTTGCCACTTCACGGTACATCTTTTGGGTATAAAGATGATGCACATTGGGAAGTTCTCTTTGAATTTGATGCCTGAGCTTATTACCCGCTTCATCCGCATCGGTTAAGATATAAAGTTCATCGTTTTGATACTGCTCTATCCACTCTTCCAGCTTTTCAACGTCCAGAGTACCAAAGCTGCACAAAATTTTAACCGGCTCGTCTAAAACAAGTTCCAACCGTTCCTTATCTGTTTTTCCTTCAACAATGATAATTTTATCCATTGCACACCTTTTATTTATCTAGATTTACTATCTCAACGTTTTTGTCGGAAGATAATGAATACGCCCAGAGCAATAATAAACAGCGGCCATGTTTTAGCAAAGGAATACCAGGGGAACCATATATCTACAAAGAAAAGCAATCCTAAAACAATTAAAATCAGACCTGCTGTCTTATTGCCATTTCTTCTCCTCGCCTGCCGATTATCCTTGCCATACCACCCTTCTTCCTGATCCGGCTGTCCGTAGGTATAATTATTCTCTTTTCTTTCCTCTCGTTCTGATTCACTCTGAGTATTATCATTTTGTGAATCCTGCCAACTTTGATCATCCATTTCTATTTCCTGCCCTTCATCCTCTGGGGTCTGCTTTTCTTCTTGACCACCTTTATTCACCGTCGGATCTACCTCTTTAAACTCGGCATCACGAACTGCCCCTCCTGGGAAAGGAACCTTTTCTTTGGTAGTATACCGATTTGATCCGGCATCAAAATTCCGTCCAGGTTCATATCCCGCCTGCTTCTGAGGCTTATGTTGTGCTGAAGGGTCAAGAGGAATAATAATCCAGGCAATCAAATAGGCCAAGATCCCAGCTCCCCAAGCTAAGATAGCGATTAAAGCAATTAAACGGACCAAAGTGACATCCACATCAAAATACTCAGCTAAGCCGCCGCAAACACCGGCTACCATCTTTTCCTGTCCTGAACGGTATAATCGCTCACCCATATACGTCAACTCCCATTTGTTAGTATCTGCAATTCTCTTTCCTTAATACGATATTGTAGCAGAAAAAGTTTCATCATTTTAGCGGGAATTGAGAAGAAGACAAAAAATTTAATAAATTTTTTTAAAAATTATATAAGAGTAAACAATTTCTATAATTGCCGATCCCCCAACTGCAGCCATCATGATTCCGAAATTCCAAGACACAGGAAGAAAAGCGGCAGCAATGGTTATAACACCGGCTCCCAACATCACCGGTCCGGAGAAACGATGTGTCTTTTTCCAAACCTCTTCATTGGCTAGTGTCCAAGGCGTCCGAATTCCGAAGGTATAGTTGGGCTTGATCTTCCCCATATAATTCCCCAGGATAATAAAAAGTAGCCCTATCATGATGTTTATCCATGCTATGGGAAGATCTTGCTTCGATGGGGTAATCTCTAAAGCAGCGGCAATGGCAAAAATATGGACACCGCTTAATACTAAAGTAATAAAAAAGGCCGATACCCAATAAGCTTTTCCCATTTTCTGATAGTTTTCTTTTTTAGGATCAATTTTAGGAATTATCCATAGTAAAATATAAACTCCAAGCAATATCGCCGGGAGTAAAAACGCTCCTCCCAGCGCATTCGTATAACCGTCGACCTGTCCGGAGGCATTCCAATGGGATGGAACTTGTTCAGGGAGCTGAGGATATGCCCATATGCCCAGGGCAAAACTGAAAATCACCAGTACACCCGCTAAAACTTTCCATACATTTGCGTTGCTCTTTTTCCCCTCCGTCATACTTATCTCTCCTTTTTCTTTTAGTAGTCATTTATTTAGCTGACCGCTATTTTTTGATTAACTCCATGATCCAATCCATGATCTCTTCAAAGACCGAAGTATTAAGAGAATAAATAATATTTTGTCCCGAACGATGATCGCTGATCAAATCCGCTTCTTTCAAAATATGCAGATGATGGGAAATACTTGGTTTAGAAATAGTAAACTGCTCCGCAATTTCTCCCGCTGTCATATCTTTCTCCTTCAGGTATTTTAGTATTTGCCTTCGTGTGGGGTCAGAAAGAGCCTGAAAAGTTAACTGATAGCTCATCAATAGGTCCCTCCCCTCCTTAAATTTAGCATTTAGATATTTTTATATTTAGTTAACTATCTAAATATATCTTACTCATAGTATACTCAATTTTCGTCTAATGGGCAATCCACAATCAACTCGCGGTCTATCTCCCCGCTAAAATCTACTCGAAAAAATTCTTTTAAACAAGCCTGATGGCCTGGCAGCGATTCTCTTCTGTCCCGCCCGGCAATATGATAAAATAAGGGTAATTAACAGAATATCTCAAAAGGAGAGACCTGAAATGGTAGCTGAAGAAAAAGATAAAGAAAAACTCACCTGTATGTCCGAGATGAAGAAGCTGGTACGCAAAGCAGTAAAACAAAATGGAGTCTCCAAAGAAGATTTAATTAAATCTTTGGATTTAAAAAAAGATGAAAGATAATAAATATAGAGTTGTTATTGACACCAATATCTTTATCTATGGATGGTTTGGCGACCACCCTGCTTGTGATAAAATCCTCGATCTGGTTGATAATCGGGAAATTCAATTGCTGTTTTCCCAGGAAACTATTGGTGAATTAGTTTATATCACCAAGAATTTCGCTCAGCATAATTTACAGAGTTCATCTGACCAAATTGCAGCTCTGCAACTGATTATGATCTTGTTTCATCATGGCCTGTCGGTGAACACCCTGTATGTCGACAGCCCACCACTGCATGATCCCCAAGATGAAAAATTCTTGAAATGTGCCCTTAAAGGAAAGGCAGATTTTCTCATCACCGATGATTTCAAGCATGGAATGAAAGATATCGGATCAATCAAAATTGTCAGCTCAGATGAATTTATCCGGATCTACGAATGTTCCCGCTTTAATCACGTGGTTTCATAAACTGGCCCATTCTTTCCCGACATATTTTGCAATTAAAAAGCAGAGACCGTCCAAAACGGTCTCTGCTTTTTTGATTATTATTCTGGAATTTATTTTTTCCACTTTAAAAACAAATCTTTATTTTTTTCCAAATGAGCCTGGCTGATCACGATATTGGTTCCGTCATCAGTTTTATCCGTATCCAGGATGGGAACAGGATTACATCCTCCATGGACCACTTCCACATCACTGGTTTTGAAGCGGTTTAGACAGTTCTGACAAACCAGCTCATCTCCCTCTTGGATATAATAGCCCTTACCAGAATCATAACAAACCTGACAGGTATTAAACGCTGTTCTGATGGTTCCATCGGGAGCTTTTACCGCCAGAACTTCCATTTTCACATTTCCTACTTTATAAGGATAAAAAACAGCCTTTTCCGTTACTGCACTTTTGGGAATAAGTAAAGCTCCCTCACTCTGCACCGGTGTACCGCTTGTTCCTGTAGTCAGTTTCAATACAAGCAAAATAACGGCAACAACGATGACCCCGGCTCCAATTATTAATGGATAGGCTTTTTTTTGATTATTACTCATCTTAACTCCCCATTCTTTTTAATATACTCTTAGTTATTTAATATCCCTTTACCGTTCAAAGTCTTCACGGTTACTTTTTATGGATCGATCACCTTGATAGTCGACCGGATCATTCCCATCCAGCAGGTATAATCAATAGTTCCTGCCTTTTCCGGGGTGAATTCAATGATGTTGTCTCCAGCTTTCAACTTAGCTTCAATATGGTAGCTGGGAATGGTCACCGGATTATTACATCCGTTTAAATCCTCCTGATCCGCCTTAATCGTCCATCGCACGGGAATTCCCCTATACACGGTAATGGGAGTGTATTGGCCTGATTTCAGTTCCGTAGTCACCACCTGCACATCTCCCTTTATCTGCGCCTTGTAACCTGTTTCCGCCAGCCAATCAGGGAGCAGAGATACTCCAGATAGGCTCATTCCCCGATTAAACATCACAACTCCCAAGACTAATATCAGGATTCCACTGGCTTGCAGCATTTTACGGGTAAAGCGGCTGCTCAGCAAAGAACCGAGCAAACCAAAGATAAACATCAACGGAACAGTACCCAAGCTGAAAACAAACATGGAAGAGGCTCCGCCCCAAAAGCTTCCTGTTCCCAAGGCATACAGCTGCATAGCTTGAAGGGGACCGCAAGGCATAAATCCATTCAACAGCCCCACGATAAAAGGACCGGTTCCTTTTTTACTGTGAAAAAGGCGGGAAAAGGATTTAGGTAAAGAAGGCATCAGTCGTCTTACCCATGAAAACAGATCCAGCAAATTCAACCCAATCAAGATCATGAGCACACCGGAAACAATGGCCACAATACCCTTAGCTGTTCCGGAAAAACCTACCACAGAACCTAGAACTCCAACAATTCCCCCCAGCAAGGTATAGGAGAGTACCCTTCCACTATTATAGAGGAGGCTTGGTCTGACTTTGCTGCTCTGGACCGGATGGGAAAGAGTCTGAGAAAGATTGATTCCGCCACACATACCAATACAATGAAGGGAAACCAGTAAACCGGTCAAAAACAACAATCCATAACCCATATTCTGGTTAATTTCCGGAAGGAAATTTAAACCGCCGGTGGCATTAATAATCATGTACAAGGCTACAACGACAATTGCCACCTGAGCTAAACGAAAAGGGGACATTGGTCTTGATGCTGCAGCTGACTGCCCTTGTCTCCGGTTATTACTTTCCGCCTCATAACCTAATTCTTTCAGTACCTGACAGATCACCATTAGATCCGGTGGGTCTGAATCATACCCTATTTCAACCTGCCCTTTGCGATAAGAAGCCTTTACACGCTGAATTCCAGAAAGTCCGTTAAGAGCATCTTCAATTTTATTCTCACAGTTTGGACAGTGCATCCCCCGCACCGGTAATACAATACATTTATCATTTTTCATCTTCTCCCTCTTCTTCCCCCCTTGCTTTGCACATTTAATTAACTTGCTTTAGCATAGCAATGATTTGTGTGGATTATATGTAGATAAGCCAAATTGAGCTTTTCGTTAACCATTTGTAATTAAAACCTTTTGAGCTTTACTTATGAATTATTATTATTAAATATAAAAGAAATATAATCAGCTTAGCACTAGTTCTCTCTTTCACTTTTATTCTTCTATTTATTGATGTTTTTTTATATCCAAGCTACTTTTATCATTACTTTTTTATTATTTACATAAGTTTCTTTAGTTTTATAATTTTCAGAATAGTTATCCTATACAGACTTTTACGATATATTATGAGGAGAACTTATCAATTTTAACATTGAAAGGAGAACGGAGATGGGAATTACCCGGCGAGATTTTCTCAAGTTATCTGGCGCTTCCACCCTTGCCATGGCTACCGGATTAGGTTTAAATCCGCAGGCGGCCAAAGCGGAAGGAGAGGTCCTTAAGCTTGACGGAAGCACAAAGCTCCCTAGTATTTGTCACTTTTGTGCCAGCGGATGCGGGATGCTGCTCCATATTAAAGAAAAGAAATTTATTTATTTAGAGGGCGATCCTGACCATCCTATCAATGAAGGAGCCCTATGTCCAAAAGCTGCCAGCCTTCGTCATGTCGCTTATTCTGAAGAAAGAATTGTCAAACCTTTGCGACGTGCTCCCGGATCAGATCATTGGGAAGATATCTCCTGGGAGGAAGCGATCAGCAAAATTGCCAGTAAAATCCAGGATGTTCGTGATTCATCCTGGATAGCCACTGAAGAATATACCGATTCCAGCGGAAACAAAATCTCAGCTCAGGTTAATCGGGCAGATGGTTTGGTTTTTGTCGGCTGCGCAGAAGTGGACAACGAGGAATCTTATTTAATCACTAAACTAAGTAGAATTCTTGGCATTCCTTACAATGAACATCAAGCCCGTATCTGTCACGCTCCTTCCGTCTCTGCCCTTGCTCCCCCCTTTGGTCGTGGGGCTATGACCAACAGCTTTCCGGATATGCAACATACCAAAGTATTCTTAATTGCAGGCAGCAACTGTGCAGAAGCCCATCCCATTGCCATGAAGTGGGTCAACAGAGCCAGGGCAAATGGGGCCAAAGTAATTGTAGTCGATCCCCGCTTTACCCGTACCGCTTCACAAGCAGATGTGTTTGCTCAAATCCGTCCCGGTACAGATATCGCCTATTTGGGAGCCATGATCAAATACATTCTGGATGAGAAATTATACGATGAGGAATTTGTTTTAAAAAGCAGCAATGCTCTTTATAAAATCAATAAAGATTATAAATTTGAAGACGGTCTTTTCTCCGGTTTTAATGAAACAACCAAGAAATACAGCATGGATACCTGGACCTATCAGCTGGACGAAAACAATAAGCCCATATTAGCCTCCAGCCTGGATGATCCTGACTGTGTATTTGCAAAGTTGAAACAACATTATGAACCCTATACTTTTGAAACTGCTTCCGAAATCACTGGTATCCCTGTAGAAAAAATCAAAGAAATTGCCGACCTCTATTGTAAAACCAAACCTGGCTCGATTTTCTACGCCTTGGGAAT
This sequence comes from Bacillota bacterium, assembly GCA_023390635.1. Lineage (GTDB taxonomy): Bacteria > Bacillota > Desulfitobacteriia > Desulfitobacteriales > Desulfitobacteriaceae > JAEWCM01. The sequence continues at coordinate 26,373 of JAEWCM010000092.1, forward strand.
GACCCAGCATACTACCGGAGTTCAAGGCATCCGGGCTTACAGCGTCATTCAACTGCTCTTAGGCAACATTGGGAAACTCGGCACGGGAATTCAGGCTCTCCGGGGTGAACCTAATGTGCAAGGCTCTACTGATATGGCCAATCTTTTCCATAACCTCCCCGGCTATATTCCTGCTCCCGTTCATACGGACAAAACCCTGAAACACTTCGTGGCCAGAGCAGGTAAAGCTCAGGAAAAGCCGATGATTGCTCTCCTTAAGGCCTGGTTTGGCGAGCATGCTACAGCAGAAAATGACTACTGTTTTAATTATCTCCCTAAATATAACGCCAACGAAAATTATTATTTTGCCAGATTATATGAATTGATGGCCGACGGCCAGTTTAAATTCATGCTCAACGTAGGATCAAACTCCTTAGTCTCCATTGCTAATCGCCAGCTTGTCCGCAAAGCTTTGCCTAAGTTGGAAATGATGGTGGTGTCCGACCTCTTCGAAGTAGAAACTGCTCAATTCTGGCGTGAACCGGGTGTTAATCCAGCAGACATTCAAACAGAGGTCATCTTCCTCCCCGCCGCTTTTGTCTATGAAAAGGACGGTACACTCACCAATGCCGGACGCTGGATCCAATGGAAAGATGCCGCTATCCTTCCGAAAGGCGAATCCAAGCCGGATCTTGATATACTTGATCATCTCTACAAGGAAATCAAGCAGCTTTATTCCGGCAGCACTGATCCTAAAGATGCTCCTATTCTCAATGCTCATTGGGACTATGGTGACACGCCCAGTGCCCTTAAAGTTCTGGAGGAACTGGGAGGATATGACGTCACCTCGGGAAAAAAGACCACCATCGGTGAATATCTAAGTGCCCCGGCTGGAACTATTGCCACCGGATGTTGGGTCTATGCAGGAGTTACCAGCAATGGCAATCTGGCAGCCCGCCGCAACAACAGCGACCCTTCCGGACTTGGGATTTTCCCCGAATGGAGTTATTCCTGGCCCGGTAATATCCGCATCCTTTATAACCGTGCCTCCTGTGACGCTCAGGGAAAACCCCGCGATCCCAATATTAAGCTTATCTGGTGGGATGAGGCTAAAGGCACATGGACAGGAAATGATAATCCGGATATAGCCGATAAGAGCAAAGCTCCGGGCACTCCGGAAGGTGATCAGATTTTCCGTATGAATCCTGAAGGGGTCAGCCGCCTCTTCACCACTAAATACACCAGTGGTGTTCCAACAGAAGCTGATGCCGACGGCTTGAAAATTGGAAATCGTTCTGCCTTCACTTGTGTAGATGGTCCTCTGCCCGCTTTTTACGAGCCAACAGAAAGTCCGGTCACCAATCTACTCTATCCTAAGCATTCTGCCAGCCCCACCGCCATCGTTCTCTCCGCCCATCCCGATATCCAAAAACACGGTTCTCCCGCAGACTTTCCTTACGTCCTTACCACTTATGCAGTGGTGGAACAGTTCTGTGCCGGTGGAATCACCCGCAATATTCCCGTACTCAATGAACTGATGCCTGAACCCTTTGCCGAAATCAGCAAAAATCTCGCAGCTAAGATCGGAGCCAAAAATGGGGATTTGGTCGAGCTCTCCTCAGCTCGGGGAAAATTGAATGTCAAGTGCATGGTCACTGACCGGCTGCAAACTTATAAGGTGCATGGCCAAGATACAGAAACCATCGGCATGCCCTACAGCTGGGGCTTTGCTTCCCTAAGTCCCGGTCCCAGCGTCAATGAATTGACGGTAGGCGCTTTGGACCCAGGAGCAGGAACTCCTGAAACCAAAGTATGTTTGGTGAATATAAGGAGGGCTTGATCATGGCACGCAAAATGGTATTTGTAGACACCTCCCTTTGTACCGGATGCAAAGGCTGCTCCGCTGCCTGCAAGGAGTGGAACGAATTGCCGGCAGAAAAGACCACCTTAATTAAAAGCTATCAATCCCAAAAGGACTTCACCCCCAACACATGGACTTACATCGGATTTGATGAAAATTATACCAATGATAAATTCACCTGGCTTATCCGTAAAGCTCAATGCTTTCACTGCACTGATGCCGCCTGCCTTAAAGGATGTCCTTCAGGGGCCATCAGCAAAAAAGAGCAAGGCAATGTGGTCATTGATCAGGAAATTTGCATCGGCTGTGGTTACTGCCGTCAAAACTGTCCTTTCGGAGTACCTAAAGTGGATGAAGCTAAGCATAAATCCTTTAAATGCACCGGGTGTATTGAACGGGTAGAAAGCGGTCTCGATCCGGCCTGTGTGCAGGTCTGTCAGCCAGGCACCCTGGTTTCCGGAGACGAGGACACAATCAGGAGTAAGGCCGAACAACGATTAAACGAAGTAAAGAGTACCCATCCCAATGCCCTGCTTTATGGAATGACAGAAATGGGCGGTACCAATTGGATTTATCTCCTCCTTGATTCACCGGATAAGTACGGTCTCCCCATTAATCCGCAACTGCCTGCCTCCCTGGTCGTCTGGAAAGATGTAATCCGTCCGGTAGGTGCTGTTGCAGCCGGTACTGCCCTTGTCGCCGTAGCCTTGGCTACCACCCGGAATATTGCCAAAGGCACTTACCAAAAAGATGGTAATGAATTATTAAGAGAACACATTGAGCATACCACTCACGTCAAGGAGCAGATAGAGGCACGCGCCCATTCGGCAGATAAGGGGGAAAAAATGTAATGGCTAAGGGAAACAAAGATGTTAAGCTAATGGTTCGATTTACTAAAGGAGAAAGGTTCAGTCACTGGGTCCATGCCAGTAGCTTTTTCATTCTGCTCCTCACCGGTTTGGTAATTGTTTTTACGTCACTTCAACCGTTGTTCGGGACTGGAGCAATCCAAGTCCTGCGCTGGATTCACCGGATTGTAGGGGCAATCGCCACTGTCCTGATTGTATCCATGTTTTTTATCGGCAACCCCCGTTATCACTGGGAATGGTTAAAATGCGTATTTACATGGAACAAAGCAGATATTCAACATGTTTCCGCCTTTCCTAAAGAATTCTTCGGCGGCTACGGTTACTATCCTCCGCAAGGAAAGTTCAGCGGCGGTGAAAAGATCAGCTCCATGTTTACCATTTTTGGCACCAGTATTCTTTGCCTCAGCGGTATTATCATGTGGCTGGCTCCCCACTTTCCGGCGGCTTTAGTACGTTGGATGTACCCGGTTCATGATTTGGCGGCTTTTATGGTCACCACAGCAGTCATCGGGCATATGTATTTGGCCTTGCTCCATCCTATGAATCGCATTTCTCTTTCCGGTATCCTTACCGGAAAGGTATCGGAAAACTTTGTTAAAGTGCACTATGGTCGTTGGTATGATGAATTGCAGAAGAAAGGAGAAATCAAATAAGACTCCAGTAGACGTAAGATCTGAGACCCGAAGGACCAAAAAAGTAGGGACGAGGGCAGGCTTGACGCACAATGCTGCGGAGTGCGCCAGGGCTGCCGCACTCGCCGCTAAGGCCGAAACCCTACGACGGCTTTCGTCATGGCGCTGCGCCGGAAACCCCGCTGTTTTTCCCCGACAACTAAATACTAAAATCACAAAGCAGGTATTTCTCCCCCTCCAGCGAACTTTCAAATTAATGGCAGCTTTTTCAGGATGATTGCTCTCCGGCAATTTGGGACAACAGGCTGTACGAAGGGGAGGAATGGGATGAAATCTCTCAGACATCAACTGATTATCGTGGTGCTGGGCTCTCTTGTCATCCTTTCTTTTTGTCTGATCATCGCTCTGACCTGGCATACCCGGGATAGGGTGATTGAATCTACTATTGAGAAAGCTCAATCAGATTTAGCCACCAGCATGGAAATCGTCGATTTAAGCTATCCGGGAGAATGGCATTTGGAAAGCGGTAAGCTCTTCAAGGGCCAGGAAAGTATTAATGATAACACTGCCCTGATTGATCGTCTGGCAACGCTTACCGGGAATTCCATTACCATCTTTCAGGGAGACACAAGAATTGCTACAACCTATCTTAACAATGACGGAAGCCGAGCTGTCGGAACAAGAGTCTCTGCTCAAGTAGCGGAGAAAGTGCTGCAAAAAGGCGAATCTTATGTCGGTGCAGCTAACGTATTGGGGAATACTTATCAAACCGTTTATCAACCTCTGCACGATCCCTCCGGGAAGATCATTGGTATATTTTATGTGGGTATATCGAACAGCTATGTGGAAAACATTATTAAACATTTTTGGATTCAATCCGTCCTGATTGGAACTTTTATCACAATTTTGATCGGCATTGCCGCTTTAATTTTCCTTAAACGCTTTATCATTCAACCTCTGCGTACCATCACATCAAGCACCCGTGACGTAGCCTCCGGCCATCCCACATCTAAGATTAAAGTTAAAAAAGGGCCAAAAGAAATTAATGACTTGACCTTAGCCTTTAATCAATTAGTGGAAACCATGGATATTCTGACCCATCAGCTCTCTCAAGTGCAAACAAAACCGGAGGCTGTGACAGTTGAATCCGATAAAGAACCTATTCCCGGAATTAAACCGGAAGAAACTGCTCAATCAGTTGAAACGGCTGAAAATGGAGAAAAGCTATCCATCAACTGTCCATTGGCTTCTTCTGAAACTACTCCGGATAATTTCATTACTCTGCCTCGTTGCACGGTTTGTGCCGTTCCATTTGTCCATCGGCCTTCCTCCCCCTCATCAGAAATTATCGGAAGCGATGCTTGGGACTTTAACTCTGCAGATCTTCCCAAAGGTTTTAACTCGTCTACACTGCGGCAAATTACTCAGCATTTACAGATTGCGAGCCGCCCTGTCTCTGCCGACGATGTAGCGGAAGGTGTTAATCTGAGCCGGGTCACAGTGAAACGATACCTGGAATTTCTGGAACATAAAGGATACCTGTTCTCTGAACTGAAATATGGTACAATCGGGCGCCCTGTGAAGATTTTTTCTATTGATCCCATCAATCTAGGAGGTGATGATCTTGTCTGATGTCCCATCCCGATTTAACTATGATTTAATTCATAGAGCAATTGAAGACTGGATTAGCGAAAAAGGTTCATGTGGGAAAACCCTCTTAATAGCATCCCCTGAACCTCCTTATTATCCTCTGGCTACTCTGCCTAAAGAATTAATAGAAGAAGTCGAAGGCAAAATCCAAGAAGCATTAGCCGGGAATACAGAAGATTTTCCTAAATCGAAAGAATTTTTTCATCTTTTTGCCCTCTCCGGAGTAGCCCAATTCGCTCGCCGTTCTTGCGATATATGGAATCAAGCTGAAAATTCCCTTGCTACTCAGGATTTTCACTATTCATTTTGTCCGGTCTGCGGGGAGCGGCAGCTTATTTCAACTCTGATTCCTCCGGTAGGGAAACGGCATGTCCATTGCCCCACCTGTGGAGCCCACTGGTCCACCCAACGGATTGACTGCATTCGTTGCGGCGATCAGGAGCCTAAGAATCATATTTATTTGCAGTCAGATCAATATCCTGGAGTAGAGATTGTATTCTGCCACTCCTGCGGCGAGTATTTTAAGGAATTCGATCTGCGAGAAAGAGATATTCAAGATTTCCTTTGGGAAGATATACGGACCCTCCCCCTCAATTTTGCTGTTGAAAATAAACTTAGCACTTCTGATCATTTAAAATAACAAAACAAGAAAATATAGGTTTAATATTATTAGAAAAACAGCAAATACTTTAAAAGGTTTCAAATTTTAATTAGGGAGGGACGTTCTTTGAAAAACAAAGTGGTACTGAGCACTGTTTTATCTGTCTTTACCGCCGTAGCGAGTTTGGGATTTACTTTACCTGCTTACGCTGCAGGTGAATCGCTTCAGGGTCAAAACGTAAAACAAGACCAGTCCCCTGCTGTTGACAAAGAAACAATTAGCCAGGAAAAACAGTGCCCGGCACACCATGGCAAACATCATGGTTCCAAAGGAGTTTATCCGATTATTAAAGGATCAGCTAAACTCCTGGATATGGATAAGGATGCATTGCTACAGGAGCTGAAAGCAGGAAAAACGATTGCAGAAATAGCTAAATCAAAGAATATGGAACCCGCTGCTTTAAGTGAAAAGTTAAAAGCGGAAATCACCAATAAACTGGACTTAGCTGTGATCGATGGAAAGATGGAACAGGAAAAGGCTTCTACAATCAAAGAGAATTTAGACAAAAAGATCAATGAGGTTATCAATCAAAAATTTGATGAAACCTTAAAAGATCATCCTCCGCTCCCTAAAGAAGGGGAAAACCCTCCCACAAAGCACTGATCTCTTTATAAAGGAGCGCAGAGGTAACTAAAAAGACGGATCGCAAAACGTTTATTGCGATCCGTCTTTTTTAGTTTAATTATTATCCTCCGTCGGTGCCGCATCCGCAGCATAGCGGCCTATTCTGTGAGTATATAGCCTTTTGACTTACCCGTATACTTTAAAATCACTCTTCCGTCATCCAGAAGACCTACCAACGCTAACTGGAATTGGGACTTGATCGGCTCACTCAGCTTGTTATCCTTGCATACCATCAAGCTCCCTGCTTTCTCTTCATCAGATACTTCATACTCATCATAATCAAAGGTCCCTCCAGTCGCGTATACTTTAGCCATGTGCTTATCGTAATCGAATGAGGTAAAAGCCAGATAGCCCTTGTTATAGGCACCATATAATCTGAAAGGTTCAACCTTCATCTCCTGCTCCAGCGATACCGTCATGTCTTTTCTGCTGTTGTCGTTCAAGTCGAGCAGTTCCAGATCAATTTGCTTTACCACAATCCGCTGGTTAATCTGATTATCAAGTGATTCTTGATCAGCATATAAGGGAATAACATCCTGAACATTGGACCAGTAGACATCCACCGGCAAAGCTTCCGTCAAAAAAGACTGTTCCAAATGATTGAGATTATACACATAATAACCAGATTCTCTATACCCGGCGACTCTGGTGATCATAAATTGATCATTAGGTGTCAGCACCATCTTATACAGCCGGTAGGGAAGTTTCTCCGAATTGGCATCATGGGGATCAGCCCGGACGTCTATTTCCGAGGCCAGAACAGTCTTTTTCTGCCCGGACAGGTCATAGCAAGAAAGGCTTCTCTCCCGCTCATCGGTATAATACACATGCCTTCCGTCGCTACTGATATCAAAATGATTGAAATAATAACCATTGGGCTCCTTAAGCCTTTTTAAATCTTCCGTCAATTCTGTAGGAAAGGTTACCGGCTCTCCCAGTGGCTGCAGTCGATTATCCAGCAGGTAGTAGCCTGTCCGGCTCTTCACCATGATCTTATCTCCCAGAACCCGGATTCCGGCATAATTCTCCTGTTCGGCGGAAGACAGGGTTTTGCTTTTTACGTCATCCAGGTTATTCAGATTCACACTGTATAAAATTGTCTGATGTTTAAAGTGAGGTAAAGAGTCTTCAATCCCCCCAGATATCGTCTTCTCCCAAATCAACCGATCCCCTGCCAGACGGGCAAGATCCTGATCAGAACCACTGTCATGCACAAAATCCAAGACTTTATAAGAGCCGCTGATTCCCATGACGGTCCGGTTGGGCAATTTATCACCGGAAATGATGCCTGCATCGTTCGCTGCCGGACCTGTATCTGCTGCAACGTCGGCCTTTCTGGTTTCAGAAGCGACCAGCACGCTGGCTCCTAGAACAAGGACAAAGGCTAGGCCGAAAATCGCCGTCCCCTTCTTTTTTGTCTCAAAAAGGTTGGCAAATCTCTTTTTCATGGTCCGCTTGCCGCTGTGAAAATAAGTGGAAATCGGGCTGTGCCGGCCTTGTTTCTTTAAAGACTGGAGGATCGCTTCACTGTAAAATTTGCGGTAAGCCATATCGGCATCTTTAACGACGACATCGTCGCAGGTGAGTTCCATATCCCGCTCCGCCACCCGGCACATTAAATAGATAAGAGGGTTAAACCAGTGCATCCCATTGGCAAACAGCAGGATCAGCTTATACCACAGGTCCTTCCTTTGAAAATGGATCAATTCATGCTTTAGGATCACTTCCAGCTCTATAGCTGAATAGTTTTGATCCGGCAACAGAATGGCAGGTTTGAGCAGCCCGGTCATAATCGGGCCAGGGATCATTTTGCACTGTTTAATCCCAATCTTATGCTTGATTCCCAGTTCATTTTTCCGGGCTTGAAATATTTCTCTGATCCGTTCATCTGTGACCGGCCGGCTCCACCGTTTTACGATCCTCATAAAGCTGAAATATCTAAAACCATGAACAACAAGGAAGATTCCTATGCCCCCCAACCAGATCACAGGGAGTGCCTGGCTGATAGAAAACCGTGTGCCATTCTCCCCTGTCCTCAGGGAAGCTCCCATTTCCTGAGTCATACCATCCTGTTTACCAGTGCCCTGATCTTTTTTTCCCTGCCCACTCCCTTCCTGCTGATCTGCTGAAATCTCTTGCCTCTGATCTGCCAGTATTCCTCCATGGGACTGCTCTCCGGAAGCAGCCACTGGCGTAGCAGCAGTCCCCCCCTGATCCACCACAGGAATAACGGGATTTTCATGTTTATGTACTGCTCCGGTCTGGGCCGGACCCCATACCAGCGTAAAGGGAGCCCCACCGGGATCCAGGTTAAAGGGAATAAGCAGTCTGATGGCAATCACCAACCAGATGAAGTACCGCCACTTCATGCTATAGCGTTTCTTTAAAAGCAAGGTTAGCAACATCATGATGGCAATCACCGCGGAAATTATTAAAGAATTCTCCACCGTATTGACAAATAGGGTTTCCAGCATCGTTATTCCCCCTTTGTTTTTCGTTCGATAAAGCTCTCCAGTTCCGCCAGATCTTGATCGGAAATTGCTCTGCTGTCATACAAAGAGGCTACCAGGCGGGTAATGGAATTACCGTTCAGTTTCTCCAGGAAACTTTTGTTTTCCATCGCCAGATACCTTTCCTCCTCAATCAGAGGCTTGTAAATTCTGTTTTTCCCCTCCTTGTCGCTGTCCAAAAAACCTCTTTCAATCAAGCGATTCAAGAGGGTTTGGAGAGCGGAAATATTCCAGGGCCGTGTCTCTTCCAGCACCACTTTGATTTGCGAGGTGGAAATCGGGGAGGGCCGGCTCCATATCACTTGCATAATTTCCAATTCCGTATCAGGTAAACGGATGTTTTTCTTTAGCAAATTATCTCCTCCTACAATTGTATTATATTTATAACATACATTTGTAGGAGGAGATTGTCAAGATTATCTTTACCTCAACTGCTAATCGAGGTACTATAAAAAATGTAAACAGATTGGGGTTATTACAGGATAAGACACTTTTTCTTTTCCTTCCCATATAGTTTTATTGCAGCATGCTTGAGGAGGAATTCAACATTGGAAACAGCGATGGGTGCAGGAGCAGGGACAGAAAAAGTACAGGTAAAAAGAGCCCCCGTCCGTAAAAAAGGAATTATATTGATTGGAGCATGCCTTCTCTTCCTCGCGCTGATCGGCCTGGCTTTTCTGGTAACACGGGACCGTGGCGTTTTCTGCTCGCAGATATTCGTTGATGATGTTAATCTGTCTGAGTTGACCTACGAACAAGGAAGCCAAAAGCTGGAGAAACGAATCGATGCCAAGCTGGCTGAAGAACTCTCTTTCCGGATTTCCGGTGAAGAAGATGCGATAACCCTCTCCCTTAAGGCTCTGGGATTAACCTTTGCTTACGATCAGGCCTTAGACCAAGCCTGGGCGATCGGCCGGCAGGGCGATCCGCTGACTCAGCTCATCGAACGTTTTCAAACTGACACCACATATAAAGTCCCCCTTAACTCAGTCTGGGATGACAAGACACTTACAGGCGCATTGGAAAATGCCTTCCAAAGCTATACGATCCCACCCCGCGATGCCTCTTTTGCGATCAACGAGGATAACACGATGAGGATCATCCCCGAGCAGCCGGGGCGAACGGTTGATTTTGCCGCTTTGGCTCAGAGGATAAAAGAAATCAATCTGAACAATGAACTCCTGACTTTCGATGTGCCTGTGAATTCAGCCCTCTCTCCTCAAGTGACTCAGGCCCAGCTTGAGCCTTTGGAACTCACCGGCCTGCTGGCCAGGTTCACGACATATTTTAATGCAAACGAAATAAACCGCACCGAAAATGTCCACCTTGCTGCACAGGCCATCGATAAAAAGCTTCTGGCTCCCAATGAAATCTTTTCGTTTAATCAAACCGTAGGGGAAAGAACTGCTGAAGCAGGGTATAAAGAAGCGCTGGTCATTGAAGAAAACGCCTTTACCCCAGGACTGGGCGGCGGTATCTGCCAGGTATCCTCCACCCTCTATAATGCGGTTCTGACCGGGCAGCTCCAAGTCATCGAACGCCACTCTCATTCCCTTCCGATCACCTATGTTGCTCCCGGTCGTGATGCTACCGTGAGCTATCCTTTGCTGGATTTTAAATTCAAAAATACCTCCGAAGGCTATTTGCTAATTCGCAGCTTCGTCCAAGGTAACAGCCTTACGTTTGAGCTTTACGGCAAGGTATAAAAAGGAGCCGGCGCAAATCGGCGGCTCCTTTGATTAGCTTAAGGCTTGCCAGTTAAAATCAGGCTAACGACTCCAGCTTGGCGGCATTTGCTCCTGCTTTTCTTCCCCAGTGTATCGTACCGATGATGGCAGTTCCCGAGCCGGGATAGTAGGGACCAAGCCAGCCCCCCGCATTCAAACCTCCAGCGTAAAGGCGGGGAATCGGCTCTCCCTTGGCATCCAGGACCTGAGTATCTGTGTTGATCTTTAAACCTCCCAAAGAGCCCAAATTATAGGAGACATTTTTGTAAGCATAAAAGGGCCCTGTAATTGCCGCCAGTCCTGTCAGACGGCCAAATTGCTTGTCTGCTTTAAATGTGTTGACATCGTTATTCCACTGTTCAAGGGCAGCTTTCAGGTTTGCCGCCTCCACACCGATCTTTGCTGCCAGCTCTTCAATCGTATCGGCTGTAAAAACCGCGCCGCTCGCCACATCTTTGGCAACGCTCTCCTCTGTCCAGGGAGCGCCTTTAATCAAGCTGCTTTTTCCGAAGATCATATAAGTCGGCCCGTTCAGCTGCTTCTCCTGCTGGAAGATCGCCCGGTAGTGATAAGCATAGGTTGCATCTTCGCATACAAACCTGCGTCCCGCTTTATTCACAATGAAGGAGGGAAAAACCGGATTACGGTTATCGGTAGCGGCACCCGTTTTTCCACAAAAGTCGATTGTTCCTCCAAAACCGCAGACAGCTGCACCAAGTTCCATACCCATTCGAATTCCGTCGCCTGTATTAGTAGGACTGATAACGCAGGTCTGGCTGTCTATATCCCAATATTGCTGGGGACTCAGTTCTTTAGCCATTTCCTTGTTCATATCAATACTGGCGGTTGCCAGTATTACCCCTTTATGAGCCTTGATGCGCAAGTTCTTTCCATCCTGTTTTGCTTCGACTCCGCTAACTTCCCCGTTATCATCAGTTAGCAATTTGGTGGCTTCTATTTTGTATTCAATCTTTGCTCCCTTGCCTTGAGCGGCTTCCAGCAGTTTATTGATCAGAATAACTCCCCCACCTCCGGCTCCTCCCCCCTCATAGACATGAATACGGTCTGCCATCAAAGAACTATCGACATAAGGGATATGGCAATGTCCATATATGCTTGTAAATTTTAGCCCTAATTGCGTAAGCCAATTAATGTGGTCGGGAGCTCCATAAGCTAAATCTTTTATCAGATTTTCATCGGCATAGCCCTCCGCCGCTTTCAACCATAACTGATAATGTTTTTCCGGAGTATCATCTTTATAAGATGACAGTTGCTTTTGCACTTCAGTCCCGGCGGCCTGCATTACGCCCCCGGAAAGGCCGGTCGAGCCCCCTGCTTTTTCTGTCTTTTCCAGAATTAAAACTGATGCACCGGCTGCTGCCGCTTCAACAGCTGCAGCCAGTCCCGTGCCGCCACCGCCCACGATTAATACATCTGTTTCCTTATCCCATGTGCTTTCTTTCACTTTTGAGCTGGATGCGCACCCTCCAAGAACCCCCACGGCCATGACGCCTACGACTCCCGCAGCAGTGTTTTTGATAAAATCACGTCTGGAAAAGCCATTCCCCTTATTGTCTCCCATTCTTTTTCCCCCTTATTACTTGTGATTTTAATCATTAATGTAAATACATATTATGATTAAAAAATTTAATCTTTATTTCATTATTTTAAGATATTATGACTTTTTTAAAATTTTAGATTCAAACCTTGTTTACTCTCTTCGATTTGAATTTTAAATATAAAAAGAAACTAAATCAAGAAACAAAAAAGATATTTTGTCTCATTTTTCACAAGATAAAATTGTATAAAAAATATCCACATTCCACTCTTTCTTGCTAATGGAACATGGATATTTAAGCTTTCTGGAGCTGCTCAATTAATTCTAGTCAAAATACCGGGAAAAACGTAAAGGCATTCCGATTTTTACAATCTCCATCATTTCATCAATAGGTTCCTTCATACCATTTTGTATCCAGATTGTTGTAAGCTCCAAACTGCCATAGATCCAAATTTTAAGCAAATTTATCGTTCGCCAGTCTTCAATGTTTTCTCCGTTTTTCTCCAGAGTATAAATATAAAGATCCATACTGATTTTATAAATATAATTTTTTAGAGAATTAGCATCAGAAGAGGTCAGGGCATTTTGAAAAAAACTTAAATCTTTTTTAATGGCATAATAAATTAAGGAAGCCGCTTCTTTCCACTTCATACCTTCATAAAATTTGTAAAGTGTCTGTTCCAGTATGCTTTCATAACTTTGATTCATCAAATCGTACTTATCTTTAAAATGGCGGTAAAAAGTTGCGCGGCTGACTCCTGCACATTGGATAATATCCTTTACCGAGAGACTATCAATGGGAATTGTCTGCATTAATCTTCTCAGCGCTTCAAATAATATTTGATTGACTTCCATATCATATTGAACCGATGGCAATTAGAATCTCCTCTTCCCCTACTTTATATTAAAGCCGGTTTATTGATCAAATTTCAATCAATAATTAAACGGAGAGAAAAAACTGAGTTTCCACGCTGGAAACCTTTATTTCTGATACAGAGAGATCAATATATGCTAAAACTCCTTTGTGAAAGTAATCTTTTACTCTTTCTACTGTTATCTTAGCATGTTCAGTGTAAAAAATCCATATCACAGAAATTTTTGCAAAATAACGCACTTTTTCTCTCCCCTACCCATATAGTTTAAAGGAATATGCTTGGGGAGGAATTCAATATTGGAAGCAGAGACTGAAAAAGCACAGGTACAAGGAGCTCCCGTACATAGAAAAAGAATATTGATCGGGGCATGTCTTCTTCTCTTCGTCCTGGTCGGCTTGGGTCTTTATCTGGCAACACGGGACCATGGAGTTTTTTTCTCGCAAATATCCGTTAGTGATGTCAATCTGTCCGGTCTGACCTTCGAACAAGGGTGCCAGAAGCTAGAGGAAGAAAGCAACGCCAAACTGGCTGAAGAACTCTCTTTCCGAATTCCCGGCGAAGAAGATGTGATAACTCTCTCCCTTAAGACCTTAGGATTAACTCTTGCTCAGGATCAGGCCTTAGATCAAGCCTGGGCGATTGGACGACAGGGCAATCCACTGACCCGGATTATTCAGCGTTTACAATCTCACACCGAATATGAAATTCCTCTTAACTCGTCCTGGGATGACAAAACCCTTTCAAGCACACTGGTGAATACCTTCCAAAAATATACGGTCTCACCCCGCGATGCCTCCTTTGTGATCAACGAGGATAACACGATGGAGATCGTCCCTGAGCAGCCGGGACGAATGATTGATTTTGCAGCTTTGGCTCAAAGGATAAAAGAAACCAATCTGAACGATAATCTTCCGACTTTCGATGTGCCTGTGAATTCAACCTTCTCTCCTCAGGTGACTCAAGCCCAGCTTGAACCTCTGAAAATCACCGGTCTGCTGGTCAGATTCACGACATATTTTGATCCAAGTCAAATTAACCGTACCGAAAATATCCGCCTTGCTGCGCAAGCCATCGACAAAAAACTTCTAGCCCCCGATGAAATCTTTTCGTTTAATCAAACCGTAGGGGAAAGAACCACTGAAGCAGGGTATAAAGAAGCACTGATCATTGAAGGAGATGTTTTTACTCCAGGACTGGGCGGCGGCATCTGCCAGGTGTCCTCCACCCTTTATAATGCGATTTTGACGGGGCGGCTCCAAGTCATCGAGCGCCATCCCCATTCTCTTCCGATCACCTATGTTGCTCCCGGTCGTGATGCTACCGTGAGTTACCCTGTGCTGGATCTTAAATTCAAAAATACCTCCGAGGGCTATCTGTTAATTCGCAGCTCCGTCCAAGGTAACAGCCTTACATTCGAGCTTTACGGCAAAGGATAAAAAAACATCGAACTGATGCGGTTCGATGAGCTGTGTGCCCGATTTTTGAGGGCCGATACAAGTCGGCCGTAAAATTTAAAAAACACGGGGTTGTCGCAAAATAGAATCTAATAGATAAAGCCAAGCAATGAATGACCGGAGATGAGCGATTAACACTAGTTTGCGACAGCGGAGCATCATTCATTGCTTGGCTTGCCCTTAAATTTACTATTTTGGCACAGCCCCGTAACCCTTGAATATGTAGGTGAAGTTAACCATAAGCCGAGTTTTGTTCCTCTTGCGAGGTGATGATCATCTATCTCGAACTGCCGTTACCGACAGCCTCCAGCGACCTTACCCGGAGATCGGAACGGGCCGTTCCATCGTCTCCCTATTCGGTCTTGCTCCAGATGGGGTTTACATGGCCAGCCAGTCACCTGACTGCCGGTGAGCTCTTACCTCGCCTTTCCACCCTTACCGGTTACCCGGCGGTATCTCTCTGTTGCACTATCCTTGGGGTCACCCCCACTGGGCGTTACCCAGCATCTTGCCCTATGGAGCTCGGACTTTCCTCAGAGGCAGCCTTTCGGCTCTTACCTCCGCGACCATCTGTTTAACTTCGCTAATTATCTTAGCTGAAAAAAGTCATTTCGTCAACATTATTTAAAACCAATTTAACCCATAGGGAACCTGATTTTTCCTGGAAATAAAAAATTCAATATCCTTAAATTCTTTATTTTCTTTTAAATAATCTAACATACTTGCCAACATCGGCACTTCACTTAAAAAATGTCCCATATCACATACTGCCATACCACCTTCCAATGCATCAAGGGCTGCATGGTGGTCAATATCTCCCGAAATGAAAAGGTCTATCCCCTGCATCAGTCCTTTACCTACATAACTACTGCCGCTTCCGTTCAAGATGGCAATCTTGCGAATGATTTTATCAGCGTGGCCGGCGAACCTGATACCGGATAAATCATAACCATCATAGGGAAATATCTGCTGAACTCCACCGTCCCTATTGGCTTTCAGCATTTGCAGAAATTTCTCCTTAAAACTGCTTAACTTCAAGGGCTCTGCCAGATAGCCGACAGTACCATACCCTCTCTTTCTTCCCTTATTACCCAATGGAATAATATCATAGGCCGGTTCTTCGTAGGGATGAGCGCGACGCATAGCTCTGATGGCTTTTTCGATCCCTTTTTCCGGCAGAATGCTTTCCAGTTTGATTTCTTCCACCCTGCTTAAGTTCCCAATCTCGCCAACAGCCGGATGGGCTCCCGGCAAGGGCAGGAAAGTTCCTTCACCCTGAGAATGAAAAAAACACTCGGCATAGCGGTCCTCTTCGCCCTGATCTGATACGTTTTCTCCCACACCGGCTTTAGAAAGAGCCTGCCGCACCTCCTCCGCCTGTGCGACAGGAACAAAAACCTGTAACTTAACCATCGATTCATAAGCGGGGGCAAATACATCCATGGATTCCAGCTCTAAAGCTCTTCCCAAGGTTTGGCTGGAAGAAAGACGCGATTGATCAAGGTTAGTGTGGGCTGCGTAGCAGGCAATATTCTTACGGATCAGTTGAAGGGGCACTTTAGCACTCCCATTATCATCCCTGAGGTTATTCAGAGGGCGGAAAATCAACGGATGATGAGCCAAAACCATTTGAGCTCCCATTTCTTCCGCCTCTTTAGCCACAGCAGACGTTACATCAAGGGTAATCAATACCTTATTCACCTCAGCGGCCCCATCTCCGATTAACAATCCCGGATTATCCCATGTTTCCGCCCAGCTTTTAGGGGCAATTTTCTCCACGTATTGCATCACCTGATTGATTTTAGCCATTTGCGGCTTTCCCTCCCTGTTCCATTTTTCTTGCTCCGTTTTATCCTTTGCATTTCCCATCCTTTATAGCCTGCACGACTCTGATTTTCTCCTCCGCTTCAAGGATGATCGCCTTAACTTCCGGACGAATTGCCTCCTGCATCGCCTGAATCTGCCTTTCCAACTGCCGGATCAAATGGGTTAAAAGAGGCTCCAACATCTCCTGCTGCCTTTCCACTATCAATGGGCCGAATTTCCAAAACAGCCGACTTGCCTCTGCTCTTTCCCCTTCATTGACATCCGTAACTCCTGTCAGAGAAGAACTCTTCTTTACTCGGAAAAGACTCTCATACCACTGGTGTTCCTTGTCCTTGAGCTGGGCAAAAGTCCATCCGCCTTCCCGGACAAACACGATAACAGTATAAGTCCGTCCGTCTTCTTCCACCAATTCTTCCGTAAGCAGATGCCAGCCTGCCTCCAACAGGTTCAGCCGCACATTGCCTTCCGCTCCCTGGGGCTGAAGAATCAGCCGGTTCACCGACTGGATTACCTCCGGTCGGGACTGAATAATCTCCAGCATAGTATTCCCCCCCATCCCGGCCATGGTTAAAACATCCACTTCACCGGCCTGGATGGGCTTCAATCCATCACCCAAACGAATATTGATCTTTGATTGCAGGTTTCTTTCCCTCACCGCACCCAATGCGGATCGGTAAGGTCCCTGATGTACATCCACACCGATGGCCCGGCAGATAACTCCCTGTTCATATAAATAAATCGGTAAATAGGCATGATCTGTCCCAATATCCCCCAATTCTGCTTCTTTGGGTACATAATGGGCCACAGTTGACAAACGATTACCTAGGCTTATGGTCAAAATGATCACCTCTAATTTCAATCCATGTATAATCTTATCACTAAATGCCAAAATAAATCATATTAACTTAGCTATTACAGAGTTCGGGAGTGGTTTGATGATCTCACCAACAATAACTAACCTGGTTTATCCCGCTTACCTGCTGATTGCCTTTAGTCTAACCTTAATATTCATTCCCCGCAAAATTTACAAACATTATCTCCTCTATGGCATTATTCTGGGAGGATGCGGGGATTTCCTGATTGTCTCTCTATATCAGGATGTCTTTCATTTAATCCAGTTTAAAAACCAAGGGATCTTTCTGGCCCTCGGCCAGCATATGCTTTCCCCGCTGAGTTGGATTTTCACCTTAATGCTTTTTCTCTATTTTCTCCCGCAGCGCACCCTTTCCCTATTCTTTTACATTCCGTCTTTTGGCTTGGCTGCCACATTTTTTGGTTACTTAGTCCATAACGCCAACTTATTTGACTTTAAGCCCGGGTTCTATCCAATTTTTGCTTTTCTCAGCTTCACTTTCTGGTGGATCCTGAGCTTTTGGCTTTACCGCAAAAAAATACTTTTAGATAAAGACAGCTCAGACAAATTATAGCGTAATCCAAACGGGGCTAATCTAATAAACCAAAGCCGTTATGTCCACATAGGTCATAGCGGCTTTATGATTTCTTATATTCTATCATACTACTATTGATTGCCGGTAACATGCAACGAAAAATTCATCCATGCAAAATTAACTCTTGCTTGTGACCTTACGTCATATATTATAATACTCACATAGGTGGTGTTAAGCATGCAGAAGCGCAAATATCTGACGATTGGCGAACTGGCCGGGAAAATGGGGACCACAGTACGTACCTTACAGTATTACGACAAAGAGGGAATCCTCTCTCCCTCTGCCCAAAGCGAAGGAGGACGACGCCTTTATTCGAACAAGGATATGGTTAAACTTCATCAGGTTTTATCTCTCAAATATTTAGGGTTTTCTCTGGATCAGATCCGTCATATGCGGTTATCCCTGGAAACTCCTCAGGAAGTAGCCACGGGTCTCGAAAATCAGGGAAATTTAGTGGCCGAGCAAATACAGGATTTACAAAAGGCTCTTTCCGCTCTGCAGGCGTTGCGAAGCGAGGTTTTACAAATGGAAAAGGTAAATTTTGATAAATACGCCGATATTATCACCTTACTACAAACAGGAAATAAAAATTATTGGGTATTGAAACTCCTGGACGATACACTCAGCGAGCATGTAGCCGCCCGCTTTTCTGAGCAACCGGAACTGGGAAAAAAGCTGATTGCCGACTACAATGCCATATTGGATGAAGCAATGACTCTGAAGATGAACAACGAACCCTTCGATAGCCCAAAAAGTGATCAGTTGGCTGAAAAGTGGTGGAACATGATTATGGGATTCACCGGGGGGGATATGACATTACTGCCTAAGC
>JAEWCM010000149.1 GCA_023390635.1 Bacillota bacterium
GCTAAATTGGAGGAAATCCGGGCCTATACCAACAACAAAGAGATTATGGCTTTATGAGCACGATTTTAGAGAAGATTGCCGCCCAAAAAAAGCGCCGCATTGAAGAACGACTGAAAATTACTACGAGAGAAGTGCTGAGAGACCGGGCCCTTCATACTCCTACGGCTGGACATTCCTTCGCCCAGGCTGTCGGCAGGGCAGGTAAGCTGAATTTGATCGGAGAGATTAAAAAAGCCTCACCTTCCAAAGGGATCATTCAAAATGATTTTCATCCCGTGGCTCAGGCGGAAGCCTATGTGCAGGCAGGGGTGGCAGCTATTTCCGTTTTAACAGAAGAAGATTTTTTCTTAGGCAAAGATGAATACCTGACCGCAGTGGGGGATAAGGTTTCCGTTCCCCTGTTGCGCAAGGACTTCGTGATTGATCTGATGCAGATCAGTGAAGCCAGAATTCTCGGCGCTTCAGCCGTTTTACTGATTGCCGCCTTGCTGGATGACCGGGATTTGCAAACCTTTATGGCAGAAGCGGAGGCGTTAGCGCTGGACGTTCTGCTGGAGGTACACGATGAAAGGGAACTGGAGAGGGGATTAAAGCTGGGGGCATCCATTATTGGCATCAATAATCGGGACTTAAAAACTTTCCAAATTGATTTAGGCACGACGGAACGTTTGGCCAGTATGATTCCCGGGGGAAAAGTTATTGTCGCGGAAAGCGGGATTCATACGGCAGAGGATATGGATAGGGTGCAAAGGTCCGGAGCACAGGCTGTGTTGATTGGAGAAAGCCTGATGAGAGCGGCCGGAAGTGCCCAATCGGTACAGGACAAGATCAAAGAACTGATGAGAGTTCGGAGCTGATAAGAGGTTAATGGAAGCGGGGTGACAAGATGGCTAAAGTGAAGATATGCGGTTTGCAAAGACGCTTGGATGTTGAAGCAGCCAATCAGGCGGGGCCTGATTACATCGGCTTTGTGTTTGCGGAAAGCCGCAGGCGGGTCACCCTGAAGGAAGCGGTGCGGCTGGCGGCTTACACCGATCCTCGAATCGGCAAAGTCGGGGTGTTTGTCAATGCGCCGATCGACGATGTTGTGGAAACGGCAAAAATGGTTCCGTTGGATGTTGTTCAACTGCATGGTGATGAAAATCAGGAATATATTGCCGAATTGCATCGCAAATTATCGGAAAGCAGTAAAATCTGGCTAAAGATAGGAATGCCGGAAAGGGAAACAGGCAGTTTTAAGGATGGCGGAGCAAATTTACCGGATAGAGGGCAAGATATTCCGGACGGAGTGGATGCTCTCCTTTTGGATACTATGACCGGCAAACAGGCGGGAGGAACAGGTAAAACGTTTGACTGGAGGCTGGCTCAGGAATTGTGCCGCAGTCATAAGGTGATTATTGCCGGCGGACTGAACTCTGATAATGTGCAGGAAGCAATAACTCTTTTGAATCCCTCCGGCGTGGATGTGAGCACTTGTGTGGAGACTGACGGATATAAAGATAAAGTGAAGATGGCCTTATTTGTGCAAAGGGTCAGGGAAGTGAGGAATAGTGATGAATAAAAAAGGACGTTATGGCATTTTTGGAGGACAGTACTCTTCTGAAACTTTGATGCATGCTCTGGAGGAATTAGAAAAGGCATATGAGCAGGCCAAAAATGATGAAATATTTATTGAGGAGTTTAATGATCTATTAAAGAATTATGCCGGCCGACCCTCTCTTTTGTACTTTTCCCGCCGTTTAAGCGAGGATTTGGGGTGCAGGGTGTATCTGAAACGGGAGGATTTAAATCATACGGGAGCCCATAAAATCAACAATGTGTTGGGCCAGATTTTATTGGCCCGCCGGATGGGCAAGAAACGGGTGATCGCCGAGACAGGAGCTGGTCAGCATGGGGTGGCAACGGCAACGGCAGCAGCTCTGTTTGGAATGGAGTGCGAAGTCTTCATGGGGACGGAGGACATCGAGCGGCAGGCTTTAAATGTCTATCGGATGCGTCTGCTGGGGGCTTCCGTGACTGAGGTCCAGTCCGGAACAGGAACCTTAAAGGATGCTACCAGTGAAGCGATGCGGGAATGGGCCAGGCGAGTCAATGACACCTATTATGTAGTGGGTTCGGTGGTAGGTCCCCACCCTTATCCCCAGATCGTGCGGGATTTTCAGCGGGTGATTGGGGATGAGATCCGTTCAGAGATGCTGGAACGGGAAGGGTGTCTGCCAAAGGCCGTGTTTGCCTGTGTAGGGGGAGGAAGTAATGCGATTGGCACCTTTTACGCCTTCTTTAATGATCCTAAGGTAAGATTAATTGGTGCAGAAGCAGGAGGAGACGGCGTAGAAACGGGAAGGCACGCTGCGACTATGACAGCCGGGAGTGTAGGCGTGTTCCATGGAATGAAATCCTTCTTTCTCCAAGATGATGAAGGACAGATTACGCCGGTGTACTCTATTTCCGCAGGTTTGGATTATCCGGGAATCGGGCCAGAGCATGCATGGCTGAAAGATACAGGACGTGGAGAATACTATCCTATTACCGATCAGGAAGCAGTGGATGCTTTTGTTTATCTGGCTCAGCAGGAAGGGATCATTCCTGCTATTGAGAGTGCTCATGCTGTGGCGCTGGCGCATAAAATGGCCGGACAGTTTGCGGTTGATGATAATATTGTGATTACCATTTCCGGACGTGGGGATAAGGATGTCCATTCTGTAGGCAAATACAGAGGGGAACTGGATTAGAAAAACCGGAATTGATGAAAGCAAATGGATAAAATGGTTTTAAGGAGGATGAAGCAATGGTAATGAAATCAGGGACTGAAAATAGAATCGAAACAACATTTGTTGATTTAAGGAAGCTTGGGAAAAAGGCCTTTATTCCCTTTGTGATGACGGGAGATCCTGATTTGGAAACTACTTTGCAAGTGGTAGTGGAAATGATTGAAAAAGGGGCTTCTCTGGTTGAACTGGGAGTACCTTATTCTGATCCTTCAGCTGAAGGGCCGATTATTATGCGGGCTGATGACCGGGCGTTGCAGCGGGGCATAAGGCTGAACGATGTGATGAATGTGGCAAGGCAGGTGCGGAATCAAGGCTATGAAACACCTGTGGTTCTCCTCTTGTATTTCAATTGTATTTTTTGTTATGGACCGGAGCGCTTTTTTTCTGAATGCCAGGCGGCAGGCATTGATGGGGTGATTATTCCCGATCTGCCTTACGAAGAAAGGAATGAGATTCAGGATTTTGCGGACAGATTTAATGTGATTATGATCTCCCTGGTTTCCCCTGCCTCTCAGGAACGGGCCAGAAAGATCACGGAAGAGGCGAGGGGTTTTCTCTACTGTGTTTCATCTCTTGGGGTTACAGGAGAAAGGAGCGAATTCAGTACGGATTTCTCCGGCTTTTTTGCCGAACTTAATCGCTATTCCGACGTTCCCAAGGCCATTGGCTTTGGAATCTCCACGCCGGAGCAGGCACGTGAGCTGAAAAAATATTGTGACGGTGTGATTGTGGGCAGTGCCATTGTGCGGCGTATTGAAGAAGAGGCTGAGCGGGGAGCCAAGGGGGAAGAGATTGCTAAACAGATCGGCGAGTATACAGCGCAGATGCGGGCTGCTCTGGATGAGGGGGAAGTGATGTGATTTATCCTGCCTTAGAGATGTATAACCAAATGTCTGTTCAGGCTCCGGTTGTGCCTGTTACCTGCAAGTTGTCTGCCGATACCTACACTCCAATCTCATTATTTCAGAAGTTCGGATGCCGTCCCGATAGCTTCCTTCTGGAAAGCGTGCTGGGAGGAGAGCGGTGGGCCCGCTATTCCATTATGGGAAGGGATCCAATTATCACTTTCGAATGTGATAGGGGAAATATAGTTTACAAAGTAAAAGGAGAAAAAATCGAGCAGACAGGCAATCCGTCAGAGAGTATTAAAAATATTATAAAAAATTTTTCTGCAGAAAAGTTTTCTTATGTAGAACCTTTTTACTGCGGACTGCTTGGATATTTCGGTTATGATTTTATCCGCTATGTGGAAAAAATTCCTGACACTAATCCTGATCCGGTAGGAATGCCTGATTGCCGGCTAATGGCTCCGGGAGAAGTGATTGTCTTCGATCACCTGAAAAATGAGATTATCTTGATTGCCAATACTTTTACAAAGGATGGTATAGGAGCCTATGGGCAGGCGGTACAGAAACTGGGAAAGATGATTGAGGAGATTACCACCGGCGTGCCTTATAAAGTGGAGGCTCATCATCGGGGAAAATTGAATTTTATTTCCCAAACCGGCAAAGAGGAATACTGTCAGGCTGTGGATAAGGCTAAGGCCTATATCAAGGATGGGGATATTTTTCAGGTAGTGTTGTCTCAGCGCTTTGAAGCCGAATATCATGGAGAAGTGCTGCCTATCTATAGAGCTTTACGCAATGTCAATCCTTCTCCCTATTTGCTCTACCTGCAATTTGCAGACATGAGCATTGTTGGTTCCTCGCCGGAAATGCTTGTGCGGGTCCAGGGAAATAAGATTGAGACCTGTCCCATCGCGGGAACCAGAAAACGGGGAGCTACAGCAGAGGCGGACAGTGAATTGGAAAGAGAAATGCTGAGCGACGAGAAAGAAGTCAGTGAACATTATATGCTGGTCGATCTGGCTCGTAATGATGTGGGAAAGGTGAGCGAGTTCGGCAGTGTAGAAGTAAAAAATCCCGCTCATGTGGAGATGTATTCTCATGTGATGCATATCGTGACCAATGTGGAGGGGAAGATGAAGCAGGGAATCAGTACCGTTGATGTTCTTACCTCCCTCCTCCCCGCAGGAACTCTCTCCGGTGCCCCCAAGGTAAGGGCAATGGAAATCATTGAGGAGCTGGAGCCTCTGCGCCGCGGAGTCTATGGCGGAGCGATTGGGTACTTGGGTTTTGACGGCAATATGGACACCTGTATTGCGATCAGGACTGCGGTGATCAAGGATCAAAAAATTTATATTCAAACCGGGGCCGGAATTGTGGCTGATTCTGTTCCGGAAAAAGAATTTGAAGAAACCATGAATAAGGCAGGAGCACTGTTTACCGCACTGGATAAGGCAGGTGGAATGATATGATTCTTTTGCTGGATAACTATGATTCCTTTACCTATAATGTCTATCAGATGGTAGGATGCATCAACCCGGATGTTAAAGTATTTCGCAATGACGAAATTTCGGTAGAAGAAATTGAAAAACTTAACCCGGATCACATCATTATTTCACCTGGCCCCGGGTTTCCGGTGACAGCGGGGATTACCCTGGAGTTAATCCGGAATTTTTATGCTGAGATTCCTATACTGGGAATTTGCCTGGGACATCAGGCGATTGCCGAAGCCCTGGGAGGCAAAGTGGTCCATGCTCCCCAACTGATGCATGGCAAAAGAAGCCGGGTGAACTTGGACGAAAGCTGTCCCCTTTATGCCGGACTGCCTGAATCGTTGGAAGTGGCCCGTTATCATTCCTTAATTGTCGACCAGGAAACTCTTCCGAAAGAACTGAAAGTGACGGCCAGAGCGGTGAGCGGGGAAATCATGGGTTTAAAGCATATTAACTATCCCTTGTATGGCATACAATTTCATCCGGAGTCGATTTTGACCGAGCAGGGGGAGCGTTTTATTGCCAATTTTCTGCACTTATAATAAGTAAATTAGGGTGAAGACCGGATGCTTTTTGAATCCAATCAGGATGGAAAAAATAAGGCCGCCATTATATAATTAAGCTAGCTGGAAGATTTGGAGGCATGTGACAGTGAATTTTGATGGCGTTTTGATTGGACTGGGAGCTTTTATCATCATTGGGGTATTTCATCCGATTGTGATTAAAACGGAATACTATATTGGAAAAAAAGCTTGGCCGATGTTTGTGATTTTAGGTATTGTGTTTGCGGTCTTGTCGGTTTATCAAAAAAGTTTGCTAGGATCTTCTTTGTTAGGCGTACTGGGATTTTCCTGTTTCTGGAGTATTCAAGAGCTATTTGAGCAGGAGGAACGGGTAAAAAAGGGCTGGTTCCCAGCTAATCCTAATAAAAAGTAACGAGACTGCCGTTGTGGCATCAATTATTCTTTTTAAGAGTTAAATTTTACCTAGGGAGATAGAGATGTTGAAAGAGAAGATTGCGGCTCATAAGCCGGGAATATTAACGTATGCTATTACACCGCCTAAATTGGATCACCCGGCAGAAAAGATTCTGGAGATCACCAGGAAACATATAGAGCGCATTAAGCCATTGGACATTGATGGCTTGATTATCTATGATATTCAGGATGAAATGGACAGGCAAATGGAAGAACGGCCTTTTCCTTATCTGGAGACGATTGATTCTGCCACCTACAGTGCAGAGTACTTAAAAGAACTGAATGTTCCCAAAGTGGTATACCGTTGTGTAGGAAAATACACGGAGGAACAGCTAGCCGGGTGGCTGCAAAGCGATTTGGAACATGATCAGTTTTCCGTATTTGTGGGAGCATCTTCAGGAAAGCAGGCGGTTAATCTGAAATTGCCTGAAGCCTATAACATAGCCGCGAATCAGGCGGGACGTCTGACCCTGGGCGGAGTGGTGATTCCGGAAAGACATATTAAAAATGGAGATGAACATCTGCGGCTGATCAGCAAAGAGAGAAACGGCTGCAGTTTCTTTGTTTCCCAGGTTATCTATAATGTGGAAGCGTCAAAAAACTTTTTGTCAGACTATTATTATTACTGTTGCAGTCATGGGGTAGAGATGAAGCCGATTTTATTCACCGTCAGTCCCTGTGGCTCAGGGAAGACTTTGGAGTTTATGAAATGGTTGGGTATTAATGTACCCCGATGGATGGAGAATGATTTGACCCATTCTGCGGATATTTTAGATCAGTCTATCAACCTATCCAAGCGGATCTTTGAAGAATTGTTGGATTTCGCTTTGGAGAAAGGCATACCGATTGGGTGCAATGTGGAAAGCGTATCAGTTCGCAAGGTAGAGATCGAGGCTTCTGTGGAATTGACGAAAGACATCAGGGCAATGATGGAGAAAAAGTTCAAGCAGTAACTATGAAGTAGAGGAGATCATGAGAATGGTGGAGATAGGCAAAATGGCCCCTGATTTTCAGGCTCAGGCCAGTAACGGAAAGTCCATTGCACTATCGGATTTTCTGGGAAAAAAAGTTGTACTATATTTCTATCCCAAAGACAATACAACAGGGTGCACGGCGGAAGCCTGTGATTTTCGGGATCAGTACAGCAATTTTGAGAATGCCGGAGCAATAATTATTGGTGTAAGCAAAGACCCCATGGGAAGCCATCATAAATTTATCGAGAAATATGGTCTGCCTTTTATTTTAGTTAGTGATCCGGAACTTAGTATTCTCAAGCAATACGGCGTATGGCAGGAAAAAAAGCTGTATGGCAAGACAAGTATGGGAGTGGTACGGACCACTGTGCTTATTGATGAAAATGGTATGGTGCGTAAAATCTATCCTAAGGTCAAGGTGAGAGGGCATGTGGAAACAGTGCTGAAAGACCTTCAAAATCTATAGGCATTTGCCTATGATAAATATAAGATTTTCAAATTGGACAAGTATTCGCAGATTGGTTATTATGGAAATGCAAGGAAGATTATTTGGAAGATCTTTCATAGGGTGGCCGCTGCAAGTGGCGGCAGAATGGAGGTAAACGATGACAAGTGCGAGAAATCAGTTAAAGGGAAAAGTTGTATCGGTGCAAGAAGGGGCAGTCAATGCTATTGTTGATTTAGAAACTGAGGGCGGCGAAACGATTACAGCCACAATTACTTTGGATGCGGTTAAGGAACTGGGCTTAGCTCCTGGTAAAGCGGTTACTGCAGTGATTAAGGCCACTGAAGTGATGATCGGCCTTGGTGAACTTAAATTAAGCGTGAGAAATAAATTGCCCGGTGAAGTGGTAAGTGTTGAAGAAGGGGCAGTCAATGCTGTAGTTACCTTAAAAACGAATGGTGGTTCAACCGTTGTCGCAACCATTTCAATGGCGGCTGTAAAAGAGCTGGGTCTTGCACCCGGAGTTAAAGCCGAGGCATTGGTTAAAGCGACTTCTGTGATGGTGGCAGTATAAATCGGACGATCTTTTGATAAATTAGATAGAACTTGAGCGTGATAGAAAAGCCTTGTGGGTTTACAAAGCATCTGCTTTGTAATACCCCAAGGCTTTTTGTATTTTTCAAGAGTGATGACAGATATCGATAAAATCCTGCATAGCTGTGGTGACGTATTTATGTTTATGATGGACGATAGCTAAATTCCGGCTTAATTCTATATCCTTAACTAACAGTTCTTTTAAAGAACCGGAAGCAGTATACTCTTTGATCAGCTGATATGGCAACACGGCAATTCCCATTTTGCTGATTGCCGCATTGATTAATGCTCTCGTACTGGTACTCTCCCAATATGGCTTGATCAGGAATCCCTGGGCATTCATCGTGGCATCAAAGAGGTTGCGCGCTCCGGAGCCTTTTTCTCGCAGCAGGAACTGTTCAGGAAGCAAATCCTGAACAGTTACATTCTCTTTGGAGAATATAGGATGATCAGGGGATGTGACAATGACAATACGGTCTTTATAGAAAAATTCTTCGATCATATCAGGGGCATTTTTATTTCTTCTATTAACGCAAAATCTAATTCATTTTTACGCAGCATTTCTAAAAGGATGGAGGATTTGTTAACGGTAACTAAAATCTCTGCATCTGGATAAGTTAATTTATAGATCCCAATGTACTTGTGGATTAAGACCTCCCCAACAGTATAATTGGTGCCAATCAGCAATTTCCTGTGCAGGGTGTTTTCCTTTGCTCGGAATTTTTAATTTGCCACGAAAGAGAATTTAGGGTTGGGAGAGCTGCGTTTCTTTAAGAGTAGAAATTAGAGCTACCATGTCTTCCGCCAAAGGGGCCGTGAGGGTGAGCGGTTTTTCTGTAAAGGGGTGCTTAAAGGTGTAGGAGTAAGAATGAAGGGCTTGGCGGGAGATCAGGGTTTGACTGCCACCATAAAGATCATCGCCCAGTAGGGGGTGGCCTAAGAATTGGCAGTGGGCTCTGATTTGATGAGTCCGTCCCGTGCAGGGAATGAATTCCGTTAAGGTGACAGAGCCTTTCGGAGTCAGATAGTATTCTTTAACCTTATATTTGGTAAGAGCAGGCAGACCGTCTGTATAAACCATGCGTTGAATATAGCTGCCGGGAGCCAGCCCCAGAGAAGCGGAAACAGAACCCTCTTTATTGGTCAAAAGGCCGGAAACGATGCCAATGTATACTTTTTCGATCAATCCCCGCTCCAACTGCCAGGCCAATTGCTGATGAGCAAACTGGTTTTTGGCAATCACAACCAGGCCGGAGGTGTTACGATCAATGCGGTGGACAGGACGAAAAGGACGGTGCTCTCCTTTTCTCTCCCAGTAAGCAATCACTCCGTTGCCTACGGTACCGGAGGGGTAGCGGCGAGTAGGGTGGACTACCTGTCCGACAGGTTTGGAGACGGCTAGAATATACTCATCCTCATAAAGTATATTAAGAGGAAGATTCTCTCCCGGAATGTTTGATTCCTCTTGATCGAAAAGCTGCAGAGCAAGAAGGTCTCCTGATTTTCCCCGGGTGGACAGATAAATTGGCAGCCCGTTAACCCATGCCCGCTCACCTTGTTTGATATGTTGGAGAAGGCGGCGGGAGAAGTGAAATCTGCTTCTGAGAATATCGGCATACTTTTTTCCTTCATCGTCAGCTTGAAGCTGATATTCCCAGCGATCAGGGGGAATTGGCATTGGATTTCACTCCTTGTGTCTTGTATAGTATAGTTATAAAATATTTTACTATATTTAACGATGAATGAACATTGAGGTGAGTCAGGTCATGAACTTAATTAAAATCCAGGGACATACTTACTATTATAAAGCTCCTACAAATGTGGGAATCGTCCGCTATAAGAATGGCATGGCCTTGCTAACCGATGCAGGAATTGACGGTACAGCGGCTAAAGGATTGGCCCAATCTATAGAGGAAGAAGGGTTGAAGCCTAAATACCTGCTTATTACCCATGCCCATCCTGATCATTTCGGCGGCGCCAAGTGGCTGAAGGAACAGTATACAGGATTACTTTGCTATGCTTCTGAAGGAGAAGCTCTGGGAATGGCTCATCCCCGATTGGAGAGCCAGGCTCTTTTTGGAGCTAAGCCCCTTCGCGAATTGGAAGGAAGAACTTTAAAAGGGCCCGAAATCAGTGTCGATGAAACAATTCAAATGGGTGAAATGGATTTCGGTGATAAAAAAATCAAGATTGTCCCTCTTCCAGGGCATACTTATAGTCAGATTGGAGTGTTAACCGGTGATGAGGTACTTTTTGCCGGAGACAGTCTTTTCAGTGAAGAGACAATGGTTAAGTACGGTTTCCCTTTTTTGATGGATATTGAAGCTCAGCTGCAAACCATTACTTTTTTGGAACAGATAGAAGCAAGCCATGTTCTTCTTTCACATGGGGAAAAGGTTTATGCCTCTATCGACAATCTCTGTCAGGTGAATCGTTCCCGCATTGACGAATATGCAGAAAAGATCAAAGATTGGTGCAGCCAACCATTGAGTCGGGAGGATGTGACAGAGCAAGTCATTCGCAGCAGTGGTTTAGATCCGAATGTCAGCGAATACTATATGACCTATGCGACGGTAGGAGCATTTCTTTCTTATTTAGCTAACCGGAAAGAGATTCAGAAAAGTGTTATCGATGGCAAACTTTATTTTTATCAAGATTAGTTTAAGATTCCTGACAGGAAAACGTTTCTTTGGGCAGAATAACATAATCAGTAACTAAAAAAGGAGCATAAATTCATGAAAGATTGCAGAGTAGAACAATTGGCCCATTCTTTAGTCAATTATTCGTTAGAGGTTAAAGCAGGAGAAAAGGTGCTCATTGAAGTGCAAGGGATTGAAATACCATTGGCACAGGCTCTGGTGAGGGAAACTTATAAGGCCGGAGGTTTGCCTTTTTTGACATTGATGAACCATACTCTTATGCGCGAGGTATTGAAAGGATTAACAACAGAGCAGGCGGATTCAATGGCGCGTTGGGATCGGAGCCGCATGGAGGAAATGCAATGTTATCTGGGACTGAGGGCAGGTGAGAATGCCAGCGAATGGGCTGATGTTCCGGGAGAGCAGATGCAAATTTATATGTCCCGATATATGAAGCCGGTGCATACGGAGCAGCGTGTACCACATACCCGTTGGTGTGTCCTCCGCTACCCCAATGCAGCCATGGCACAGCTCTCCGGTATGAGCGTAGAACAGTTTGAAGATTTCTATTTCAATGTTTGCAATCTGGACTATGGTAAAATGTCGATGGCCATGGATACTTTGGTGAGTTTAATGGAAAAAACGGATAAGGTAAGGATCACCGGACCGGGAACGGATCTGCAGTTCTCTATCAAAGGTCTGCCGGCGATAAAATGCGATGGGCATGTCAATATTCCGGATGGAGAGGTCTTTACTGCTCCGGTCAAAGATTCAGTAAGTGGCCGGATTTCTTATAATACGCCTTCTGTCTATCAAGGATCAACCTTTGAATCGATTGTACTGGAATTTGAACAGGGCAAGATTGTAAAGGCAACAGCCAATGACACGCAGCGGATCGAAGCGATTTTCGACACCGATGAAGGGGCCAGATATATTGGTGAATTCTCATTGGGACTGAATCCCTATATTCTGCATCCCATGAAAGACACTTTATTTGACGAAAAAATTGACGGCAGCTTACATTTTACGCCTGGGTCCTCCTACGATAACTGTGACAATGGAAATAAATCGGCGGTGCATTGGGATTTGGTACTGATACAACGTTCTGATTACGGCGGCGGAGAGATCTATTTTGATGATGTTTTAATCCGCAAGGACGGGAGATTCGTCTTACCCCAGTTAGAGAAATTAAATCCTGAACATTTTAAATAGAAGATCCTTTGGTTAAAGAGCAAAAAGAGGAGGAAGGG
>JAEWCM010000179.1 GCA_023390635.1 Bacillota bacterium
GAAGGAAGTGTGAACAAGTTGAAGTTAGTAAAGCGCATCATGTATGGACGTAATAGTTTTGAATTACTAAAATCTAAAACACTACTGCTTGAGGCAATGCATTGATCAACTAAAGTGGGAAAGAACCGTCAAAGAAACCGTCACATAGAATAGTAACCTGGAAGATAGTACAATCACAATAAATAGAGTTGAAAAAGTTTGCAAACTTATTCAACCCAAAACGGAGTGGTTGTATGGACATACAAAAAGTCACAGCGGAGTACCGGCTGTCACGGTGGATGCAAGTCATCCAGGAACAGCAAAGCAGCGGGCAAACGATTAAAGCTTTCTGCCAAGAAAGAGGAATAAGCAAGAATGCCTACTTTTACTGGCAGAGGAAGTTACGAAAGGCTGCCCGTATGGGGCTTTCAAACCTGCAAGAAGAGCCCGTAAGCTGTATTCCGGAAGGCTGGATGCAGCTTGCCCAAGGACAAGAAATAAAATCAAGACTAGCTATTGAAGTCGGCGGTTGTCGCGTCACCGTCGACACTGAGACAGATCCAGACCTTTTGAAGAAAGTCTGCCGCCTATTGAGGGCGCTATAATGAGATGGAGTGACAAACCCGTATACCTATGCTGCGGGCATACGGATATGAGAAAATCAATCAACGGACTCATGGCGCTGGTTAAAGACAGCTTTTCCCTCGATCCGTTTTCAGAAGCCTTGTTTGTCTTTTGCAACCGGGATCGGAACAGAATAAAAATCCTGGAATGGGACGGCGACGGATTCTGGCTGTATTTCAAGCGTCTGGAGCGCGGACATTTTCGCTGGCCGGCAAAGGGAGACAGCGACACCATGCTGCTTGAAACTAAAGAATTATCTTATCTCATTGAAGGCGCTAAACTGGAGAAAAAGCTGAACCGAGAAGAGGTTTTCGAACGGCAAATCTCTTGAAATATTCATCTCCGAAAAGCGCTCAAAACCGCATAGGATCTGGATTTTCAGCGGGTTTTTATGGTATAATTCTCTTATGAAAGCACACGTTGATTCAGCAGAAAAACTGCTGGGAATAATTGAAGAAAAGGACCGCAGGATTGCCGAGCTGGAACAGCAGGTGCAGTGGTTTATGTCCCAGATCCGCCTGGCAAAGCATCAACAATTTGGCGCATCCAGTGAAAAGACAGACGATCTTCAGTTGCTCCTATTCAACGAAGCTGAATTAAGTGCGGATATCACCCTGCCGGAACCGAAGCTTAGCGAGGTAAAAGCGCATTATCGCAAACGGACACGCCTTACCACGGACAAATTGCCGAAGGCTTTGCCGGTGGAGGTCATCGACCACGAACTTCCGGCAGAAGATTGTATTTGTCCGAATTGCAGCGGCCAGTTACATACGATGGGCAAGGAAATCCGCGAAGAATTCAAAGTCATTCCTGCCAAAGCAATGATTGTACGGCACGTACGCCATGTCTACGCTTGTCGTCACTGTGAAGCAACTGCCGAGCAGGTCCCGATCATAAAAGCCCCTATGCCGGAACCTGTCATAAAAGGTGGATTTGCTGCCCCTGAGACGATTGCCCATATCGCGGTGCAGAAATTCATGATGGCTTCCCCCCTGTATCGACAGGAGCAGGAGTTAAAGCAAAGCGGCATCCTGCTTTCCCGGCAGACGATGTCAAACTGGCTGCTCAAAGCCAGTGCGGACTGGCTGGAACCCATCTATGAAGAGATGAAGCATCGGTTATGTCAGCACAAAGTGCTTCACGCCGATGAAACCACCCTGCAGGTGCTCAAAGAACCGGGGAAGACGGCGCAGTCCAAGCGTTACATGTGGTTGTACCGCACCAGTGGAGATACATTACATCCGATGGTCATTTATGACTATCAAGTGGACAGAAAACATATCCATCCCGAGAAATTTTTAAAAGATTTTAAAGGATACCTTCATACCGATGGATATGAAGGGTATCATAAGCTTCCAGAAACGATCCTTGTTGTGGGCTGCCTGGCGCATCTTAGGCGGAAGTTTTTCGACGCCTTTAAAACGCTGCCCAAGGAAAAACAACCGGAATCCAATGCGGCAAAGGGAGTGGCTTACTTAGATAAACTGTTCCACCTTGAGAAACAGTTTGTTTCCCTTACCCCGGATAAACGCTTCAAGGAGCGCAAACGTCAATCGAGACCTATGTTTGATGAATTTTACCATTGGATTGATGGGCTTGCTGCTTTGCCTAACACGCTTCTGGGCAAAGCGGTCCATTATGCTCATTCCCAGCGAAAGTATCTGGAGAGATATCTGCTGGACGGACGCCTTGAGATTTCAAACAACCGTGCGGAACGCAGTATTAAACCCTTTGTCATCGGCCGAAAGAACTGGCTTTTCGCTAATACGCCAAACGGCGCCAGGGCCAGTGCCATTTATTACAGCCTGATTGTGACTGCAAGAGAAAATGGCTTGAATCCCTTTGAATATTTAGCATGGATTTTTACCCATGCCCCTAACTTAGGGAAAGTGGGTTACGTATCTGAAATGAAAGACTTTTTACCGGGTAGTGCAGCTCTGCCGGAGAAAGTATTCACCCCACAGCCCGGTAACACAAGTTCGGATAAATATGCGTGGGAGGAAGACGGATGAAGGTTGGGGAACATACGGCATTTATGATCGATTTTATCTCCGATTTTGCTGACGGAAAGATATCAAGGTATTTCTTCGAAATGGATTACTCAGGCTATGTTATTGAGCATTTTCCAATGATGAAAAGGGAAAATGCTCGTTTAGCGCGAAAATTCGTTAGCACTGTCGATGATGTCATCGAATATGCTCAAGCTAACAATATAGCTGATGATGGTTATAGGATAATGGTTAACAATGCCCTGTGCGATCTTCTTGGAGTGGATGAGCCTGATTTAATGTAATTCACGTCTGTATGTGTTTGACGCTTACGTACCTTCTCCGACTATCTCAGCTTCTTTAACATTAGTGCTATCTTTTTTAGATATCTTTACGTGCTTTATTTTTTGATCTTTTATTTCACCAAATAATAATGGGAATGGAGTACCTTTAGTATATGGGAAATATTGAGTACTAAAACCCTCCAAGGTTGCACCGGAATGTTCTCCACCCCAACTCCATTCCCATCCCCATAATGTTTTTTTGACGTAACCTGCGGCAATTGACTCCCCTTCGTTATCATCACTTTTTTTGAAGAAAACTACAACTCCACCTTTAACTTCTTCTGAATACACAACCTTTGTAACGTTTCGACCAGTTTTCTCAATGGCATCGACAATTGTATTTCCGGTTGGACTGCTAGTAAAAATCGAACTATTCAGTGCAATAATGAACCCAAATAAAACGATCAAACCTATGATAAATCCAACTTTTCTCATCCTAATCGTTCCTCTCACAAATAGTTGAGGCTCACCCCCTATAAGACCTAGCTGTTTCGCCTAACGTCTCATGTGTTTGCGACGCGTCCCAACTGCATGCATATTGATAAAGTATCGAAAACACTCTGTTATATGAAGGGCCTCGGCCCGTTAGCATGACTTAATCAAACCCTTAGCCACCATATTCCTGTGCATTCAGGAACAATGACTTGTCTTTGTTTTTCAACTCTGTTTGCTAACTCATCACCAAAG
Source organism: Bacillota bacterium (assembly GCA_023390635.1). Lineage (GTDB taxonomy): Bacteria > Bacillota > Desulfitobacteriia > Desulfitobacteriales > Desulfitobacteriaceae > JAEWCM01. The sequence continues at coordinate 3,623 of JAEWCM010000179.1, forward strand.
AAAAATCTCGTCAATTCTTCTGCCTCTTCTATGGATTCAAACTTATAGTCTGTACGTATAGAGGTATGAGAGAAATCGTATTCATTCTTTAACGTATTATAATAGCACTGCAGAAAACCCGGTGGTTGTGGAGTTTCATTACCTGTACCCAACGTTTCAAGTATGATTAAGTGACCCCCAGGTCGAGTCACACGTTTCATTTCTGATATTACTTTCCTTATGTTGTCTAGCCAATCGGGGACATTAGAACTTGCAATATAACAAATACTCCACCCTGCCATGGTTATATCCGCACAACTATCTTCAACTGGCAGTGAGCGATGATCAGCCACAATTGTCTTCCAATTGTTTAATCCGGTACTTCTCAATTTCTCCGCCGTAACTTCTAGCATATGCTCAGATAAATCAAAAGCAATCATTGACCGAGCGATAGGTGCAAATAGACAAGTTAATCTACCCGTTCCAGCACCTAAATCGATAATGTCATTCCCTTCGAAAGTGCAGATATTCCTGAGGGTTTGGGGAATCTTAGTCATATAATCCTCACATGATATTAAACGTTCATACTGTTCCGCTTTGGATTCGTAGACTTCGTCATGATCAGGCATATAAATTCCTCCAACCATTTCCTAAATTAATCAAGGTCTTTCATCTAACGTTCTGGGTGTTCCCGTAGCGTCATATACATTCACATTAGCTAGGTTACGGGAACTGTAAACTTATCCCAACCTAATGGTTTAGTTTCAATTTGAGTAGGATCTTCTGATTTAACATATTTATCTCTTGATACTTTGTTTACATTATTAACTTCCTCTGGATTTTCCCATTCCTCGTCGCATTTAGAACAAGCAACAAAGTATTCATTTGTGGCGATTCCCTTTATATCTCTACCTGACCTTGTTAACGGACACCGAACAACTTTATATTTATAGTAATTATTTAAATAGAGTCCTTCACTTTTCCCTAACTAATCTTTCGCCAAGAACAGGGGTAATAACTCCAAAGCTTTTACTCTCTATCCCATAAGCACTTAACTGGGATTCTATTAGATCAAGATCACTGTAATGTGCGAGATTACTTCCTAATCTAAAAGCTTTATCAGTTTCAGATTCATTTAGAGGTTCATCGATTGTTAAATTATATCTTTCTTGAATCAATGTTATTAAGTCTCCAATAAAATTTAATAGATTCTCACCCATCAAAACAACAGCTCCAATTTTTCCATTCATTTGACCTAATTATTGCACATAACATCCCGCAGGTTCCCGCCGCGTCCTTATTGCATACATCTGTTCTAAGTGGTGGGAACTGTTGTTATGCGATGGGCGTCAGAAACACTCTAAAGCCTTTTCTAAAGACCCTTTGTAAATCTACCTACCGTTTTCGAATCCGATTCGCCAAGCTCGTAATCAAAAATACTTATCTTACTCCTTATCTTTGGCAGCGTTTATCTGGCTACATCTTTCCTCGGCAGCCTTAATTGCATAGATACCTGTCTTGCATAGGACATTGATACCTTTCACTATTGTCACAATATTAAATGCCTCAACCAATTCTTTTACAGTAAGTCCAGCATCAATAGCCGCCACAGCATGGGCCTTTGCACCATTGAGCTCATCATCTAATGAGTCTAATATCGCGAAAATTAGTTCAACTGTCTTTTTAGGCAATTCACCATCCTGAACTGATTTTCGCATTGTGAAGTATCCCTCTAATGCATCCGGCGAATAGCTTGATAAAACATCTGCAAATGGAGGATCCCATTTAAGCTCCTCCCTGTAGTATTTAAGAATGTCTTGACTCTTTTTCACTCTCAGCCACCTCTAAAAATATTTTTCTAGCCTGTCGCAGTCACGGTAGAGATACCGGTTACCCGGTACCCCCCCGCCCAGATCCCAGCGTGCGGAACTACCGCACCGGGCTCTTCAGAAATATTCGCTTCCGTACTTTTGACATCAGAAATCAAAGCATAGCTGTACGTGATTCGTCTCGACGATTCTTGGCTTTGGTACTCCATATCTTTTCCAACATGCACTAAATTCGGCTAGATTAAAGCTACGGCGTTGACTCCTGCGATTGAGCCATTTGTATAGGATTCTCTTTACTTGCTCATAGAACCTGCTCAAACTACTATAGTTTCCTATGAGTCCATAGTAGTTATAGTATCCCCTCAGTTTCGCTATGAGTTGGGGAAAGAGCCTTCTCAGACGTTTGTTGCGCATTTCTTTGCACCACTCTGTGAATGCTACCAGTGACTTTCTCATCTTTCTTGGTGCTGTGCGCCGTTTGATGATGTCCTTTCCTCTGCGATCTACTCCCCAGCGGAATTCAAAGCCTAGGAACTCAAACTTTGTCTTTTCTTCTTTGCGAAATCGTGAAAAGCTAATCATGTTGGTTTTCTCTTGAGCCAGCTCTAGTCCAAATTCTCTTACGCGCTCTCCTACGGTTTGGTAAAACTGCATTGCTTCTTGTCTGTATTGAAATGCACACACGAAGTCATCTGCATATCTACAGATATAGCTCATGCCTTTGCAGTACTTCTTAACTCGCTTTTCAAACCATAAATCTAGTACATAATGTAGGTAGATATTCGCTAAAACAGGACTGATGACCCCTCCTTGAGGACATCCGGTGACTGGGTGTTTGACCATTCCGTCGGTATCTAACACTCCTGCTTTCAACCATTTCTTGATCAGTCTAAGAAATGCTTTGTCTGCTATGCGCAATTCTAGCATTCGTATGAGCCATTCATGGTCTATAGCATCAAAGTAGCCCCGTATGTCTGCTTCCACGATGTAGCTATATTTCCCAAAGTTTAGTTCATGGGTTAGGTCTTTGACTGCTTTTTGAGCTCCTGTGTGGGGACGGTATCCATAGCTTTGTTTACTGAATTCCTGCTCATAGATTGCCTCTAAGATTCTTGCTGCTGCCCGTTGGATGATCTTGTCTGTGACCGCTGGTATGCCCAGCGCTCTTTTCTTTCCATTGCCTTTGTCGATGTACACTCTGCGTACAAGCTTGGTTCGGTATTGTTTCCTTTTTAACTGCTCCTCAGCCTTTGCGAGATTGGATTCTAATTCTTTTCCGTATTCCGTGGCTGTTATCTTGTCTACTCCTGCTGCCGCTTTCTTCTTTAGATCGTGAAAAGCAACCCATAGTGCCTCAGCGTTTAACAGTTGATAGAGGTTCCCGAACCGATGGGTTTTATTTTCTTTTGCCTTCTTCGCTATTCCCTGCAGGGAGGTTTGCCAACGTGATTCCGATCCGACATGTCCGGCGTTGATTTCCTTTGCAGACTGCATATTTCTGTCCATCCCTTCCCCTTGTGGCCGGCTTTCCCGTCCTCGGAGTACTATGAATGAATCCGAATCCCTGATGTGCCTTTGGCCTTCCTCTTTTTCGATTGTCCGACCTACCTGCTTTCTATGCAGGAGCCATCAGGGTACCTCCCAAGTTCCCGATTTATCTTTCCATACATGCCACGTGCTCTGACCCCGACAGACCCTCCGAAACCTTGCCTTTGACGGTTTCTTTGCTTGGACTTCCGTGACGTTAAACACGTCGTCATCTGCTCTTTGTCTGTTTCCAGACTCACGTTAACGAGGCTGAATGTGCTTCAGGAGTTACGGTCCTCCCTATGGCCTATATGGTTCTCTGTGTACACTTCACCTAGCGGTCTCCCGTTTCGGCGCAACACTCGATATGGGTGGTTGGCTAGACCTTACCCAGCAAGGACTTTCACCTTGTCAGACAAACCGAACTTTCTTGGCGTACTAACGTTCCCTGAATTCCCGCTGCGTCCCAAACCTCTTGAATATTCTCGAAGTATCTGGGAATTCAGTGTTCTACGACGTATCGTGCCCCTAGAATCAGACAGCGCCATGGACGGCGCTGCCTAGACATAACCTCTAAAATTCTAAGGCGCAAAATAAGAATTAGCAGAACTCAGAATATGAGTTTATAGATTTTTAAAGCTCGTATAGTAACTAGGCCTTTTTTGAGACGGATATTTAACATAAGATCCTCCAATTGGAACATGAGGTTGGGTTTCCATTATCATCAATCGTTTTTCTTCTTTCTTGATTTCCTGTAAACCGAGTGCAAATTAATTGACCTTAAGAAATTCCCGAATTTAGAATTCCAACTTTTATTAGGACTAGTTTTAGCATTATGATATTTTCTTGATGTTCTCTAATCAGATCAACTATTAACTCTTCTGCTTTGAATCGCAGTATTTTTCTGTAAATATTTTAATAATTCTGCACAGATTATCATAATCCTCCATCAAATTACATAAAAAGCAAAAAACAGAGGCTTAGGCCTCTGCTAAATAATCTATCTACAAATATCTTCTTCCTAATCTAAAACCTCAGATAGCTACTGCCCTACTTCTCCTCCTTGCGCCATGATGTCAACCCCTCGGCAATCACGCTCACATCTACCCTCTGTCTTCCAGCATCACCAGTACATGATAGAAGAGATCGGAAACTTCATACCGGATTTCTCCCGGATCATTATTCTTCGCCGCAATGATCACCTCTGCGCTTTCTTCGCCCACCTTTTTCAGGATCTTATCAATCCCCTTGTCAAACAGATAAGTGGTATAAACTCCTTCTGGGCGCTCCACTCTGCAGGAATGAATCACCTGGGCCAGGTCTTTCAGAACATCCCCCAGTCTCTTCTCATCGCCTGCTACCTGGCCTCCTGGCCTTACATTCGCCTCACCGACTTTTTCCAGCCCCGCTTCATCCGCCTCCATAGTGGAAGCAGGTGTAAAAATCTTCATGACAGGCCATCCCCATCTGTTTGACCAGCAGAAGCACTGCGTCCTGATCACAGTCAAACTTAATATCAACCACTTCCTGAGTATGACCGAAGGTCTCACCTTTGCGCCACAGCTTCTGGCTGCTCCAGCTTTAATACCATGCCCACTTTTCCGCCAAAGTCAGTTTCAGCGATTCCTTATTCATATAGGCCAGCATCAGAAGCTCACTGGTCTTCACATCCTGAACCACTGCAGGAATCAGACCGCTGCCAGACCTGTCCGTTTGCTTTTCCATCTACCGGCGCACCGTAATCCCTACCCTTCCTCAACAAGTATTCCCGGGGGAAATCAAAAGTAAGTAATTGTATTTTCTACCAAATAAGAATATACTAGTATTTAACAATTTCTCTCATTTGGATAAATTTTCTTTCGTAATCGATAGAAAGAGGTAAAACCATGATAAAGATGAAAAAAATAATTATTATATTATCATCTTTACTCCTTTTATCAGCAATAGGTTTATATGAATCTAGATCATTTTTTGTAACACAAAAAAATCCCGATATAGAAATAGGAGATATAAGAACAATTGACGATTTACTCTTTCCATATCAAATGGCAATAGATGAAGTCAACAGAGAATTAGGTACGTATTATTTTATTCCAGATAATCTAAAAGAGAAAGTTTATAACAATATAAAATCAATCTCAATTTCTCCTGATGAACTGAAAAAGCAGTTGTTGGATAAATCTAGTAATACTAAGAACTATTCATCAGCCAAAAAGTCAAAAAGTTTGTTATTATTTGAGCTTATACCTAATGCTAAATAATTTGATGCAGGTTCTTAAATAAATAGCAAACACAGATAAAACTCTCCGAAAGCGCAAGCGTCAAAAGATCCCCACCTTGAAAGGCGAGGATCTTTTGATGCTTATGCTTCGATCAACGATCTCCGATCAAAGCATTTCCGATTTAGACTGCATATTCAACGACGGTCTCATAGAAAGTATCCTACGAACTTGTTACTTCATCACTTTATCAGCTTGGAATTTTTCAATTCCAATGCCTCTATTTTTCCATCAACCTACATAACCGAACCTACTTCCCCTTCTCTGCCTTGCGCCGTGACGCCAGCTCCTCTGCAATCACGCTCACATCTACACCTCTGTCTTCCAGCATCACCAGGACATGATAGAAGAGATCGGACACTTCATAGCGGATTTCTCCCGGATCATTATTCTTCGCCGCAATGATCACCTCAGCGCTTTCCTCGCCCACCTTTTTCAGGATCTTATCAATCCCCTTATCAAACAGATAAGTGGTATAAGCTCCTTCCGGGCGTTCCACTCTGCGGGAATGAATCACCTGAGCCAGTTCTTCCAGAACATCGCCCAGTCTCTTCTCGCCGCCTGCTTCCTGAACTTTGGGCCTTACATTCGGCTCACCGACCTTTTTCAGCCCCGCTTCATCCGCCTCATAGTGGAAGCAGGTGTAAAAATCTTCATGACAGGCCATCCCCGTCTGTTTGACCAGCAGAAGCACTGCGTCCTGATCACAGTCAAACTTAATATCCACCACTTCCTGAGTATGGCCGGAAGTCTCGCCTTTGCGCCACAGCTTCTGGCGACTCCGGCTATAATACCAGGCCCGCTTTTCCGTCAAAGTCAGTTTCAGCGATTCCTCATTCATAAAAGCCAGCATCAGAACCTCACGGGTCTCCGCATCCTGAACCACCGCAGGAATCAGACCATGAGCGTTCCACTGAATATGTTCTTTCACAAATTGATCCGCATTAAAGTCTTCTTTAAGTGCCATAACCTCTCTCTTCCTTTCAGCCCGATTCCACCGGCTCTACCATTTCTGCTATTCTACCATTTCTATCGCTTCCATCCGGCCTGCTGCCTTCCGCTCCGTGCTTTCCCGCTGCCACCTGACCATTTTGCTTTTCCATTCTTCTTTTCCGGCTTTCCGCTGTTGTTAGCTTACCGGCGCACCGTAATGCCCCGCTCTTCCAGGAAATCCTTGGTCTCCGCGATGCTGTATTCCTCGAAATGGAAGATAGACGCAGCCAGTACAGCATCTGCTTCTCCGGTGGTCAGGCCCTCTGCCAGATGATCCAGATTGCCCACACCTCCGCTGGCAATCACAGGGAGGGAGACAGCCCGGCTCACCGCTCTGGTTAATTCCAGATCATAGCCTTGCTTCGTTCCGTCCCGGTCCATGGATGTGAGGAGAATCTCCCCGGCTCCCCGCCGCTCCACTTCGGCGGCCCATTCCAGCACATCTTTCCCCGTTGGGG
>JAEWCM010000008.1 GCA_023390635.1 Bacillota bacterium
TTGGAATTTAAAAGTCAGCTCCCCGCTTATTTATGTGCTGCTTTTTTCTTTTATTTCAGGAGCAGGTTTCGGCGGAATTTTTACCACTTTGACCATTGTTGTCCAATCATCGGTAGACTATGGTAAGAGAGGTGCGGCCACTGCTTCCAACTCCCTCCTGCGCACCTTGGGCCAGACGATCGGTGTCAGTGCTCTGGGCGGAATCTTTAATGCCCATATTCAAAGCTATTTTGAACGCTTGGGACTGACCGGCCTTAATCCTCAAAATTTGCTGTCCTTAGAAAACGGGCAAAATAACATTAGTGCAGAAACCGTCAAAACCGCGATTCACAGTGGGCTCAGTTCAGTTTTCGGATCCCTGCTTTTACTCGTACTCCTCTGCCTTTTGCTCTCCCTTGCCCTTCCTGCCCGGATGAAAAATTTTGATCCGGAGTAAGCAGAGGCAGGATGAGCAAGCGCTGGGGTGAGGACAGCTTGACGCCCAATGCTCCGGAGGGCGCCGGGGCTGCCGCACTTGCATCTGCGGTGCTGCGCCGGAAACCCCGCTGCTTTCCTATGAGTAAACCTCCGGCTCCGCATACCACAGATGCGGCGTGCGGCTTAGCGCCCCTCTGCCCAATCCCTCCGCTTTTGTGCGTCAAGCTGCCCTTTCAGGGCTTTGCGGGGAAGGCGAGGAGCTCCCTCTGAAGCTGCTTTTACGGGGTCTTTTTTCAGGATAGGCAAAGGTCAAGCAATGACAATCATTCATTGCTTGACCTTTGCTTTCAATAGCTCTTTTCGTCATTCCCGGTGAGCTCCCGGATGATTTGCCATGCCTGTAACTTCTCCGCCAATGGCATAGTATTAGCCGGGCTGGTGGACGGCAGCTTTTTACAAGTCAAATCAGGGAAGGTATTCAAGCCCACTTTCCTGCCATAGGTCTCGTAAGCCTTTCCCCCATTGAACAGAACACATCTGATCCGGGGATAATTACCGAACAGCCAGGGAAAATCATTGGCTTCCTCTTCGGTGATACTGGCATCAAGGCTGCCTGTCCGCCGGCAATCCCTGATCACATCCCACAACGCAATCCCACGTTCCCGGAGCATCGCCGTTTTTTCCCCATAAGATTCATCTCTCCGATAGTCAAGGTCAAAAACTCTATAGAGAATTGGCCAGAAATGATTGCGCGGATTGCCGTAGTACTGGCTGCGGCGCAATGATTCCACACTGGGAACAGAGCCCAGAATCAGAATACGCGCCTGCTCATCAATCAGGGGAGCGAAGGAATTGATTTTTTCCACAAGATTTGCCCCTTTTCAGTCTTCATCAAACTGCGGCTGGCACATACGTACCTGCCTGCCCTGATCATTATAGAACTCAAATACCTTGATGTGAACCCCATAGGCATCCTTGAGATTCTTTTCCGTCACGATCTCCGCCGCACTGCCGAATAGCAGAGGACGGTCCCGCTGCAGTAAAACCACCTTGGCATCGCACATAAAGGCATGATCGGGTACATGGGTTGTCATGATAATCCCCAGTCCTTTTTCCTTCAGCTTGCGGATTTTACTGATCACTTTCACCATATTGCCGTAGTCCAGATTAGCCGTCGGTTCATCCAGAACGAGAAACTTTGTTTCCTGTGCAAGGGCCCGGGCAATCATCACCATCTGTCGCTCTCCCCCGGAAATATCTACATAAATTTTATCGCGGAGATGGCTGATCCCCAGATCATGCAGAGCCTCCTCCACAACCTGGTGATCCTGATCCGTAGGCTGGGCAAAATAGCCGAAATGATTCAGGCGTCCCAGCAGAACCACTTCCTTCACCCGGTAAGGAAAGGGCGGAATGTGCGACTGAGAAACATAGGATAGCATTTTAGCCCTTCTTTTTACCGACCATTTGGCCAAATCTTCGTTATCAACTCTCACTTCCCCGTCCAGACAGGGCATGAGATTGAGAATGGTCCGGAAAAGAGTGGATTTTCCCACCCCGTTGGGGCCGAGCAGACAGCAAATCTCACCGCTCTCGATCTTGAAGTTCACATCCTTCAGGATCACATTATCTTTACCATAACCGCAGTCCACATGGCGCAGTTCCAGAATCATTCCCAACCTCTCCTTTGCTTGACCAGAATCAATATGAAAATCGGAGTTGTCACCAGGTTAACAATCGAGCCTACTGGAAGGTGGCCGATCACACTGATATTAGTTAATGATGACAAAATCTGGCACAGCAGCAGATAAGCCGCCCCAAATAAAGCACTGGTGATATAAATCGTCTTAAAGTTCGATCCGAACATATAGCGGCATAAATGAGGTATGACCAAGGCAATGGCCCCTACCGTTCCAAAATGGATCAGTGCGGCAGTCACCAGCACTGTAGCGCCAATAATCCCCATCAGCCGCATCAGGCGGGTTCTGATGCCCATGGCATAGGCCTCGTCCTCGGAAAAGCTCACTGCATTAAAGCTGAGACGGAAAAGATGAATGGGCAGCACCCCGACCAGCACGGCCACCGCCAGAATAGCGAAACTGAGAGGGGTAGTCTGGGCAGAAAGAAAACCGCCCATGGATAACTGCTGGAAAGTAAGTAGCTGATCCGCCGTCATTTCGAACTGATAATAATCGGTCACCGAACCTAATAAAAGATTCATCACCATCCCCACCAACAGCATATCCACCACATCAATCCGCCCGCCGATCACCTTGGTCAGCACAATCACCAGACCCAGGATAGCCATGGCCAGTCCATAACAATACAGATAACGGGTTTGGGTCAGATAAACGGCTAACGTTGAATATTGGAGCACTAAAATCATGTTGCCCAGATTAATGGCTCCGGCCACGCCTAACAAAGTAGGTCCAGCCATCGGGTTGCGGAAAGCGGACTGATAAACCGCTCCCGAAACACCCAAGACCGCTCCCGCCACAATCACCAAAATAGAACTCAAAAACCGCAGTTTGCTTTCCGTATAACCGGGCAGGCTGTTGGCCAAGGCCACCATACTGTCATAAGCTCCGTCATGTCTAAGCTTGGCAAAGCTGATCCTGACAAACGTCAAAAGATTTTGCGCCACTTCCTGAGGAGAAAAGAAAGTGCCTTTTGATAAGCCCACCATCAGGCTGAGTAGAAACAACAGCATCAGGCCGCCCAACCCCAACAGGAGAATCCACCTGAATTTATTTTTATCGGCTTTAATCAACCGGACTGCCTCTTCCTCAAAACCACTCATCCTGACGTTCCCTCCTTTGCCTGAGCATAATAAAGACAACGATCGGAGCTCCCACAATGCTAGTGATCAGATTAATCCCATCCAGAACATTGAACATAAAGGCCACATCATAGATAACCAGGAACACTGCGGCACCAAGCAGGATGGAAGCAGGAATCAAGGACTTGTAATCCGGACCTACCACCCTTCTGGCTAAATGCGGAACAATTAAGCCTACCAGCCCGATTTGGCCGCAGAAAGCAATCGCCACCGCTGTAATCAGCGTGGAAATCCCAATTAAAAGATTTTTCAGCAGCCCGGTCCTCACTCCCATGGTTTGCGCCTCATCTTCCCCAAACACCAGAGCATTCATATGGGGCCGGAGCAGCATCAAAACTGCCAGACAAACCACGATCGGCACCCCTGCCAGCCATAAATGCTGATAACTGTACAGCTGGTCAAAGGAACCGCGCATCAGCCTGCCCAACTCCTGAATCCGGCTCATATCCTCTCCGTCTGTCAGAACCAAATAATTCTGAACCAAGCCTACCACTGTTCCGATCACGGAAGAAAAAACCGTCCCAGCAATCATCAGGACAAAAGAGGTTACTCTGCCCCGGCCTGCCGCCTTGGCGATGGATACGATTAAAGTTACCGCCAGCAGGCTGCCTGCGATGATAAAAATTTGTCTGATGTTGCGGTCAAATAAAGACATCATGTTATATTGAGCCATATATTGGTCAAACTGCACCACCTGAACCGGTCCGGAAACCTTGACGAAAAGAAGGACATATAAAATTCCACCCAGCATTCCTCCCGAGTTCACCCCCAGAGTCGTGGGCGAAGCGATGGCATTGCGGAACAGCCCCGGATATACGGTGCCGCAAGTGGCCAGCCCCGCACCGATGCAGGCTACCAAAAGATAGGTATTTATTCTGTAATGAATCCCGTCTCTGGCTCCCTGACCGGACAGGTAGAGGAAAATATCCTGCAGACGGCTGGAAGCCATATTCAGAACATAAGGCAAAGACATACGCTCATGGACTACACTGACACAAAAAATCAGGGAGAGGATAAATAGGAAGACCAATCCCACGGCCAAGATAATCAAGGCTTTCTTGGTGTGGGAGACCCTTATCCTCGCCTTCTCCTCATCGCCAAAAAGCTGCACGGCCTGTGCCTTGATATTGATTTGAATCGGATTATCCCCATTGTGCTTATTATTATCAACCTGTTTAATGGCTCTTCACCTGCCGGAATAAATTAGTGCCTTATTTGCCGCTTAAAATTTGAGAAATTTGCTCATCAGTCAGGGAACAACGGTAAAACTCTTTATAGAACTGGGAAATTTTACTTCTGACCTGAGCTTCCGTATAACCGTCCTGATATTTCCATGACAGCCAAACCGGCTCCAAGATGCTCTCCACCGAAGTACCGGCCCAATCCCCTGCTCCGGAAGGATTAACCAGGATCGTGCAATCTCCCTTAATGTTGCTGCTGATCACCCGTCCGTTACTGTCAAGGAAGCCGTAATCCTGAATCGTTCCCCCCTCTGAAGTGACCTTACCATAAACTTTCCAGAACGGGGATTTTTCCATTTTCTCTTTGATTCCGTTGTCAGCCACGACAATTTTGTTAAAAAAGGCCGTACCGATAAAAGCTGTTGAATCAATAGGACTGAGGGTGAGGGAATTGGAAGTCTGCTCCCCTCCCGAACCGGTCAAGTCAATATTCCATTGCACAGTGTGCAGGGGATTGACATACCAGCTCTTGGTCACCCCAAAGTCAGGATAAATAGTTGCTAAATTGAGCACTCCGTTTAAGCTCATGAAATAGCTAATGGAACTGTAGCTGTACCCGCTTTTTACCACGGCCGCTCCCCGGGATTGCAGGGCATTGACCGAACCGCTGTAAATCCGGCAGTCGGCGCTGTCATCCCAATTGGCGATAAAGAGTGAATAGAGTCCCTGACTCGGGGCATCAACCGATGTTAATTTCTTGATCCCATTCTGATTCTTATCATTATCAAAATCAGTCATATCATAGGTAAAACGCTTGGACCTCTGTGAAACCTCCTTAATGGTGGAATCATAATAATCAATATAACGCTCTGCGTTGCTGACCGCATTTTCCCCTCCGGAAGACGATTTATCCCCCAGGACCTGCCCGACAATCTGTACGCAGCTTTTGACATTAGCGGATGTATTCAGCTTGGGCAGAACCACATAACCGATCTGTTTTTCCTTAAGCGTGGCAATCTGTGCTGCACTGAACGTATTCTGCCCGCTCACTTCAAAACAGACATCAGGCTTCAGATTGAGCAGAGCATTGAAATTGCTGTCACTGATCTGCCCTGAGCCGTCTCCGTCCCATAACGAGGCGACATTAGAGATTCCTTCATCGGAAAAGACCGCCGCGGCCAAGCCATTGCCAGTGAAATCAGCTGAAGAAGCCACCAAACGTTTGGCTCCTCCCAGCATCTGAACCACCAGACCTAATTCCCCCGGAGCAGAGACCCGATCCACATTCTCCGGCACCTGCACCTGCTCCCCGTTGGGCATGACAATGGTTTTCATGGCCGTATCGGAAGGGGCGGGAGACATCCCTTGATTGCCTTCTCCTCCTGTACCGTTTCCTCCGTCCTTGACCGCTCCGTCTTCTCCCTGGGAATGCCCGCCGCTTTTTCCTCCCTGTCCGCCGTCCAGAGGAGCATTATCGTTATTCTTTGTCTGATTCGACTGATTGTTTTTAGCCGTCTGAGCGGAATGAGTGAGTGGATCATAATCCACACTGGGAGTCTGGGAATGATCATTGACATTCTCTTCCCCATACACCGATTTCTCCCGGTCCCGATCCCGGGCATCCTGAGCATCTTCATCCTTATCCATCGGTGCCAGATTATCCTGCACAGCCTGATTCTTAGCATCATTATGCATGAATTTGGTATCATTGTTTTTATCCACATCGGAAGAATTCTGCTGATAAGTCACCTTTTCCAACTTGGGACTGGGCTTGCATCCTGTCGTTATCAGCATTGCCGCCATCAGGATGCATAAAAGCAGGCTTAGTTTCCGGTAGGCCGCCACGATCATTCACCACCTATAAAATAAGTACCTGGACTGAGATCTTTTGTTATGTTGGAGCCGTCAGGAATGGGCTATCTCCCCCCGATCCGGGTTTTTCCCGAACAATAAGAGCAGATCGAGGAAGGCATGCAATGCCTGAGATTCTTTCCAACTACAGAGTTGCAGTCACCAGCGTTAAGAAAGTATCCGGCCAAATCAAAGGCCCCCTGTCCGGTAATTCCGTTGACGAAAAGAATATCGGCCTGAGGATTGATTTGTTCCACCCTGGCGGCAAAAACTTCCCGCTCGGCCTGAGACACAATATCTCCCTTGGTAATGACGATGACATCCGCATAGCTGAGCATAGGACCGATCTTCCCCGGCGTATGAAAGCCGGACAGACAGTCAATCACACATACAGCAGGAAGCTCTTTGATATGAGGAGAGCAACGGTTGCACAGGCCGGCACTTTCCGTAATCAGATAAGTTAGATTCTGTCTGGCCCCCCATTTCACTAATCTCTCCAGATTGCTGATATAAAAGTGATCAGGACATACATCTTTGGCCAGCTCCACCTTGGACTGAATTCCCATGTTTTCGTACTGTTCCCCGTCTACAGAGGAAAGGCAGTCAAATTTGAGAACGCCCACCTGCTTCAGATCAGCCTCCATATTCATGACCGCTTTGGCAATCACAGCCGTCTTTCCTGAGGAAGGGGGCCCTGATACCGTAATAATTTTCATGGCTAATCACCTCAGTTCATTCCGGATGAGGGGAAGTGTCGCAAAAAAAAGTTTATAGCAGGCCAAACAATGAATGACACTCCGCTGTCGCAAACTGACGTTAATCGCTCATCGCCGGTCATTCATTGTTTGCCGCTATCCTGAGAAAATTTATATTGCGCCACTCCACGCCTTTTCCAGAATTTCTTTACAGTCTATTATGGTCGTGCTTACATATTGGATTACCTATTTCCCTAGCATGCTCTTGACTGCTTCCAGAGTACTCTGAGAAACTACGGCAGGTCCGCCAAAGACATGGAAAGAGGTAACCTTACCATTGGTGCTTTCGAGCAGAGTCTGCTGATCCAACGTCAGTCCGCCCTGACTCGCGGTGGCATTGGCTCCTGTCAACAGCAGCCAGCCGTTGCTGCGGGCCGCCACGGCTGCACCGGCCAGCGCATCGGCAAAATCCTTGCCTGTCACCGCATAAACGGAAGTTGCATTAGGCTGCAATGTTTTCAGCACCTGCACATTGGTATCATACAAAGTGGTTCCTCCGTAACGCTGAGGATTGGGCACCAGGCTTTCCAAGGCACTGGGTACCACTGCCGTGCCGCCAACCAGAAGGGTTTTATTGATTTTCATCTCACTGATCGCCTTGGAGGTGGCTTCCGGCAGCCGGCTTGAGCTGCTGTCCACATAAAGAATGGGCACACTGTTATAGCCGGCCCAGGAAGAAACGGAAAGAGCATCGGGGAAAGTGCTCTTATAAAGGTTCCCGTTCACCAGCACTGCCTGGCCAGTACTGCCGCCTAATTGTTTGGCAATTTCATAGGCCGTATCATATTGGGTTTGACCGTATACTCTTTCTACCTGGAGACCGTTTGCCGTCAGTTTATCTTCCACCGCCGACTTTACTGCTCCCGGTCCGCCGATGATGACCACCTTCTTGGCGCCCAAGCTCTTGATCTCCTGGAGCACATTGTCCGACAAACTGTCCGGCTGAGTGAGGAGCAGCGGGGCATTCAGTTTTTTGGCCAAGGGTACGGCAGGCAAAGCGTCGGCGGAAACATCGCCTCGAGTGAGAACCACAGTATCCGCTCCGTCGGCAAAGTAATTTTTAGCGATTTCCACAGCAGTATCATAACGGCTTTCGCCATAAATCCGGTCTGCCAGCACATCATTATCTCCATTATCATCCAGATCGCTGCCGATCCCTACGGAGAAATCAGGCTGCCAGCTGGGATCATATTGCTTGGCATACTCGGCGCCTTTCACAATCATCTTCTCAATTTTCTGCGGATCATAGTTGGTTAGGTCGGTAGTCAAGCCTTCCGGCAGGGTGGCATCTTTGAGTGTCTCATTAACCACCTGCTGCAAAGCTTCATTATCGGTGAGATGATAGAACTTCTGCAAAAAGTACGCCGTGGTATAAACAGGATTCATATCCAACCCCTCATTGTAGTATAAATTGCCGGCCACGAAGGAATTGCCCAGAGCATTTTCAATGGAATTAGCCAGCAGGTTATACAGAGGCAGAGGCAGTTTTTCAAACATTTCCGGAATTTGATCCGCCTTATATCCTTTTGCTTCCAAGGCGTTCAGGATCGGTTCCGCTACCCCGTCGTTGTTGGTGGTGTTTTTGCCGCCAGTGATGATCACATCAGCTTGGGTCAGCTCATCGGTGGTCACTTTAACCAAGCCTGTGGAAGCAATCGTGATATTCAGATCTTTGTTGGCCGCCTGGTCAAACACCCGGGAAGAGTCCTTGCCTCTAATCAAATCAGCCAGATTGGTTGTGATCCCTTCACAATATTGGGAAGCTCTGTCCAGACTTGTACCGTTGGTAGTCTGAGCTGTGGAGCACTGCCAGATATCATTTTCACCCGCATTGGCTGCCGTAGTGGAATAAACAACCGCTACTGTCTTTTTCTTGGCCAGCTTGCCTGAGCTGATCATCTTGTCTATTTCGCCCATAGCATAATATTTCAGGCCTTTATAAAACTTTTCATAGTCACTGGCTATGATGGCAGGATCTCCATACCGGGTGGTGAGTTTGCCGTTACTGGCCTTAATGACCTGGTTCATTTCTTCTGCCAGCTTTTTCATATCGGTAATTTGATCTGCTACGGTAGTGTAGCCCGTTAAGCTAACGATTGACGGCTTATAGTCGTTAGTGGAACTACTATCCGTATTCTCCGGAAGGGCAGCAATAGCTCCGTTAAACGTTGATGCATCGTTGGAAAGAATAATCTGGGGGCGGTTAACCAACCCGTTAAGTACATTGTAGGTGGAATTTACGTCTGTTGCGGTCCCAACGATCATAGCCGGTGTTACCGTTTGCAGATTATGACTAGAGGCATAATAATTATTGTAAAAATAGTTAGTCAGAAAAGGATCGGGGTTAGAATTCACCCCTGTGCCGAAGATGCCGAGGATAACCTTGGGGTCGCCCAGCCCTCCCAGAGTGCTGGTGGAGACCATATCTGCACCTAAAATCAACGGCTCCAGCTGGTCTGCCGGGTAATGGGAATTGGTCACCTTGATCACATTGTAATCATTACTGATCACGGTCGGATTTGTCGGTGCTGAAAAGTCTGCAAGCGCCGGGGTCGCAAGCAACAGCGAGAATACCAGACTGCATGTCAGAGCCTTTGTAAATAATCTCTTCTTCATTCTCTCTCCTCCTAAAGTACTAGAAACTTTAAAATATATTTGAAATTACCAATACTGCTGCGGCAGTTTTTATAAAAGTATTGGTAAAAATTTTCATATAACCTGAGTTCCTCCGCACTGACTGCTTCCGAACCGTAGCTGACTTTGACAAACACCTCTGTCAGCCTTTGAAAATCACTCTTGTCCACCGCAAAAGATTTGAGCCGTCCCTCCATTTTAGCGGCATATTCAAACAAGGTATCACTGGCATCCCGGCGGTATCCTATCCATCCGAATCGTTTCAGGAAAAACAGATACATCTGGGAAATCCGTTCTTCAGGCCTCATTTGCGCTACCTGGCGATACCAATACTTCCGGCTACCCTTCTTTATCAAAATAATCAGAGCCAACGCCAGAATAGGGAGCAAAACCGCCAGCACCACCTTATGCAGAGGAGATTGGAAATAAGTGATAACCCTTGCCGTCTCCGTCGACTTGGTTATTCCGCTTCCCTGCTCCTGCACCGGGTCTTCCCTTTTGTTCCCCTCATCAGTCTTTTGCTGATCATTGACTTTCTGTTCTTCCTGGTTTTCTTCCTGTCCCTGATTCTGGGAAGAACGAGCCATATCGGTGAAATTATCGGAAATCTTCTGATCGTCATAGATGGGAATATTGGTCGTCAGCCCGATCCGCTCCAGCACTTCCAGAGCCATCAGCTTCTCATGGAGATAGATATCCAGCGTCGGGAGCTGGAGCTTGGCCACCCATCCGTAAACCACCGCTCCGCTCAGGCAGAGAATCAGCACGCTCATTCCGGCCATCGTCAGGCTGAACTTGCCGAAACTTACCCGGATAGTGCTGTGTTTTAATGCATTGTGCCAGTAAGAGCGGGTGAAGAACATAACCAGACAGAAAAGCAAGAAAGCGGCATAAGGCCATGCCCTGTCCGTATACTGGAGATAGGCCATGCCAGCAAAAACATAGCAGGCCACGAAGAACAGAATCAGACAGCCCTTTTTCCACCTTGACAATAGAAATACCAGCAGAGAGACACCAAAAATGATAGCCGGCGCAACATAAGCTGAGAGATCGGCACCCTGTCTCCAGACTCCTGATAGATTGATAT
>JAEWCM010000062.1 GCA_023390635.1 Bacillota bacterium
CTGCTGTATTGCGCAAAGCCATGGGCGAAGAATTCCTCTTAGTGACTCCTGGTATCAGGCCTTCATGGAGCGTAGCCAATGATCAGGTGAGGGTGCTGACGCCGCGGCAGGCCATTGAAGCGGGCAGCTCTTATTTAGTGATCGGACGTCCGATTACCCAGGATCCTGATCCACGCGGAGCCTTGGCAAGAATATGGGACAATTGACCAAATAGAATAATATGGCTAGGAGTGTTAAACATGAACAATTTTAATGAAACCTGTCTGACTTCAGCCCAACAGGCAGAAATTCTGGATATTTTCAAGCAGAGCGGAGCTTTGCTTGAGGGACACTTTCTCCTGACTTCAGGCCGGCATAGTTCTCAATACATGCAATGTGCCCAGGTTCTTCAATATCCCCATATGGCTAACCGTTTGGGAGAGCTGTTGGCAGGGGAATTCGCCGGCCAGGAGATTGAAACGGTGATCGGACCGGCTATGGGAGGAATTCTGGTGGCCCATGAGGTGGGGAAGGCTTTGCAGGTGAGAGCTTTGTTTGCCGAACGGGAAAATGGGGAAATGACGTTGCGCCGGGGTTTCCAATTAAAGCCGGGGGAAAAAGTATTGGTGGTTGAAGACGTAATCACCACAGGAAAGTCAGTGCGTGAGGTATTGAAGGTGGTCAAAGAGCTGGGAGCGACTCCTGTGGGAGTGGGTGTTCTTGTAGACCGGAGCGGCGGTGTTCAGGATTTTGGCCTTCCCTTGCGGAGTTTGATCAGTATGGAGATCGAAAGCTTTGCCGCAGATGATTGTCCTTTATGCCAAAACGGAATTCCTTATATTAAACCGGGCAGCCGTAATATAAAATAAATAAAAACTAAGAAAGAATTTTATAAACAGGAAGGGAATTCTGACTTTCGCAGCGAATCTTACCCACTAAATGATGCCGTTCAGCATCCTACCCTACCAGGTTTCAGGCAGCGCTGACCAAAGAGTTGGCCAGATCAGTTAAAAGGCAGGAGATAGAGTGAGCGAGCTGGGTAGAGATTTTGAAGAAAAAGAATACCTGGATTATTTGAAAACCCGCATCAGGTTTCATAAAACGGTGGGTTTTAAAAGGCGCTGTGAGATTTCTTTTTTTAAGAAGAGCAAGGGAAATCTAATTGATTACGGGCTGCTGCTGTATATTTTGCTTGTGACGGTTATCCTTCTGATCATCAACATATTCAGCAACAGTGCCCCTATGCATCTTTTGCGCTTTTTTATGGCTGTGAGCAGTCTTTGGCTTGTTTGGAGCGTCTGGAGGAAAAAGTATTCCTCTGCGTTGATTTTCCGCAAATACTGGCGTGTATTGGTTGCTGCCATTCCTTTAGCCATTGGTTATTGGAGTTATTATGGGGAAGGTTATGTTGGACTGACGACCATTACATATACTTATGTTTTAATGGTTTTTGCCGGATTGTCTCTGAATTTGGAGGAATTGTTCCTTTTGACTGCAGCCAATCTGTTTCTTCAATTGGCAGAGTTCAGCAAAGGTTTTTCCGTGAGTTTGACGACAAACGATATCTCCACCATTCTTTCTGCATTAACGACTGGTTGGTTTGTGAAGGGAATAGCTCATCTTTACTACCGGGAGCTGAGCTTGCAAGAGGCTCTGCGCTATCATTACGAGCATGATGAATCCACCGGTTTGCTTAACCGTGCTCAGATTCTCAATGACCTGGACCGGCGGATCAGCGATCAGCTTCCTTTTACGCTTTTGATTGCCAGCCTGCACAATTACCGCACCTTGACCCAACATTTCGGCCCCAGCATTGGAGATGCGGTTTTAAAAAAATTCTCGTCTTTTTGCCTGGAACAAAAGGATACGGATTGGATGCTGGCCCGTTTTGGAGCGGATGAGATCATGATTGTGATTCCGGAAGAAGTGGATAGTATTCCGCTGATTCAAAAGCTGCAGGAAGCTCAAAAAGGGCTTGTTTTTGAGGCCGGGAATGACACTCTGCCGATTTATGCCGAATATGGATGGGCCTTCTATCCATCTGAGGCCCGAAATCTACATGAACTTATCCAACTGGCGGAGCAGAAAAAGATTATTCAGCTGACAAAAACGGCCTTTTGGGAAAAGGGAGCCGATGATCAAGCTGATCTTTTGTCAACTGTAAGATGGAATATGCTGGAGACACTGAGCACAAAAGATGTTTATACACGGATTCATTCCGAATCAGTGGCTACGTATTTATTGTATTTCAATACTTATATCGGTTTGGATATTGATGACGGAGATTTGTGGAAAGCCGGAATTCTTCACGATATCGGCAAGCTGGCGATTCCAGACCGAATTTTGAAAAAACCGGGACATTTGAACAGGGAAGAATATCAGATCATGATGCAGCATCCTCAACTGGGTTATGATGTGATTGGTTACTGGGTCGGTTATAATCCAACGATTCTCAACTGCATACTGGAGCATCATGAGCGTTGGGACGGCACCGGCTATCCCCATAGAAAAAAGGGTGAGGAAATATCTTTAATCGGCAGGATTACGGCTATCGTTGACGCTTATTCGGCTATGACGCTGGACCGGACCTACCACCGGGGCTGTTTGCCTGAAGAAGCTTTGCAGGAAATCGAACGCAATGCAGGCTCTCAGTTTGATCCTGAACTCGTACATAAATTTGCCTATATGATTCGTAATATTCGTCCCCAATATTTGAACAAGACGTCTTAGTCCGCGATGTTCGCAAATTCTAGGCAAAACAAAAGCGCTGGGGGAGCGCAGCTTGACACACAACATTGCGGATGGCGCCGGGACAGCCTCACTTGCTTTTATGGTGCTGCGCCGGAACCCTGTTGCTTTCTGCATGTAAACCTCCGGCTTCGCGTGCCACAAAAGCGGCGTTCAGCTTAGCGCCCCTTTGCCAAATTCCTTCACTTTCGTGTGTCAAGCTGCGCTTTTTGTCACCGGAGCAATGTTCCCGAATTCCTAAGCTTCAAATCAGGGCTAAGGGGCACAGTTCCAGCGTAAGCGGAGCATGGATGCGGAGCGCGGTTGTTAGCGCCATGGATGGCGCTACTGCCGAAAGCGGAACTGTGCCTTTTAGCCCTGCCCCAGATTTCGGTTTTTTGCTAAATTACCAAATTTAAGATATACTTAGCGTAAGATCAACTGGAGATCGAATAGATTGGAAAGGGCTGAGTCGCATGCATGATCTCATTAAAAAGGGGCTCGCATTGGGAGTGGGCCTGGCTGCTTACAGTAAAGATCAGATTGAAAAAGTTGTGGATGAGTTGGTTAAGCGGGGGGAAGTGCCCCTTGAGGAATCCAAACAACTGATCAAGGATTTGATTGACCGAGGAGAAAAGGAAAAGACAGAATTGAAGGATATAATTGCCCAGCAGGTCAGCAAGGCCTTGGAAGAGGTCAATATGGCCACGAAAGCGTCGGTGGAAGAGCTGGAAGAAAGAATTAAAATCCTGGAGCTTAAAGTGAGTTCTTTGGAAGAGCAGCAAAATCACGAAGAAAGTAACAAGGTCTGAGGAATCGGACCTTGTTTTTGCAAGAGGGAAAAAATGTTTGGCAAGAGAATTCGCCAGTTAGGCCGTTATAGAGAAATCGTGACTGTCTTGGCTCGCCATGGGTTCGATTTGGCCATCAAGGAAATTGGCCTTGGCCAGCTTATTCTGCTGCCCAAGCGGTGGGGCAAGCATAAATTAGATATGGACAAGCTTCCGATCGGAGAACGGATACGGATGGCCTTTGAAGAATTAGGGCCAACGTTTATTAAGCTGGGTCAGATTGCCAGCACCCGCCCTGATATTGTCCCGTTGGAAATTATTAAAGAGCTGGAAAAGCTGCAGGATGCGGTGCCGTCGTTTCCTTATGAGGAAGCCAAGAAAATTCTGGAAGATGAGCTTGGTGCGTGTACTTCCGAATTCTTTACTTCTTTTTCCGAAACTCCTTTGGCTGCTGCATCCATCGGACAGGTGCACAGAGCGGTTTTGAAAAGCGGTGAAGAGGTTGTTGTTAAAATTCAGCGCCCTAATGTACGGCAGCAAATCGAAACGGATCTGGAGATTCTGATTGATTTGGCTGAGCTGGCCGAGACTCATTTTCAATGGGCCAAGACTTATCAGATATCCAGCATGGTCGATGAGTTTTCCCGTTCCCTGCGTGCTGAGCTGAATTACGGCCTGGAAGGCCGCCATGCTGAAAAGATCAGTAAAATTTCTGCTGACGATGAGACGGTGTACATTCCCAAAGTTTTTTGGGAATACTCCACGGAAAAGGTGCTGACGCTGGAATATGTGTATGGGATCAAGCTGAACCAATATGACATACTGGCCAGGGACGGTTATGATTCGAAATTGATCGCTGAACGGCTGGTTAAGTCCACTTTTAATCAAATCCTGGGCGAAGGGTATTTTCACGGCGATCCTCATCCCGGAAATATTCTGGTCTTGCCGGATAATAAAATCGCTTATCTGGATTTTGGTATTGTGGGACGTTTGACTCCGGAGATGAAGTACTTTTTTTCTTCATTGGTAATTGCCCTAATGAAGCAGAGTACGGAGCAACTGGTGACGGCCATTATGGAGATGGGACTGACAGAGAAGAAAATTGATGAAGAGAGCTTTTTCCGGGAAATGGATGAATTACGGGAAAAATATATGGATGTCCCTTTGAGCAAAGTCAGCATGGGGGGAGCCATGCTGGAACTTTTTACGGTAGCTTTCCGTCATCAAATCCGGATTCCATCAGATTTGGCCTTGCTGGGAAAAACACTCCTGACCATCGAGGGGACGGTAGAAAAGCTTGATCCGGACCTCAGCGTTCTGGATGTTGCCAAGCCTTTTGGACAAAAGATTTTAAAAGAACGGTATGGTTTGGCACAGTTTGTAAAACACATGAAGCAGAATACGGTGGAGTTTTGGGAGATCTTCTTCGAATTACCGAAACTGATTAAGGAAAATTTAAAGAAGATGTCGATGGAACACATCCCTATAAACATCAATTTTGCCGATAAAGAGGTACTTTTCAAGCGGATGAACCGTGCCACCAATCTGATTTCCTTCAGCATTCTCTCACTGGCCTTCAGCATTGTTCTGGCCAGCCTGATTATTGCCGGTGCCATAAGGGGACAGAGTTTCCTTTTCCGTAGTTTTCCTTTTGCTGAAGTTGGCTTTGTACTTATATCGTTCATGTTTATGGGCATCTCCATAGCAATATTTCGTTCCAATCGTTGAGGTACTCATACATAATAGCGGAGGTGTAAATCGTTGATTGATCTTGCCCAATGTGGATTAGTCTATAAGCAAGGAGATAAAGAAGTCGTTGTCTATGAAAATTTTGATTTGCATGTTGAACAGGGAGAAAGTATTGTGCTGATAGGTCCTTCCGGATGCGGAAAAAGCACAATGCTTTACCTTTTAGCCGGACTGCGCAAACCCACATCGGGAAAGGTTCAGATTAACGGAGAAGAAGTGATAAAGCCACGTCAGCAGACGGGATTCATTCTGCAGGAATACGGTTTGTTTCCTTGGCTTACGGTGGAGAAAAATGTTGGTTTGGGGTTAAAAGTGCGTCACAGGAAAAGAAAAGAGATCTCTTTCACCGTTCAAAAGGTCCTGAATGAAATGGATATTTTAGGAGTGAAGCAGCACTATCCCAGCCAATTGAGCGGAGGACAGCGGCAAAGGGTAGCTTTAGCCAGAGCTTTGAGCTTAGAGCCTGATCTGCTGCTGATGGATGAGCCTTTATCATCCCTGGATGCTTTGACCCGGGAAAGAATCCAGCAGCTGTTGTTGAGTTTATGGCAGAGGGGTACGCTGACCACCGTACTGGTTACTCACAGCATTGAAGAGGCGGTTTTCTTGGGAAGCCGGATTCTGGTATTGCAAGGGCCTCCGGTCAGATTGGCCGGAGTGATCGAAAATCCTGAAGTCGGTTCGCCTGACTATCGCAGTTCTGAGCTCTTTTATGAGCGCTGTACTGCGGTAAGAAGCCTGCTGGAAGGAGGCTCCGTGAATTGAAGAAGAAAAAAATAGGAGAATCCCTTTTCAGCTACTTGGTGGCAACGGCAGTAATTTTACTTCTTTGGGAAGTTGCTGCTGTATTGATTAACACCCCTATGTTGCCAACTCCCAAAGAGGCTTTTCAGGCAACGTGGAGACTGCTCCACACGAAATTGGCCCTTCATCTATGGGTCAGCACTTATAGAGTGGTTCTCTCGATTCTGATTTCTTTGCTTCTTGCTCTGCCCATTGGACTGATAATTGGCTTTCATCAAAAATTAGATCGTTTTCTTGCTCCTTTAATTTACATTGCTTACCCAATTCCAAAAATTGTTTTTTTACCTCTGATTTTGATCTTTTTCGGCTTGGGTGACGGATCAAAAATTTTTTTGATTACGTTTGTGGTATTCTTTCAAATTCTGGTTACCACCAGGGATGCGGTGCGGAAGATCCCCAGAGAAATGATTGATTCTCTCTATTCGCTGGGAGCCCATCCTTTTCAGGTATACCGTTATACTCTCTTGCCTGCCTGTCTTCCCGATGTACTCACAGCTTTAAGACTTAGCATGGGGACGGCCATTGCCATCCTGTTTTTTGCTGAGTCCTTTGCTACGTCAGAGGGATTAGGATACTTCATTATGGATGCATGGAGCAGGATGGCTCCTGATGAGATGTTCGCCGGCATTATTATGATGGGGAGTTTAGGGGTAGTTCTTTTTGTACTGATTGATGTGATTGAAAACTATTTTTGCCGATGGCAGCATCTGTCTAAATAAGTCAGTAATATTTCCGCGTATCTGTTGTTAAAAGTTTTGACAATAAATTTTTTATCCGAATCTTGACAATGGATTTTTTTCACACTATAATCTGACTGACTGGTCAAACTAAAAAGAGGAGGGATCAAAAAAGAGTGGTTTGGGATGATGAAAATGCATGATGAATGGAGAGGTGCCTGATATGTCCGATTATAAAGAGCAAGCAATTTTTAAAGCTGCTCAGGAAGTGTTTGCCGAAAAGGGATTTGAAAGAGCAACGATGGATGAAATCGCTTTAAAAGCCAAAGTAGCTAAAGGCACTTTGTTTTACCGCTTTAAAAGCAAGGATGAGTTGTTTCTCAGCCTGATTCGGTCTGCACTGGAAAAACTTATTGCTGAGCTGCGCAGGGTGATTGCCCAATCGGACAATACATTTGATAAGATTGGAAAAGTCATTGAAATTCAAACCCGCGAATCTTTTCAGAACCCTCATTTTATTAAAATGATTTTAAGTGAAGGGTGGGGAACACATACCCGCCAGCAGCAATTGCGAGTCTGCCTTAAAGACTATTTAAATTTGCTGCAGGAAATCATTGAGGAGGGTATCCGAAAAGGCAGTCTGAGAAAAGTAAACAGCAGCATTCTGGCTACATCAATGTTTGGGATGATTGCTTCAGCCAGCTTTCACCTTCTGATAGTCAAAGATGCCTTTCAAATTGACCAAACCATTGAGGAATTAAAGGCCTTTTGTTTTAAAGGTATTTCACCAGTCAGCGATTAATGTTCAATGACCTTGCAAAAGAATGTAAAGGAGGATTAAAGAACATGTCTGTCCGTTGCCAAAACATTAGTATTAAAGATGGTCGGAATTATGTTTTAAAAGATTTTAACCTTACACTTACATCCGGTCAGATCACCGCGCTTTACGGTTTAACAGGCAGCGGTAAGACAACTTTGCTTCTTCTGTTAGCCGGGTTGTTGCGACCGGTCTCCGGTGATGTGGATGTAAATGAAGTCAATATTATCAGTGAACCTAAAAAAGGAAGAAAGCAGTCAGGATTAGGAGTTATTCCTGAATTTAATCCTTTGATTTCTGACTTAACTGTCAGGGAAAATTTGATGTTTCAGGCCAGAGCTTTGAGATTGGCAAAGCCTAAAGAACGGGTGGAAGAGTTGCTCAGTACCTATAGCCTTACGGCTGAAAGCAATATGTTGGTCGATAACTTGTCTGCAGTCAAGTATGCGGAAACAGGACTGGCGATGGCTTTAATGGGCAACCCTTCCTTGCTCCTTCTTGATGAACCGGAAAACCGACTAACCTCAGAAGAGATTCATAAATTTTGGGATCATCTGATTTCCTTGCAGGAAAAAGGGGTAGAGATTATCCTTTCCACAAGGTATGCAGAAATTGCAGGCCGGTGTAACCAAGTTGTTATGATGCCTGAAGGAAAGGTGGTCGAGAAGTATGCGTTCATTGAGAGTCGCTTGGATGGAGCTAAAAAAGCTTTCGCGCAATAAGTTTGCCAGAGTGGCAACAATTGCTGTTTGCTTGATGCCACTATTGTATAGTGTTCTTTATTTGTGGGCTTTTTGGGATCCTTACTCACATCTGAATGAATTGAGGATTGCCGTGGTCAATCAGGATCAGGCTGCCGAAAGGGATGGAACAAAGGTCCAGGCCGGACAGGAACTGGTGGATAAATTAAAAGATGATAATCAGGTAGGCTGGCATATCACTGATTATGATGATGCCCATTCTGGATTGGAATCAGGCACCTATGATTTGGCCATTGTGATTCCGGAAAACTTTTCCAAAACAATCGTTAGTGCCACTGATTCCAAAAATCCCAATGAGCAAAAGGCCAAGTTGTTATATTATTCCAACCCCAGCAATAACTTTCTGGCCGATCAAATGGGAGGAAAGTTAAGCCTTGAATTGCAGGCCATGACCAATGGGGCCATTGCCAGTCAATTCTTTGAGAATATCTTTGGTCAGATTTCCGATATGGGCGACAGTCTGAATCAAGCTGCCGAAGGGTCTGCCACTTTAAAAGACGGTATTCAAACCGCTTTGAACGGAGGCCAGGAAATATCGGGACATCTTGGGGAGGCACAAAATGGAGCTGATTCCCTGAGAAGCGGCTTGGCTTCTTTAGGCAAAGGAGCTAATGATCTGGCTGCAGGGTACAGCAGTTTGGCCCAAAACACTCAGCTATTGGGCAGTGCGGTCGGTCAGGCCAAGGGAGGATTGACCGATGCGGTGAACGGAGCTGAAAGCCTGCACAACGGAGCGGGTGAGTTGGTGAAGGGATTGAATAGTGCTAATA
>JAEWCM010000090.1 GCA_023390635.1 Bacillota bacterium
TCTCCCAGCACTGTAAACCTGGCATTCCGGAACAACTGCTTGAACAGCTCATAGTAGAGGGGAAAATAGTCCTGTGCCTCATCGATGATCACGTGCCGGATATGAGCAAAATGATGGATTCCTTCTACTCTCATTTCCAAATAAAGCAAGGCCGGTATGTCTTCATAAGGGATTAAACCTTGTTTTATCTTTTCCAGAGTAAGGGCCGCCATTTCTTCCCACTGCTGCGGTATTGGCACCCCTGCAGCGATTTTCTCCCAAAGACGGGGAGATGACAACAGTAAAATATACAGAGAAAAACTGTCTATCCGTGTAAAATGCCGGACCTGATCGGATAGTTTCTTTGTTTCTTTGATCGCCAGCAATCTGCTGAAAGATTTTATTTCTAAATCATGTCCCTCGCTATGCTGAACAATCTTTTCAATTCTATTCAGCCGCTCCTTTTGCAAGGGATGAGAACTCTCCATAATCCTTCTTTCGATTCTATTCAGCCGTTTGCCTATCGGCATTCCCACTTCATCATGCAAAAAGAGGCTTTTTAGCTCTTCCCTGGTTGCCAGTATTCTATTGTGATAATAAACATCCTGAAAATCAATTAAGCGATGCTCTACATAGTGCAGAAAACGCTCAAGCAAAGTCAGGTATGCTTCAGAGCCTTTAAATTCAATCATGTTTCTCATCAAAATCCCCTGTCGGTCATGCTGATGCAGGGTGAGCCTTTCCAACTGGTTTGCCCTCATCTCCAGTTCCATTTCCTGACAAGCCTGAACCGTTCCTAATACCCTTTCCCCGATTTCGTCAAACGTAAACTGTGGAACATTTTCCTCTCCCAATTCGGGAAGCACGTTGGAAATATACCGGCTGAATATGACATTAGGAGAGAGGATGACAATATCCTCAGATTTTAATCCCGCCCCCATCCCCTGATAGAGGAGAAAGGCAATGCGGTGAAGAGCCACGGAGGTTTTGCCGCTGCCTGCCACCCCCTGTACCATTAAGAGTTCACTTTCCGTATCACGGATAATCTTATCCTGTTCCTGTTGAATCGTTTCTACGATATTGCGCATCTTCGTGGATGTATTGCGGCTCAGCACATCCTGAAGCAGCTCATCGTTGATGGTGATACTGCAATCAAAAAAATACTCCAGTTCTCCCTGCTTAATTTTGTATTGCCGCTTTAACCCGATGACTCCCGACACTTCTCCGGAAGAAATCCGGTATTTGGCCTTGCCTGACTCATAACGATAAAACATACCGGCTACAGGCGTCCGCCAATCATAAACATAAATATCACGCTGTGCGGAGTCCATCACATTAAATAAGCCAATATAAATTTTTTCCTGCTCCGCAAAACTTTCTTCGGTGAAATCGAAACGTCCAAAATAAGGACTGTTGAGAATCTGCCGATAGTTCTTTACCCTTTTCTCCTTATTCTCAAACCCCACTGTCTGTGCCTTGACTTCCATCAAGTATTGGTTGGCCTCAGTAATCTGAGTAAAATTGGCGTAGGAGTGACCGCCATTTTCCCACATGGCTTTGCGCGCTTCCATCATATTTGCCTTATTATCTGCCAGCTCCTTTTCCGTTATATTTAATTCTTTTCTGATCACAGCTAAGGTTTGAGATAAATAATTTTGCTCTTTCTCCAAGCTTTCCCGATAATTAGACATCGACATTCTCCTTATCCATCTGATATTTCTGTTTTCCTGTTTCTGATATTTGTCAAGAGAAAAATATTAATATTTTTCTCTTGACAAATATCAGAAAATACGATATAGTATAGTTAGGTAATTTTAATATCATGTGTATTTGGCCTATTTTATAGTTTATCATAAAAAAAGTTTAAGGGAAAGCCCTAAGCTTTATTTTTTGATAAATTTTTAAATTTTAAATTAATCGGGTAAGAGGTTGATCATTATTTAGTCAACTTCCTACCCGATTAATTTTGTGTATGACAAGCTTAAGATTTATTGAGAGGGGATTCCAACCAAACAATAAAGGCGTCCACCACTTTAGGATCAAATTGACTTCCTTTATTAGCGATAAGTTCATTAATCGCCTCCTGCTGAGAAAAGGTTCTATGCCTGTAAGGTCTATTGCTGGTCATAGCATCATAAGCGTCGGCTACACATACAATTCTCGATAGCAAATCAATATCCTCCCCTTTAATTCCCCTTGGATACCCTTTGCCATCCATCCACTCGTGATGCTCCAAGACAATCCTTCTTCCTCTTTCCAGAAAATGTACTTCTTCCAATATTTCATACCCGATCAGAGGATGACGTTTCATTATTTCGTATTCCTCTGATGTATATTTGCCGCTTTTATTGAGAATTTCTTCTGCAATTCCTATCTTACCTACATCATGCAGAATGCTGCCAAACCGCAAATCACGAATTTCCTGATATCCAACTTTCATAGTCTCTGCAATTCCCAGTGAGTATTCCATTACACGTTCACAATGGCCCCCAGTATACGCATCTTTTGCTTCTACCGCATTCGCCAGTGCACGCACCGTTTCAAAATATCCATTCTCATTTTCCGTAAGTAAATTCTCCAATTCTTCGTTCATCGCCGTAGTCTCTTCATAAAGGGATGTAATCTCTTCTTTTTGTGTATAAATCTCTTTATTTTTCTTCTTCAATCTTTTTTCATATCTATAGCGCTCTTCTAAAAAATCACGAACCGATGAAGCCATATTATCAAAATAATGACTAAGTATTTTAAATTCATCATTGGATCTGACATCAGTATGAACATTAAAATTTCCTACAGCTAATTGCTGGGTGGCTACAGTAAATTTCTCAATCGGCTGTGTTAGTTTTCCTCCCACATAAATCCCCAGTAATACGGCAACAATGGAGCCTCCGGTGATGAACCCTACAATATTGATGATATTTTTCTTTAAATTTTCTCTAAGCCATTCTTGATCGTAAACAATTTCAATCACATTTTTTTGATTATAACCCACCGCATCCATAATTTGATAAGGAACATAACGATAGATTACAGGATGACCGGCTTGTTCTCCTTCCACTTCCACTGTTTTCATAGTGCTCATGGCTTCCTCAAAATAAGGCTTATGTGCCGCAGATATGGTGGCAGCTCCCGTACTGTTGCTGACATAGCCTTTTCCCTCATAATTGTACATAACCACACTATTGACAAAATCAAATTTACCGGCAATATCCACTCCGATTTTGTCAAAACCGCATCCTCTTAAGGCCTCATTATACTGATCCATTTGAACACCGACTTCAAAAACATATTTGCCGTCATTGGAAGGTAAATATGCGTACTTATGCATTTCTGACTTTCGTACCGACACATCAATCCGGTCTGAGTAAAAAGCCTTTTTAGCACGAATTTTATCTAAAGTTTTAACAAAATCTGACCAAAGGGCAAAATTCAAGCCAATATCTGTGGCATCCGTACCACGAATGATAATATTATTAGTATCAATGACATATAAGTTAAAGCCACTCTTTTCAACGATGAAGGAACTTAAGTCGAAATCAACATTTCCTGTTTCATCATATTTCTTCGAAACCTTTTGGAGAATTTCCTCAGACTCTGCAACCAGGGGCTTCTCAATCAGCAAGTACATCCGATCAACGTCTCCTACATGAGCTAATGCTCGGTCACTGACTAATTGTTTATTTTGTTCAAAATTTTCCTCTAAAGTTTTATTTGTCATAAAAAGCTGCCAAAGACCAAGCAGAGTAGCTACAAGCAAGACGACGACGACTAGCAGTAAGCTCAGTTTATATTTAAATGCAAATAATTTCTTAGGCTTTTCCATCATTGTCTTACCTAGCTCTTTCTTTCTTTTATTGTACTATTACACTTTTATTTCAATTTAAGCTTAGATTCTTAACCCTTATCATCAGTTAAATATCTTCAGTCTTCTGTTTCTTGCATACAATATAACTTCAATCCATATGTACTTTAATTTTAAACATTAGATAGTCAAATAACCGTTAACATGAAACAATTAACGTGTTCGCAAATTTACTTCTCCAGATTCTCTTTATTTTCCTGCTATTTTTTTTTAATATTACGAAATATTTGGGCTTGTTTTTACAATGAGCATATTATCTACAGGTAAAACTATTTTCTTATATTTTTTTGCCCTCAATTCCATTTTTTTCTTAAATTGAATATTCTACGACAATAAATCGTGTTTCAAGAAGGATTCTTTATAAATAAGAAGAATACTATAAAACACCTATATGGTGATGATTATTGGAGGTGTTTCTGTATGCCCGAGAGTTATTATGACTGGGCAAAAGGCAAGGGAGTAACGCGCAGGGAATTTCTTAAATTCTGCACAGCCATGGCAGCTATGCTGGGGTTAGAATCCACCGCAATTCCCAAGATTGCCACTGCATTGGAAACCAAACCCCGTATACCAGTTATTTATCTTAATTTACAGGAATGCACCTGCTGTAGCGAATCTTTAATTCGCTCAGGACATCCTCTGGCTTCCGACCTTATTCTCAACATGCTTTCCATCGATTATATGGAAGTATTGCAGGCTGCCGCCGGAGAACAGGCAGAAGCCGCCCTCAATAAGACCATGACAGACTCTTATGGCCAGTATCTCCTGGTTGTTGAGGGAAGCCCCACGCTGGGAAATGATGGCGTATTCTGTACCATCGCCGGAAAAACATCCGAATCATTACTCAAGGAATGTGCCAAGGGCGCAATCGCTGTCGTCGCTTTTGGTTCTTGTGCCGTCAATGCTTGCATTCAAGGCTCATATCCCAATCCGACCCATGCCGTACCTGTCCATGAGGTAATCAAGGACAAACCGGTGATCAAAGTCCCCGGTTGCCCACCGATTGCAGAAGTTATTACCGGCACAATTGTCCATTATTTGACGTTCGGCTCTCTGCCTGAATTAACGAATCAAGGGCGCCCCAAAGCATTTTATCAGCACCGGATTCATGATAATTGCAACCGCCGGGCCTTTTTTGACGCCGGTCAATTTGTAGAAGCCTTTGGCGATGAGGGAGCACGGCAAGGCTGGTGTCTGTATAAAATGGGCTGTAAGGGACCGACCACCTATAATGCCTGTGCCATTACCCAATGGAATGAAGGTCTAAGCTATCCCATTAAATCAGGGCATCCTTGTTTGGGCTGTTCAGAAGATCATTATTGGGATCAAGGCCCCCTTTACACTCATCTGGCCCACGTTCCCAGCATGGCCATGGGCAATAACCCTGATAAAATCGGGTTGGTAGCCATGGGGGCTGCCGCAGCCGGTGTTGCTGTTCATGCCGCCGCTACTGCCGTTATCAGCAAGAGTAAAGAAAAAAAGGATTCTAAAGATATCGCCGGAAGCAATGAGAAAATTCCCCCTTCTAACCCTAATGATGTAAATCTTTAGAAAAAGAGGTTAAAGTTATGGCAAAGAAAACAATTGTTGTGGATCCTGTCACCCGAATTGAAGGCCATTTGCGCGTGGAA
Organism: Bacillota bacterium; assembly: GCA_023390635.1. Taxonomy (GTDB): domain Bacteria; phylum Bacillota; class Desulfitobacteriia; order Desulfitobacteriales; family Desulfitobacteriaceae; genus JAEWCM01. The sequence goes on from JAEWCM010000090.1 coordinate 5,473, forward strand.
GTGGTTGTAGAAGACAACAAGATTACAGACGCATTGAGTTCGGGTACTGTTTTTCGAGGAATTGAAAAAATTGTCGAAGATCGTGATCCTCGGACGGCTTGGGCTATGGTTCAGCGGATTTGCGGTGTTTGTACCCACACTCATGCCCAAACGTCTTTAAGGGCGGTTGAAGATGCCCTTGGCATCACCATTCCTAAAAATGCCAACCTGATTCGCAATATTATGAATGATACGATTTTCATCCATGACCATGTGGTTCATTTCTATCATCTGCATGGATTCGACTGGATTGATGTGATCAGCGCCCTCAAGGCCGATCCCGCTCAAACCAGCGCCCTGGCCAATTCAATTTCTACCTGGCCTCTCTCCTCCACCGCTTATTTTAAAGACGTGCAGGAGAAAATAAAGAAATTCGTGGACAGCGGACAATTAGGTATCTTCGCCAACGCATATTGGGGCCATCCGGCCTACAAGCTTCCGCCCGAAGCCAACCTGCTTGGTGTAGCTCACTATCTGCAAGCTCTGGACTGGCAGAGGGAGATTGTTAAAATTCACACTATCTTCGGCGGAAAGAATCCCCATCCCAACTATGCGGTCGGCGGCATGGCCTGTGCCATTAATCTGAACGATAATTCAGTCATCAATATGGAACGCCTGAATATAGTGAAATCTAAAATTGATGAAGCCCAGGAATTTGTATCCAAAGTTCTTATCCCCGACATTCTGGCCATTGGCAGTTTCTATAAAAATGATCTCTGGGGCAAGGGCATTACCAATTACATGGCCTATGGCGACCTTCCCTCCACCTCCATCAATGATCCAAAAAGCTTCCATCTTCCCCGCGGCGTCGTTCTAAACGGTGATTTAAGTAGAGTTTATGAGATTGACCTTAAAGACCCTCAGCAAATTCAAGAATCAGTTACTCACTCATGGTATGAATATGAAGGAAAAAAAGATGAAGGACTCCATCCGTGGGACGGTAAAACAGATCCTTCCTATGATGGACCCAAACCTCCTTATGCCAATTTAGATGCAAATAAAGGTTACAGTTGGGTAAAAACCCCTCGCTGGAAAGGCAAACCAATGGAAGTCGGCCCGTTAGCCCGCTTTGTCGTCGGCTACGCCAGCGGAAATGAACAGATTAAAGAACTGGTGGACAGCTCGTTAAAAAAACTCGATCTTCCTGTAACCGCTCTGTTTTCTACCTTAGGGCGCACCTTGGCGCGGGCCTTGGAAAGTCAGTACTGTGTGGATCATATGAGTCAGAGCTACAACGACCTCCTGGCCAATATTAAATCCGGAGATACTAATGCATTTAATGGGGAAAAATGGGACCCTTCTACCTGGCCGAAAG
>JAEWCM010000173.1 GCA_023390635.1 Bacillota bacterium
GATTCCTAATAAGGATTGGATAACCCCCCGAAACAAAAGCTCTTCGGCAAGCGCTCCTAAAAAGAAGATCAGACTCAGCTCGACTAAAGAAAAGCGTTTTACAAGAATATCGTTAATAATATCCTCCAGTTTTTCTTTAGGCACAAATTTATCGAAGATGAGTTGAACCGACAGTAAAGCAGCACTCCCTGCAATCAGGCCAGCTAAAGGGTACGTACCTCCTTTAACCGTTAAAAAGCGGTTCCATGAAAGCTCTCCACCTACGGTTATGATAAAAACAGCTGCACAAAGCAACATGATGATTTGGCTCAATACCAGGTTTATAGCCAGGACTTTCCTGGTCATCATTTCTTCTGAGAAATCAGCCATTTTTGCCTTTACCTCTGGAGTTTCTTCTCCGTCGCTTTGATTTTCCATCATTTTTGATTATTCCAGAACAGAAGTGCAATGGGGACATCTGCTTGCTGCTATATCAATCTCACTGCAGCAGTATTGACATTTCTTAGTTTTCACTTCTTCCACTTTTTCTTCTTTCCGTTTCGTGAAACGGTTCAACTGTTTAACCACAATAAATATTGAAAAAGCGATGATCAGGAAATCGATGATACTGTTGATAAAGGTCCCGTAATTAAGGGTAACTACTCCTGCACTTTTGGCCTGATCGATCGTCTGATAATCGCCATCACCAAAAGCGATGAACAAATTGGAAAAATCAATTTTGCCCAATACTAAGCCAATTAAAGGCATAATAATATCACTCACTAAAGAAGAAACAATCTTCCCAAAGGCACCCCCAATTACCACACCTACCGCCAAATCAATCACATTGCCTTTAACCGCAAATTCTTTGAACTCTTTCCACATTTGCTCTGCTCCTCCTTGAAACTGCTTTTGAATATTAAATGCCAAATATACTATGATTATAGCCGTTTAAGCTTTAATCGTCTATTGATTGCCCTCTCAATTATATATAAAATGCCGGTAAGCTGCCTGGGGAAACTCTTTAAGCAGACTTAACGGCATTTTTCAATCTAAGATCTATATTGAGAAGCTCTTCGATTTTAAACGGTTTATTCTTTTTCTTCAAAAAATTAAAAAGTGTTAATCATTATAAGGATTATTAAAACTTGATTGCTTTCTCATTGCTTCTAAAGCTGTTTTCACCGCATCGGCCTGATCTTGAGTAAGCGTCCCTTCATCAATCAAACTCTGCAGAGGATCTATATTTTCTCCGTTGTTATTTTGTTCATGCACTTTTCTGGCTGCTTCAAGCGCTTCTTTGATAGCATCGGCTTGATCCTGGGTAATGACTCCACCATCAATCAGGTTTTGCAGAGGATCTTTTCGAAATTGTCCTTCCCTTCCTTCAGTTGGTCTGGCAGCCTCAAAAGCACTTTTTATGGCATCGGCCTGGTCTTGAGTAAGCGTTCCGTCATCAATCAAACTTTGCAAGGGATTTTCATCCTTCGCCCCAACCTGTTTTCCTGCTGACCTGGCCTGATCGAGAGCGTTCTTTACTGCATCGGCCTGATCCTGAGTAATCGTCCCGTCGTCAATCAGGCTTTGCAGAGGATTTACAGAATGAGTCCTGTGATTACCAATCAACTGCTGTAAAGCCTGCAAGCTCTCCTGGCTGATTTGTGCCGTATCCAATCCTGTCAAATTGCTGTTGCTTTGAGTAGTGATTTTATTCTGATTCTCCGTCATATTCTGGACCGTATTCTGAGCATAAAGATTGAACAAATATTGATATCCATTTATTGTGTTCATTTAACGCCTTCCTCCAATGATCTTTAAAATTTTATTTCCCCATTTTTATATCGGCCAATAAAAAATAAATCCTATTAAGGATGTCAGGTTCTTGTGAACACTTCACGAATAAGTTGTCAATTTCTTATCAAGATTGCATGTTCCGACACACCAACGAATTATGAAAATCCCCAATAAAAATCGGGAGATGCATTTTTTATTGCATCCCCCGAAACTAGATGGCTACAGACTATTTAGATTAAACATTTTCCGCCACATAGTATATTAACTTTTCTGTATCCTCCCAACCGAGGCAAGCGTCAGTGATGGATTTTCCATAAATGTTTTCCCCGATCTCCTGGCGCCCTTCTACCAGATAGCTTTCAATCATTAACCCTTTCACCATGCGCCGCAAAGTCTCATCATATTTTCTGCTCATAATAATTTCTCTTGCTATCCTCGGCTGTTCATAGAAACATTTCATAGAATTTGCGTGATTGGTATCCACGATCATGGCCGGATTAGCCAAGTTAAGCTTTTCATAAGCTTTGGCAGTGTAAATCAGATTTTCATAATGATAGTTGGGAATATTTCTGCCATTTGGATTAACTGCACCCCTTAACACGGCATGAGCCAAAGGATTTCCAGCAGTCTCCACTTCCCAACCGCTGTAGATAAAGGTATGCCCTTGCTGAGCCGCCACAATCGAATTCAACATTACGGAAATATCCCCACTGGTGGGGTTCTTCATTCCTACCGGACAATCCACTCCGCTCACTGTCAAACGGTGTTGCTGATTTTCCACCGAACGAGCTCCAATGGCATGATAGCCCAATATATCGGAAAGGTACGCAAAGTTTTCCGGATAGAGCATCTCGTCAGCGGCATTCATATGAAATTCACTTAGGGCCTTGATGTGCAGCCTTCGAATTGCTTTGATTCCTTCACACAAATCAGGTTTTTTTTCCGGATCAGGCTGATGCACCATTCCTTTGTACCCTTCGCCTGTCGTTCTGGGTTTGTTGGTGTAAATGCGGGGAATCATCAAAATTCGGTCTTTTACCTGCTCTTGAACCTTGGCCAGCCTTTCAATATATTCACACACAGAATCTTCATGGTCGGCAGAGCACGGTCCAATAATTAAAATAAAGCGATCGTCGTTCCCCTCAAAGATCTTTCTTATTTCCTGATCCCGGTCCGCTTTAATCTTTTTAACCGGCTCAGGCAGTGGAATCTGCTCTTTTATCTCTTCAGCCGTAGGGATTTTTCGAATAAACTCCATATTCATACAACGACCTCCTTATAATCATAGTTACTACTGCATATAAGATCATCACCTATTCTCGGTGTGTTATATAACTATTTAGATACTGTTTTAACATGATTTTGCTTTTTGCGCAAGAATTAATCCTATTTTGATGATTGTTCTTTGCACAGAGTTAATATTTATTTTGTCAATTGAAAAAGCAAAGCTGGATTCATGGAATATAATACCATGAATCCAGCTTTACTTTTGAATTCAAGACCTACGAAAGGAGGCCGTTTATGGCAGGCGAATCGAAACGAGTAGAGACAATGAATTATTTTGAACTGCTAGCCTGGCTGGGAATCGGCAGTTCTCATCCGGGAGGATTTCCGGCCACCAAGGAAAACTTAGAAATCTTATCCATCGACTCCGCTGCTTATGTTCTGGATGCAGGATGCGGAAGCGGTCTTACGGCCTGTTATCTGGCCAAAACTTCCGGATGTCGGATTATTGGAATCGATATTAATCCTCAGATGATTGAGAAAGCTTCCTTGCGCGCTCAAAAAGAGGGGGTTGCCCATTTAGTGACCTTTCAGATTGCGGATGCGGCTAATCTGCCTTTTGAAGACAATCTTTTTGATTGGGTAATTGGAGAATCGATTACCGTATTTTTGGATAAGGTTAAGGTATACAGGGAATTCTACCGTGTACTGAAACCCAAAGGCAAGGCAGCCGATTTGGAGATGGCCCTTTTAAGCGATTTACCTGATGCTCTCCGGAAACAGATGAAAGAATGTTTCGGATACGAAACAGATCCTCTCTCTTATGAAAAATGGGCTGCCACTTTAGAAGAAGCAGGATTTTGCAATGTAGAAATCAAAAATACCCAACCCTTAAAAGATAATCGCCAAGTGATTACAAATGAACTAAAAAAAGACTGGATTTTGATAAAAGATCTAGCGGGTAAGGTTTCCAGTCAGCCAGCCTTATTACCCAGATTACAGAAAAATGCCAGTTTTACTAAAAAGTATCGCAGCTATTTTGGCTACGGCCTCATTTTCGGAGAAAAACCTGATGTGCAGCCGACCAAGCCCTCTTTTCGAACCTGGCTGGCGCGTATCAGATTTTGGCGAAACATTTTCCCATTCAAGTGAAAGTCAAGAATTTAGTGATTTTCCCTTTTGTACGGATAAGGGATAGGCTCTGCTTTTCCGCTCCACAACTTTCCCTCTCAATAAAAAATCTACCGAGCGGTAAAGTACTGTTCCCAAAATAATCGCAACCAATAAATCAACCACAATATGCTGCTTAACAAAAAGCGTGGAAACGATAATCAAAGCACCATAGATAACAATAGCTCTTCCCTTTGTCGTGCGTCGGGCAGGAGTAATAAAAATAGCTCTCATCACCAAAAAGGTGGTTAAAACATGAATGCTGGGTAAACAGTTAAGGGGAGGATCGCTACGATATAAAAATATCACCAGCAAAGAAAAAAAGTCCTGGCCGACCACTGCCGGACGCGGCACCGTCGTTTGAAAAAAGAAATATATTAGGTAGCATATTATTAAACCTATGTCTATGGATAGAATAGTTTTGTAGAATACCTCTTTATAGTTAAAGCACAGATAGGCAAGACTTAAAAGCAGAAATGCATACCACGTCATGTAAGGGAGAATAAATAATTTCAAAAAAGGGATCGCATTATCCAGACTCCCTGTCAGATTATGAATTCTGCCCCCACTATTATTGGTGAGATTGTATCCCAAATTAAAAAGAGGAACGGTTAAAATCAAGCTTAACGGTATTAGATTATCTTTTACTTTCTTCAAAATCGTCACTTTTAACACTCGCTATCTTTCTAAAATTCACCTTTCCCATTGTAAATCTTACTTCTTAACGATTAAATAAGATTTCCTTAAATAAGTCTTAAATTAATTAACTTAAGCTTAATCCTATTCTTTTTTAAAGGTGCAAGCAAATTTACGTCGAATATAGGCTAAATATATCTTATTTTTTTATAAACAGGTTGGATAGATTTTATGGAAAATTGATGGCCCACGAGCAGAAAGGAAAATTATGGATTTTTTTAAGTACCTTCAAAATCAAAGTGTTAAAAGATTTGCTATTTTGGCCCTTATTTGTTTTATTCTCTATGAACTGCGGGGGTTACTAAATATTATTTTACTGACATTTGTCATTACTTATTTAGTCGACCGTCTGAATAATTTTTTAACCCGTCAGCTCAACAGGGCATTCTTTATTAACAAAAAAGTGGTCTTGTCTATCATCTATTTATCACTGGCCATTGGTCTTGTCGTTTTGTTTTATAAGCTATTACCCATTGTCATTGAGCAAATCGGACAACTCATCAGGCTTGTTCTGACCATCTATCACGAGCAACAGAACAGTGACTGGTTTCATTCCCTTGCCCCGATGCTGCAAAGCGTTAATGTGGAAGGCTATGCCCGACAAGGTTTTGACTTTGTTTTGAAAATCAGCAATTGGGGGTTCAATCTGTTTTTAGCTCTGATTCTAAGCCTATTCTTTTTATTGGAAAAAGAAAAAGTCGGCAAGTTCACGGTTAAATTCAGAACCAGCAAAATAAGCTGGCTATTTAACGAACTAGAATATTTCGGGAAAAAATTTGTCCACACCTTTGGCAAGGTGATTGAAGCACAATTTCTCATCGCCCTGATCAATTCTTTTCTCTCCAGCATTGCCTTATGGCTTCTAGGCTTTCCTCAGCTTTTCGGTTTAGGCCTGATGATTTTTGTTTTAGGTTTAATTCCCGTAGCCGGAGTAATCATTTCTCTTATTCCGTTGTGTACCATCGGATATAGTATCGGAGGACTTCCTACTATACTCTATGTATTGGGAATGATAGCGGTATTGCACTGCCTGGAAGCCTATGTACTCAATCCTAAGCTTATGTCGGCTAAGACAAATTTACCGATTTTCTATACCTTCGTCATTCTAACCTTGTCTGAACACTTTTTCGGTGTTTGGGGCCTAATCATTGGAATCCCCACCTTTGTCTTTCTGTTGGACATTCTGGATGTAGAACCTTTGCCAGTAACCTCCCGATTAAAAATGCCCAAAGAGAAAATTTAAAATATTGTATTTCTCTCAATTCTTCTTATTCTTTCATCTTCCAAAACTTGCTTGTTCCAAATCCATCCCCTATAATAGAATCATCAATTAAATGCAGTGTTGGAATATTTTCTTCACCGCAGAAAGGAAAATGGATTTAATGAGTACAACAAGTGTCAGCAAAAATGTCCAATCCAAAACCCCAGCTGCTTCAATCATTTTTTACATCCTTGCAGTCGTGCTCTGTATTGCAGCCGCTGCCTTTTTAATCAGAGAAGTCCTTTTTTATCGTTCATCTGTCGATCAATATGTTGCTCAAGGATACACACAAGCTGAAGTGGCTGCCCAACTAGGTCCTCAACAACTTTTCCCAGACATCTTTCAATCTGTTCTGATGTTTGGCGTATCTGCTTTGCTGTGGGGAGCTGGTCTAATTAACACAAAAGCAGCTAAAGTTTTTGGTGCTTTAACCTTTGCCGAAACTCACACAGAATCTGAAGTCATTGCCGATTCTGTTGAAATCGGTGAGAATGCTTTTGAATCTGAGAACACAGAAGTACTAGCAAAAGACATGGTAGAAGAAGATACCTCTGTTGAAGAGGAGAAACCTCAAGTATAAAATCACGATCTGATTTCAAAAAAGAGCTGTTGTATAATTTACAACAGCTCTTTTTAATTAATTAATCACCATTGACAAATAAATGAAAAAAGCATAAATTTAGTTTAATTCTATTTGGAAAAATGCTTACCAGATAACTGGAGGCAGTGTCATGAAAATGATGCTGCCTCTATTTTTTTCCCTCATCAAATTATTAAATTCAAAATGGGAGGTGTAACTTATGAAAATTACCAGTGTCCAAATTTATGTCCTAAACAATGAGAAAGCTGCGCATTGGAATCCAGTGATATGCAAAATTAACACTGACGAAGAAATTTATGGCTACGGTGAAGCAGCGGTAGGATTCGGAGTTGGCTATCAGGCAGGAGCTGGGATGATCGAAGCTCTTGCTCCTCTGATTATCGGTGCCGATCCCATGGAAAATGAAGTAATCTGGGAAAAGCTCTATCACTCCAGCTTTTGGGGACTGGGCGGCGGTACGATGGTATTTGCCGGGATCAGTGCCATCGACATTGCCCTTTGGGATATTAAAGGAAAAGCACTCGGTGTTCCGGTCTATAAGCTTCTGGGAGGAAAGCAGCGGCCTTCCTTGCGCAGCTATGCCAGCCAACTGCAATTCGGATGGGATACAGAAGCCCGGGATGTACATGCAGGCAATATCCGCCATGACCCTGCCTTCTATGCGGGAGTAGCACAAAAAGCCGCAGCAGAAGGCTTTGATGCTATTAAAATTGATTTTATCAATTTTGCTCCAGACGGAAGCATTATTCCTTATACGAAACTTAACCATATTCCATTACATGAAATGCGCCATCTTTTTGAAGAAAGGGTTGCAGCCGTACGCAAAGCAATCCCGGAGAATATTGACGTAATTGTGGAAAACCACGCCCTCACTGATGCGGTCTCTGCCGTGGAATTCGGGCGCATGCTCGAAGCATACAATATCTATTATTACGAAGAAGTGGCCGGCCCTCTTAATCCGGAAGTATTCAAAGAAGTAGCCAATCATATCAAAATTCCCCTGGCTTCTGGAGAACGCATTTATTCCCGTTTCGGCTACCTGCCCTTTCTGAAGAATTACTCCCTTAAAGTACTTCAGCCTGATTTAGGAACAGCCGGAGGTATTACTGAGGTAAAGAAAATCTCCGACTTGGGCTATATTTATGACGCCAGCGTTCAGGTTCATGTGTGTGGAAGTCCGATTGTAATTGCGGCTACCTTGCACCTGGAAACGGCCATCCCTAACTTTATTATTCATGAGCATCACGCGCCCCGTGAACACAACCGGGCTTTCGGGGTTTATGATTACCCTGTCCAAAACGGCCAAATTAAGGTGCCTGAATTGCCGGGAATCGGTCAGGAATTATCCGAGTTAGCCATCAAAACAGCGCGCTATCACATAACCGTATGCTAATCTCTACCTAAAAATCATTGACAAAATTTCCATTTCTATGATAACTTAGGTACAGATATCAGAAGATATCACTGAATTCAGAAGAATTCCATCGTTCGAGCTAAAATTGCTCTGTTTCAGCTAATTAACTTTTATAATTACGCCGGACAAATAAATAAAAAGAATTTTAAACCATGAAGGTTTTTCGTATGATTACCTTCATGGTTTTTTATTGTCCGGCACTCCGGAGAAAAGATTGGCAAAGCTTTGTATTCCCCCACACTAAAAAACGATCAAATATTTATTTTGAGGAGGAAGATTATGAAAAACGTAAAAAAGTTTACTTTGTTGATTGTCCTTATGCTCACCGCTGCCTTAACGCTCACAGCTTGTTCACCTAATTCCACTTCGGATTCAGCCCAGAAGGATGAACTAGTCATCTATATCGGCCAAGGCATGACCAGCGGCGGTTATGATCCCTGCACAGGCTACGGCATGTACGGTTACGGCATTTTTCACAGTACTTTATTGAAGTTCAATGCCAAGATCGAAGCTGAGCCTGATTTGGCAGTTGATTACAAAGTCAGTTCTGACGGTTTGAAATATACTTACACCCTCCGTGATGACGTCAAATTCTCCGACGGAACCCCTGTGACTGCCCAAGATGTGGCCTTTACTTATTTGACGGCCAAGAACAGCGGTTCCAGCGTCGATTTGACCATGCTGGAAAAGGCCACAGCTCTCAATAATACTACGGTAGAGTTTACTTTGAACAAGCCCTTCTCTACATTTGCTTCCACCACCGCCTTATTGGGCATTGTTCCCGAACATGCTTACGGAGAGAACTATGGTGACAATCCCATCGGGTCCGGTCCTTTCAAGGTTGCCCAGTTGGATAAGGAACAGCAGCTGATTGTTGTCCCCAATGAATATTACTATGGAGAAAAATCTCATTTTAAAAAAATTACCATCCTGAATCTAGATGAAGAAACAGCCCTAGCTAATGCCAGATCAGGCCAGTTGGATGTGGTCATGGTTAATCCTGAATATTCCAAAGAAACGGTACCAGGCATGCATCTGGTCAGCCTCCCTACCGTGGACAACCGGGGCTTCAACCTTCCCACAATAGCAGAAACCACATTAACGGACGGTAAAGTGATCGGCAATAATGTCACAGCCGACCTTGCCATCCGCAAGGCTTTGAATATCGGGATTGACCGCAAAGCCATCATTGAAAATGCCCTGAACGGCGTAGGCGTTCCTGCCTATGGCCGGGTCGACGCCCTTCCCTGGTTTAACACAGACACCCCCTTTGCAGACAACCGGGTAGAAGAAGCACGCCAGATTCTTGAAAATGCCGGTTGGAAAGATACCGATGGAGACGGCATCAGGGAGAAAAACGGAGTGAAAGCCGAGTTCACGATCACAGGGCGGACTGACGACCTGCAGCGCTATAACCTGGCGGTAGCCCTGAGTCAAAATGCTAAACCTTTAGGCATCAATCTTAAAGCTGAATCCCTCGATTGGGCTAAATGCAAAGAGATTTCCCGCACCACCCCTACTTGCTTCGGCAGCGGTGACTACAACCCCATCGATCTGTATAATGCTTACTATTCAGGGATGATGAATACTGGGATCAATAACCCCTCCAGCTATAAAAACAAAACTGTCGACGGTTATATTGAAAAAGCCCTGGCTGCCACTTCTATAGATGAAGCTATTGAATATTGGAAAAAAGCCCAATGGGACGGCACGACCGGTATCAATGCCGATTATCCCTTCCTCTGGATAGTAAACATTGACCATACTTATTTTGTCAGAGATAAGCTGAATTTGGGTAACCAGCTGATCCACCCCCATGGCCACGGTGTTCCTGTAATTGCCAACCTCAATGAATGGCATTGGAAATAAATGAGGAGGGAAGAAATGAATAAGCCGTTCCTCCGTTATCTTAGTTCAGCCCTTTTGCGCATGGTACTCCTCCTTATCGGCGTCAGTGTGCTCACTTTTATGCTCATCATATCCTCTCCCATTGATCCTGTGGATGCCTATGTTGGCTCTGAATCCAATGTATCGCAGGAACAGCGGGACAACGTTGCCGAATATTGGGGGTTGAACAAACCTCCTCTGGAGCGGTATTTTATCTGGGCAGGAAATGTTTTGCACGGTGATATGGGTGAATCGATTACTTACCGCCAGCCGGTTTTAAAAATTATCGGTGAAAGGTTCCAGGCCTCCTTGCTTCTCATGGGCACAGCCTGGTTCCTCTCCGGGGTACTGGGCTTTGTTATGGGAATTGTGGCCGGTGTCTATAAAGGCAGGCTTATCGATAAAGGAATTAAATGGTTCTGTCTGACCCTATCCTCCACCCCCACTTTTTGGCTCGGTCTTCTGGCCCTGACTGTTTTTTCGGTCCAGTTAGGCTGGTTCCCCCTTGGTCTTTCCGCTCCCATCGGTAAAATAGCTTCGGAAGTCACTTGGGCCGACCGCATCCATCATCTGGTCCTGCCGGCTCTTGTCCTCAGCGTCACCGGAGTTTCCAATATCGCCTTGCATACCAGAACTAAAATTATCGACGTAATGCAAAGCGATTATATGCTGTTTGCCGAGGCCCGGGGGGAATCAACCTGGGCCAGGGTCAGGCGGCATGGCTTACGCAATATTGCCATCCCCGCCCTGACCTTGCAATTCGCTTCTTTCAGTGAGCTGTTCGGCGGCAGTGTCCTGGCCGAGCAGGTTTTCTCCTATCCGGGTCTGGGCAATGCAGCCACCACAGCCGGTTTAAAGGGAGACGTCCCTCTTTTGTTGGGAATCGCCCTTTTCAGCGCCTTTTTTGTTTTTGCCGGAAACCTTACCGCCAATTTACTCTACGGCCTGCTTAATCCACAGATCAGGGAGGGTGCTGTCCATGAATGATACGCTTGCCATTGGCCGCAAAGCCCACTTTAGGCTTAACCGCCGGACCACGACTCTGATCATGTGCCTTGGTGCCTTCCTCTTCCTGGCCTTTATTGCCATAATGGGAATCGTCATGAAGCAAGAAGCCTATATGCCAGATTATGGTGCCAAGCAGCTTGCTCCTTCCCTTTCCCATTGGTTCGGCACCGATTACCTGGGAAGAGATATGTTCGCCCGGACCGTCAAGGGCCTCTCCACCAGTATTCTCATTGGTACACTGGCCGCCGGTGTCAGTGCTTCGATTGCTTTAATCTTTGGCCTGCTTTCGGCAACGGTGGGAGGAAAAACGGATAAAGTGATCAATTGGCTGGTTGATCTGTGCATGGGTGTTCCTCACATTATCCTGCTCATGCTCATTTCCTTTATGCTGGGCAAAGGAGTTCACGGTGTCATCATCGGAGTGGCCTTAACTCACTGGCCTAACCTGACCCGTGTCATCCGGGCTGAAGTTTTGCAGATCCGTTCCAGTCATTATGTGAAAGCAGCAGGGAAAATGGGAGCCAATTCCTGGACGATTGCCAAAAATCATATTGTTCCTCATGTTCTTCCTCAGTTCATTATTGGTCTCATCCTCCTTTTTCCTCATGCCATCCTTCATGAAGCAGCCATCACCTTTTTAGGCTATGGTCTGCCTTTGGATATGCCGGCCATTGGTGTGATTCTTTCTGAAGCCATGAAGCATATTTCCACCGGAATGTGGTGGCTCGTACTCTTCCCTGGCCTTTCCCTTCTGGCGGTGGTTATGATGTTTGACGCTCTGGGGGAAAATCTGAAAATTTTACTTGATCCGGGCAGTTCTCATGAATAAGGAGGCCAGAAACTTGTGAGCATTAACCATGATCAACTATTAGAAGTTAAACATTTGGCAGTACGCTTTCATATGTATCAACAAAAGTTTACTCAGCATAACCTTGAGGCTATTTCCGACCTGTCATTAACGGTCCGTAAAGGAGAAATCCTGGCGGTTGTCGGCTCCAGCGGCTCAGGAAAAAGCCTCCTGGCTCACGCCATTTTAGGTATCCTGCCCGCCAACGCCCAGGTGTTGGGCAGGATGAGCTATGAGGGACGGCCTCTGACCCCCGATTATCAGAAAGAGCTGAGAGGAGATAAAATTGCCTTTGTTCCCCAATCCATATCCTATCTCGATCCACTTATGCAGGTAGGTAAACAGGTCCAGGGCACACATTATTCTCCTGAGAGACAGGAAAAAATTTTTCGCCGCTACGGTCTTAATGAAAAAGTGAGCCGTCTTTTCCCTTTCCAGCTGTCAGGGGGCATGGCTCGCCGGGTCTTAATCTCCACTGCCGTGATCAGTGCCGCTGAACTCATCATTGCCGATGAACCAACCCCCGGTCTGAATCCGGAAATAGCGGAAGAAACGATGAAAAATTTCCGGGAACTGGCCGATCAAGGCTGTGCAGTTCTGCTGATCACTCATGATCTCGACTTGGCCCTTGCCTACGCCGATCAGGTAGCGGTTTTCTATGCCGGAACTACGGTAGAGATATCCCCTGCCCAAGACTTTATCCAAGGAGAGAAATTTCTCCGCCATCCCTACAGCAAAGCCCTCTGGAGAGCCTTACCCCAAAACGGCTTTCAGGCAATGGATGGATTTCAGCCTTATTCAGGACAGCAGCCCACCGGCTGCTTGTTTGCAAACCGCTGTCCTGACCGGAGTAATGAGTGCAGCGGTACCATCCCTCTGAAGCAGATACGGGGAGGTGAAGTACGCTGTGTCCATGCATCTTGAAGCCCAACATATTAAATACCGCTATCAGCAAGGGCCCCTGATTCTCAGTGACGTCAATCTGGAACTTAAATCAGGAGAGCGAGTGGGCTTAGTCGGCCCTTCCGGTTATGGGAAAAGTACACTGGCCCAAATTCTGGCCGGTTATCTCACTCCCCTGAGCGGTAATGTTTTTCTGGACGGAAGGCCATTGCCTGTGAAGGGTTACTCTCCGGTCCAGCTCATTTATCAGCATCCGGAAAAAGCCGTCAATCCCCGCTGGAAAATGAAAGATATCCTTACAGAGGGATGGCAGCCGGATGATCAACTGATCATGCATATGGGCATAAAAAAAGAGTGGCTTACCCGTTGGCCCCAAGAATTGTCCGGCGGTGAACTGCAGCGCTTCTGCATCGCCCGGGCCTTGAGTCCTGCCACCCGTTTCTTAATTGCCGACGAGATCAGCACCATGCTGGATGCCATTACTCAGGCACAAATATGGAATACCCTCCTGGCAGAGAGTGAAAAACGCAATCTGGGCATGGTGATCATCACTCATAACGAAAAGCTTGCGCAAAGGCTATGTACACGGATCATCGATCTTCGGGAAATCAATCGCCTGCCTGATCCCCCCCTGTCCCATCATCCTTCAGGTTGCAAACGCTTCCCGTAAACTTCCGTATAGGTCAATTTGCCATTGATCTGCTCTGATTTCATCAGACTGATGGTCTCCACCTTCACTTCCAGGTCAGGGATTTGCCTGGAAAACTCTCCTGCATCAAAAGACTCTGCGACCCCAATCTTCCGTCCCAAGGTCAGATGAGGCTTATATTCTCTCTTCTCCAGAGTGAAGCCTGCAGCGCTGAGCGCTCGAAATAGCTGATCATATACTTCGGAAAGCCCTTCGGCTTTTTTCACTCCAATCCAATACAGGTCTCCGCCGTCTCTGGAGAATTTCCCCATCCCGCTCAGTTGAAACGTGAAGGGAGACTGTTCAACCCTATCCATCGCCTCTTTTATATCCGAAAGACGTTGGGGCGGAATTTCCCCCAGAAAAACCAGAGTCATATGCAGATTCTCCCGGCGGGTAAAATTCCCTCCGGTTGTATAAGCTTTCAGCCTTTCCATAGTCCGGCCAAGGCTGTCTTTCATTGTTTCCCCAAAATTAATGGCGATAAACAGGCGCATAGGCTTCGTTCCTCCATTCCATGGGTATATCTGTCCTATTCTATGTTGCGCGCATATTTCCAGGCCAGAATCCGAAAGACCGACCGGTCGATCTGGTCCTGGTTTATTTTACCCGCCTGTACTGCGCTCAAAACAGCCTGATATCCGGTGACAAAATCGGTCATGATTAAAAGATCATTGCCGGCTAGGATGGCCTGAACCGCCGGATCATTGCCACCAGTGTGATCCTTGATCGCTTCCATGGAAAGATCGTCACTGATAATGACCCCGGAAAAATGGAGTTTATCCCTTAATAATTCATGGACAGCCGGGGCAAGGGAAGCAGGCGTGTTC
>JAEWCM010000045.1 GCA_023390635.1 Bacillota bacterium
CACTCATACCATTCGTCACAACTCCCCCTGTTTCGGAAGCTGCTCCGACAACTTGACCGCCCGGACACATGCAGAAGGTATACGCTCCTCTGCCTGTCTCCTTATCCTGATAAGTCAATTGATAATCAGCAGCTCCGATCACAGGATGCTCTTCCACACCGTACTGAGCCAAATTAATTAATTTTTGAGGATGCTCGATCCTCACTCCGACAGCAAAATTCTTTCTTTCCAAGTGAATGCCTGCTTCTTTTAGAAAAGCATAGACATCCCGCGCACTGTGTCCCACAGCCAATATAACCGCTTGGGCAGGAAGCTTCTCTTCTCCTACCATTACTCCCTTTATTCTTCCATTATCGATACACAAACCTGTAACATGGGAATTAAAATAAACTTTTCCGCCCAGTTCTTCGATCTCCTGTCTGATTCCCCGGACAACCCCGCGCAAAATATCTGTTCCAATATGAGCTTTAGCCAAAAAAGAAATTTCTTCAGGGGCACCGTGTTTGACAAATGTTTTCAGTACCTCATTTATCCGCGCATCATTAATCCGTGTCGTCAATTTCCCATCGGAAAAGGTACCTGCTCCACCCTCACCAAACTGCACATTACATTCAGAGTCAAGCTCTCCGGTTTCCCAGAAGTCTCGTACCTTTTCCATGCGCTCTTCAACCTCTCGCCCTCGTTCCAGTACAATGGGCGTATAGCCCCGCCTGGCCAGAGCCAGAGCAGCAAAATATCCGGCAGGACCGCTGCCTACCACAACAGGAGAGTTGTCCAACCTTTTCTCAGGCCTGGTATTGATGGCCGGATTATCTTCCGCTTCTATTGCCCTCACTTCCGGATGTCGCGCTAAAATTCTCAGGATCTCCTTCTGAGACAGCTGAAAGGAGAACTCTACCGCATAGACGAAAAAAAGCTGCGGTTTCTTACGTGCATCCAATGAGCGGCGCAAAACCCTGATCTCAGAAATCTGATTTTGAAAAACCTTAAGCTTCTTAGCCAGTGCCGCAGCAATATTCTCCTGCTCCACCGGTAATTTGAGGTGGGGATAGATAAATTTCACCAAGACAACTCTCCCTTATTAATATCTTAACTTCTAGCTTTATCTTATTTTCAATTTCACATTAATTTTAGGTACAGCCGTAATCTCCGTCCCGGAAGGAGCCTGCCAATATACCTGAACATTTTCGTGCAATCCTTCCTTCATGCCGCTGCCACTAACCCATAGTACAATATCATTGACACTTATACTGTTAATAATCTCCGGCAGTCCATGCAGGGTAACGTCAACTGGGGAAAGGGGCTCCTCCAGCTCCAAATCGCCAGGCAGGTCCCTAATCTGCACGGGAATCTTGGTCACCACCCTGTCCACTGGGGCAGAACCAATTTGAGCCAAAATGCTCAAACTCGTCCCTGATGCAAGGGAGACTCCCTCAGGCAAGATTATATTGCCTGGAGAAACGGAAAAAACTTTATCTTCTGTCAGCCCAGAAATATCTAACGGCCCGAGTGTTATTGAATCAAGGCTTTTCAGTACATTTGCATCTCCTAATAATGTAACACTGGAAGGGGTAGGAATAAGGGCCTTCAAAGCCTTGCCAGTTCCCGGCACACCTGTCGTAGTTATTTTCAGCGGCACCGATTTGCTCGCCACGCTTTTTGCCTGAATCGGCACAATTACTTCCACTCCGCTGGGGTTGGCTGTGAGACTATCCCCACTTGAGCCGGCAGCAAAAATTGGGTTTCCGTTTTTATCCCTAAACAGTACTGGCGGATCAGCTTGGAAAGTTTCGGTCGCTCCTGCCACACTCACCTCCACAGTGACATGATCCAACCCGTTCACGATTGTACTGGCTCCCCTTACACTAACCGAAGAAGGCCGAGCTACAGGAGTTCCCGCGACAAATCCCTCTCCTGGCGTTCCTGTTAAAGAAACTTTGACAGGCAACACCTTTTCAGTCACGCTGTCCAGATTTAATTTTACTGTAGAAGGCTGAAGATCA
Organism: Bacillota bacterium; assembly: GCA_023390635.1. Classification (GTDB taxonomy): domain Bacteria; phylum Bacillota; class Desulfitobacteriia; order Desulfitobacteriales; family Desulfitobacteriaceae; genus JAEWCM01. Next base: position 2,004 of record JAEWCM010000045.1, read on the forward strand.
AGGACTTTCACGCCCGATGGGAGATCCATCTTTACCTCATAGTTCTGCTCTCCAATCTGAGCTGAAGACAAATCAATATAAGCAAAAAACTCTTTCGTATTTACATTGGTATTGTTCCACTGCAAACGAACTTGTACAGAAGGTAGTTTTGTTAGGATAACCGTATTGGCCGGTTGACCAGTGGTAACCAAGGGAATGGTAAATGTCTGGTCACCGTTCGATTCCTGAATCGCTCCCTGATTCATTACAAAAAGCCACAGAAGGAGAGCCATAATTAACGAAGCGATTTTAAAGCCTAAATTGCGTCGTAATACTTCATGCATAGCCTAACTCCTCCAAAAGGGAATCGCGGAAGATGCAGTCTTAACCTGCAGTTCACGCATCAGCAAATCTTTCAGCATTTTCTCATCCAGGAAACGGGTGAGCCCGCCATCAATCGCCACAGAGATTGCACCGGTTTCCTCAGATACGATCACTGCCAAGGCATCTGAGACTTCAGTCAGCCCTAAGGCTGCTCTATGCCGTGTTCCTAGTTCTTTTTGAATATTTGGATTTTCTGTCAGAGGTAGAAAACATCCGGCCGCCGCTACCCGGTCTCCTCGCACCACAACAGCTCCATCATGAAGAGGGGTATTCGGGATGAAAATGTTAACTAAAAACTCTGATGATACCACGCCATCAATCTTAATCCCAGTGTCAATGAATTCCTGGACCCCGGTCTGTCGTTCAATCACAACCAGGGCTCCGATTCTGTTTTTAGAAAGAATCTGACTGCACCGTGTCAGCTCATCAATCATATGTTCTGTCGCCTCATTTTCCACAGTCAGAGGATGACGGGTAAATAACTTTCCCCGGCCAATCTGTTCCAGACCTCTCCTTAGCTCAGGCTGAAAAACTACCGGCAAAGCGACTAGGAAAACCTTCCAAACCTGATCAAGAATCCAGCTAATTGTGCTGAGACGCAAATATTTAGCAAGGACAGAAACCACCAGCAACACGGCAATTCCTTTTAACAGTTGTACTGCTCTTGTGCCTCTGATCAGCATGAAAAGCTGATAAAGCACGACTGCAACAGCCAATATATCCAACGCACTACGCCAATCAAAAAAACGGAATTGACTTAATATTTCTGCCACGGTCTGCCTCCTCGCCGATAAAATTCCAGACTTATAAAAACTGTTTACATTTTAATAATTTAACACATTTAAAAGCAATATAAAACCCGCGCCTTTTCCCGTTCTACAAAAGAACGTGAAATCCCTGCCTTTTCCTCTTCCTCTATCTGAAAATACCTTTTATTCTACAACTTTCCAATTCCCCGCAGAAGACCAAAACACCCAGTCAGCATCATATCTCCATAGGGAGCTGCTTCGTACCACCCTAAAGGTTTAGCTAAGGCTCTTCTCGGTCCGGTTACAACCACCTGATCAAATCCTGTCTCCATTTCCTGATCCAGAACCGCTCCATGTCCCCCCGCTTCAAACACTGCGGTATTGGAAATTTTCTTTGTTTGCAATTCCTGCACCAGCTTTGCCAAACTATCAACATCCAGATTTCCAGTATGCTGTTCAACCAATCCGTACACCCGCTCGCCCTTGATGGCAGCAGCCAATGTGTGGGAATTTCCGATATTAACTGCAATAATCCCCTTTTTCAGCATTTCACCAATCGCCGGATCAGTCATAATTCCCAGCAGAGCTGCTGTTCCCGTATCGGCAACAATAGCATTGGGCAGCAGCCTGCGAATAGCCTGCATACGGATTAGAACTTCAGGGACTTCGTTCCGATAGATTAAGGAAGTCAGCTTGCCGCCTGAACATAAAAACTTTTCCCATATATTAAATCTAACCAGACGATTGCTTTCTGTCTCACTGTAACCATGATCCTGGACTGCGATCACATATTGATCCGCCTTTCCCACACCAAAGGCCTCCAGGGTTTGAGTAAATGCCTGATCGTTCACATCTCCCATCCATATCTTTTTCACTCCCAATGGAGGTTTATTAGTCAATATAACTCCCATTTTCTCCACTTCATCCAAATGATTGTTAAACGTTTGCGCTACTGATGGGGAAGCATAGGCTTTGCATCCGGCAGTCAAGTGCTTTTTCAAAGCAGCGCTGCAAGCTCCTCCACCCATCACTTCACCATAAAGATAAATTGCCGATTCCTCTGCTGTCGCATTCTTTATCTGTTCTGCTACAATCTGAGTTTGACTGGGCATGACCAGTTTAGGACAATTTTCAATATTCTTTCCTTCCTGATAGATCAAGATATCTTGAGTCCCTGACCCCACATCAATTAATACTATATTCTCTCTCATTTTACCTCACCTCATCCGTTTAATCATCCGATCACTTTTTTTACTTCTTTTCGCAGTATTCCAGCCCTGCCAATAAATCATTGCCGTGTCCTGTATATTGACTGAACTCCTGATCATTATTGAAGAACTCTTGTCCCAGGTACACGTCTTTTAATTTTTTACTCATAGCAGCAAATTTATTGATAGAGAAAACCTGTGTCTTATGCTGTTCTATAGCCCTCCATTTAATTCCAGACCAATGTTTTATGTCAATAGTATAGTCGGTGTGATTTCTGCCTTGCCGATCTGTACGCCAGGCTGCCACTACATAGCAGAGGCGAGGCAAACGATAGGGATGACCCCATTCCTCTTCCACAGCTTCGCCAGCCAACTTGACTGCCGCCTTCGTCCAATAATGAATTGCTCTATGATCCCTGTGACCTGATGCTCCATCAGGACCAAATGTTAAAACAAGGTGAGGACGGAATTCACGGATTTTCCGAACTAATTGTTCAATGATCCTGGCCGCAGGTGCCGCTGCAACTTCTTTGTCCAAGTAACCTAAGAAAGCAAGCTCTTTGATTCCCAGAATCCGGCTAGCCTTCTCCAGTTCTTTTTCCCGCAATACTCCCAGGCTTCCCTGCTCACAAAGCCCGGCAGTCTTTCCAGCCTCGCCTTTGGTAGCGGTCATCAAATGAATCTCTGCACCTTCATGAGCCATTTTTGCTATTGATCCACCTATAATAAAAGACTCATCGTCAGGATGAGCAAAAATCAGCAATACCCTTTTTGTCATTTGTTTAAACCCCTTCAACCTTGCCATTTTAACTACTTATATTATAACCCTTTTAGAGAGCTAAAGGAAATCACGCTATAACTAAAAAAATAACGCCATACTTGGCGTTAGACTTTCCTGCGTCCAGGAAATTTTTGGATGCGCAATGTTATGCATCTCTTATTTATTTGTGCTTTATATAAAAGACGTAAATAATAGATAAAATGTAACGCCTTTTATAAAAAAATATTGCACTTAAAAAGTTTAAACCAAAATATCATTAAGGTAAATAGAGAAAATAGTCCCTACTCCCAAGGTACTCTCCACTTCTATCCATCCGCCATGGGCCTGGATAAATTCTTTAGCAATAGCCAGGCCTAATCCGCTCCCCCCCGACTCTCGATTGCGAGCCTGATCTAAACGGTAAAATCGGTCAAAAATATGCTTAAGCTCATCCTCCGGAATCCCTTCACCCGTATCAGCCACTTTAATCCGAAGCCAGCGTGGCAAGACTCCCTCTTCTTTATTCTTGTTGCCCAATACCGCCCAGAATCCTTTTTTATCTTCCCTGGCTTCCAATTTCTTAGCTTCATTATCTTTAATTTTATCAACGTAATTGAAAGAAATCGTCACGGTTCCGCCCTCACCGGTATGGCGCAAGGCATTGCCAATGAGATTGACAAAAACTTGAGTCAAACGGTCAGGATCAGCAGCAATTTCCTGTACTTCACCTTGAAGAACGGTAAAAATATTTTTTTCCTTAAACTCAACTTCAAATTGTTCGAGAATTTTTTCTATTAGCTGCTTCAGGTTTACATTCTGCCAAGCTAAAGGAAGTTTTCCAGCTTCGGCCAGGCTTAATTGTTGCAAATCGCGCACTAGCCTAATCAGACGAATGGTTTCATCCTGTATCGGAAGCAGATTTTCCGGATCAGAGGAAACTACCCCTTGCTGGATCGATTCGAGTTTTCCCGAAATGATAGCCAAGGGGGTACGCAACTCATGAGCCACATCCGCCACCATATTCCGACGCACTTCCTCATTTTGAGCAATCTGTTCCATCATACCATTAAAGGCCTGGCTCAAAAGGGCTATATCGTCCCTGCCCTTTACCTTTAAACGAAATGAATAATCTCCCGCCCCCACCTTTTTTACCCCTTTTGTTAATTCACGCAGAGGGCCGGTAAGGTGACGGGTAAAAAAGATGCCGAACAGCAATGCCAACAGAGCAGTAATCACCAAAGCCGTCAAAGTAGCTTGTGTCAGGGAATCGGTCAGACCTTTTCCTACATTGCCGGGAATTCGGCCACCAAAATCAAAGCTTACATTTTTCAAACCAAAATAGCCCACTGTTTTTCCGTTGACTTCAATCTGGAAGTATTGCTTATTTAATTGATCCTCATCGAAAAAATCCGATAGACTTTTTCCAATATTCTCTTTCTGAGCACTGGATATAGCCTTTTTATTTTCATTAAAAACAATTAGTTTTTCCATTTCTCTTTGGGGTGCCAGACGATTGGGACGAGATCCGGTCTCATCATAGATTTGGGCAACACGTTTGTCCAAATCCTTCCATGATCCCCGGTCGATATAGTAAGATTTGAGAATTCGTTCCCATTGTTGAGCAAATCCATATTCTACATAAGCTTCAGCATGCTTGGAATAAGATTCAAGGGAAAACTGCGAAATCTGAGCAAAAATTAAGGCCATGAAAATGACCATGCCCACTAATGCCGCAATGAATTTCGCTCTTAAGGTCATACCTTTTCACCAAACCGATAGCCGATACCGAAAACGGTTTGTACATAAACAGGCTCACTGGGATTATCTTCAATCTTTTTACGCAGGTTAAAGACATGGGTATCAATGGAACGTTCATAATTTACATATTCCTCTCCCATAGCCTCCTTTAACAACTGTAAACGGCTGTAAGTCACACCAGGCCGGGCAGCCAACATACATAGGATTTTAAATTCAGTAGGAGTCAAAAACAATTCTTCTTCTTTTTTACAAACCTTGCGACTAAGCTGATCAATGGAAAGATCCCCTCTTACGATTAATGTCTGTTCTCGTTCTCCGCCCCTTGATCTCCTGAGTACCGTACGGATTCTGGCAACTAATTCAAGAAGGCTAAAGGGTTTGACAATATAATCATCAGCCCCGCACTCCAATCCCAAAACCCTGTCAAATTCCTCAGAGCGGGCAGTGAGCATAATGATAGGAATATTACTAGTACTGCGCAAATTTTTACATATTTCCAGGCCACTGATTTCAGGCAACATCCAGTCGAGCAAAACCAAATCAGGAGATGTTCGTTCAACCAATTCTAAGCCCTTCTCTCCCCGATCAGCCACCAACACCTCAAAGCCTTCCTTCTGCAAGTAAGTACTTACAATCTCCAATATTTCTTTTTCGTCATCGACGAGTACAATCGTCCCTTCCATTGCCACAGCCCCTTTATGTTAGAGTAGTATGGACTCATGTTTAAATTATGACAAGAAATTAGAAGAAATTTACACATTTTAGATTATATCCTTAATATTTGATGATAGTTTGTCTATCATGTCAAGAAGTTGTTAAGATTGCATGATTTTTAGTGTGTCCTCTAATATTTAACATTCAACCAAAGATAGTCTGCCCAATTTGCTTTCCCTCTTGCTTTCCACTTAAACTGACAATTATTTCTCCACACCAGTGTAAAATAGGATTTAGAAAAGTGTACAAAACTCTAAGTTTCCAAAACTAATGATGTTGAGTTATCCATTAATATAGTAAAATCAAACTGTTGATCTCATTAGGTTTACAGAGGTGATATTTTTGACTTGGAATAAGAATGATTTATCAGACTTGTTTTTTCTTATTTTCGCTATCAGCTATCTTTTTGTCCGGAAATGGCCTTTCGGGGGCGGTTTGCAGACCGCTGCCGATATTTTGATCCTGCTGGCTCTCCTTTTAATGATCGTAACCAGGAGAGCTAAGAAGCACAAGGCTGACAATCCCGCTCAAAAGAAAACAAAAAATAATCATAAATAAGCCGAATAAAAATCGGGTAGGAGGCTGATCATTATTTGATCAGCCGACCTCCCACAGCACCGTACGTACCGTTCGGTATACGGCGCTTCCAAAGTTTACACCTTACTTTGCAGAGTAACATTCCGTAAAACTGA
>JAEWCM010000069.1 GCA_023390635.1 Bacillota bacterium
TTTTAGGGCTTCCCGAACCGATCTGGCCATTTCTGCCGAGTAATCCGAACCGGTTTTTTTAGCATACATAAACTGGGCAAAATTCTTGGCTTTATAGGGATTATTCTGATTCAACTTTTCCTCATTGCCAGCAAACATCTCGTTAAAATCCTGCTTTTCCAACCGTCTGTATTGATTCTCAAAAACAATGAATTTTCCATCAAAGCGCGGCCGTAAAGCAGGCCGCTTTTCCGGATAATATCCAAAGCAAAGCATGGTAATCGGGAAAACCCATGGAGGCAGATTAAGCAAATCACGATGAACCTCATAGTTTTCCATAATATCACCAATATAGCATGAACCAATTCCCAGACTTTCCGCTACAATGACAGCATTTTGAGCAGCAATCAGAGCATCATTGGCTGCCAGCAGCAAATCAGCCTCATCCGGTCCGCTGTAGGGCAGATTTCTTTCCTGGCAATATTCCTTTACTCCTGATACTTCAAAATAATCAAACCAGCGCTGAAAATCGGCTAAAAACACTACTACAAAAGGTGCCCTGGCAATAAAAGGCTGATGATCACAAGTCTCACTTAGCTTCTCTTTCAAAGTTTGATCAGAAATCACCAGCATGGAATAAAGCATCATATTACCGGCAGTAGGTGCTCTCATAGCCCCTTCCAAAATGGCATCCTGATGTTCTTCAGATACTGGTTTCGGATCATAGGATCGAAGGGACGCTCTGCTTTGCACTACCTTTATAACATCATTTTCTATATTTTTCAGACTCACAGTGATCCTCCTTCTTCAAATCATTCTCTCAGCTCACATACGTTGAGCTGGGGTCTTACCCTCTAAGACTCTTTTGGCATACTCATCCCTGGCCTTATCATGAGCTTCCATGATCGGACTTTGGTTAGTGATTGTCACTTTCTTTTCCTGTTGTGCCATAATCAACAAGGCAATTCCAAATACAACGCCCAATCCAAGAGAAATGAGCATCGCTCCAACTGTAAAAAAGAATATACTGGCAAAGACTGATACAATGCTGACGACCAAGAGAAATTCAATAAACCGCTTCACTTTTCCCGCCTCCATTAAACAATCTTCAAATTAGGCATTTCTTCAGATCTTTTATCTTTTGCCTGCTCTTATTAATTCTATTATACCTCTTAATCTTTCAAGCTGCTATTTCCAGATTTCTTTTAAAATGCCCCCATGTTTTTTTCCTCATAGACTTTAATTCCATGATAAAACATCCAGTTTAACGGTGTTGAGACCCCCAGCTCTTCCCCCAGTCTGATCACCTTTCCGGCAAACATTTCAATCTCCGTGGGCCGGCCGTTCTCCAAATCCTGAAGTGTTGAAGGCTTGTTGGCCATAGGAAGGTTTCTTATCGTATCCTCCTGCCGCTCTATGTCATCCTCACTTAAATCAATTTTGAATCGATTAGCGATCTCAACCACTTCCCGCATCGCCTGACGCCGGATGGCATTGGCATGATCACTGACACGGTAGGCGCCAAAAGAAATCCCCAATAATGCACATGTCAAATTTTCTCCTACATTGCACATAAATTTAAACCATATTCCCCTGATCATGTCCTGATCTATCATATAGTTTATCCCACAAGCTTTGAATAACTCTTTCACCTCATTGACCCTTGCCGACAATTCTATATTTTTGGCCTCTCCGAAATGTACCTTACCCACTTCAGGATCAAAATTGGCAATTCCGTCCTTCATTACGATGGAAACACGCATGTAAGAATACAAAACGTGTTCCCATCCGTAGACTGCCGCAATTTGCTCTTCGCTGTCGACTCCGTTCATAACACAGAGAATCTGGGTATCATGACCCACCTGATTTCTGATATCCTGTATCGCCTGGTTAAGTCCGGTATCTTTGACCGCTATGATAATCAGATCCGCAGGCTCCGCCTCGCTTTCGGGAGCAATAACAGTAAAGTAGTGCTTTTTCCCGTTCACCGTTACTCCATTGTTCTCTATTCTTTGCCTGCGCTCACCTCCGGCCAATACCTTGAAATTATCTTTTCCCAAAAAGTCATTTAATTTAGGGGCAAAAAACACCCCCATAGCTCCTAAGCCGATTAAAGTCACTTTTCTAATTTTCATTGGCTGTCCCCCTGTTCTATTGCGCAAATAACACTTGCCGATTCATTCCACCTTCTTATCAGGGGGGAGTTCATTTTGGGCAAAAATATTGCGTTTTTTCAGCTCTTCAATAGCAATCTGAGTCACACTTCCCGTAATGAATCCTGTAATCACTGACGACACCAGTAAAACCGGCAAATAATACATCACGACCAGCTCACCAAGCAGCAGCGAAGCCACCACAAGCTGAGCCGTACTGTGGACAATGGCTCCAGCCATGCTGATCCCTTTGATGCGAAAGAATTTAAAAAACTTCTTGTACAGCAATATCATGACCAGGGCACTGAAAATTCCGCCGCTTAAACTGAAAGGCAGCATGGTGACGCCACGGGTTAGAATCGCAACGACGAAACAACGAATCGTGACAATAAAAAAAACATCCCGCCAGCCTAAGAAAGCTATTGCGATCATTGTTACGATATTCCCCAATCCCAACTTTACCCCGGGAATAGGAATGGGAATAGGGATAAACGACTCTAAAAACGAAATCAGAATTCCATTGCATACCAGAATAATAATGATAGCGTAACGCTTAGAATTGTTCATGCTGTATCACCGGCAGGGCCGAAGCTCGCCTCTCCTTAATCAATTTTATAAAATGCATCATCCAAGGCCATGTTCAATACTAAAAATCGCTGTCATCAGCAAACCTGTAATAAAGACAGCAAATATTTCATTTTTGGATACTTTAAATCGATATTGATAAAGTTGGCTGTTGTCAACCGACTCAACAAAACTTTGCACCCGCCCTACTTTCTGGAATGAATCCACAAGTACGTTAACCAAAAGATCTGCGACCCCTCTGATTTTACTTTTCAGACCGGGCTTATCTTTACCAATTGCTTCCTTCATCTTTCCGCCCAGACTTTTCTTCAGTTCTGCAGGCATTTCTCCCAGTTCCAGCACTACACACATTAATATTTTCAAATATTCTTCAACCGGTACCTTAAGCTTCTTCAACGGAAAAAGCAGCATATCCAGCATGCCAATCACCGTTTTTGTTGGTGTCAATTGAAAATAAAGGATACTTATGTACCAAAGGAAAAACAGCCTTTCCAACTTCAAGAGCATCAGAGATGTTTCATTAATACCCATACCCACTCCTCTGCCAGTCAGTCGATAGACGATCCAATTCATTAAAATGCCGAAGAGATAAGGTAGAACTACGATGATACCATAAGAAGCCGCGCTGACCAGCATGACCCGGCCGCGGATTTTTCCCAGCAGAGTAATCACTGCTAAAAAAAGTGCCAAAACAGCAAAACTCAGTTGCTGCCCGGACCAAAATCCAGTAACAGCCAAACCTGCCATTAAAAGCAGCTTAACGAGAGCATCCATATCGGTTAGAGGATTAGCAGCGCTGATCTGCTCTGTGGCCTGAGTC
>JAEWCM010000103.1 GCA_023390635.1 Bacillota bacterium
GACTCAGATATCGCAAAGGACCTGAAAGAAGTAGAAACAATGAGGAACTGTGCATATGCTTTGATTGCCTGCGGATTCATTGCCCTGGTAGCGGTGTTCTTGATGGGGAAAATAGGAAAAATTGCTGCTATCATAATATTAGCCGCTGGAATTGTTCCTGCGATTTTCTACCTTAAGGCTCTAGCGTTCACATTTTTACTAGTGATTGCAGGTATTCTTGCTTTCTTTGTGAAGCCAAGAGCACAAACCGTAAAGGTTGAGTAATTTATACGATTCATCCTAAAGTACATCAATATAATAAATAACAGGGGTTGCTGAAAATTACCAGTAGATTCTGGTAGTCGTTCGGCAGCCCCAGTATTTCTTTATATTTTCTGCGCTGGGCAGGGTTACAAAAATAAGTTGATAGCTTCTTGACGCAGAGAGTTTTGCATTTGGATTTCCAGCTCTATTTCTGAGCATCAAGAATAAACATAGAGGCATCGTGCCCCATGAATATTTTACTTCCAGTATAAAAAGTTTTAGATTGAATATTCCTGTATCCTATTTTTGTCATAATATCAGTTAACTCTATTTGATCAAATCCGTTATGAACCATATCAGAAACTATTTTTTTATTTTTATCGAAATCCACGATTATTAGATGTCCGCCCTCTTTTAGAACTTCATATAATCTTGATAAAACCAATTCAACGTCATTAATATGAAGTAAGACCTGAGCCATAAAAATATAGTCAGTATGTAAATCCGAAAGACTATCTTTTTCAAAGTCAAAGCATAATGTAGCTGCATTCTGTATATTAGCACCAAAAATTTTTTGCTTTATTTGATTAATCATGTTTTGTGATGTATCCAGGAATAGCATAGAATTAAAATCGTTTAACAAGTGCATTCCAACAAGACCCGTCCCACACCCAAAATCAATAGCATTCTTGGTTTTACTATCAATTAAATATTCACGAATGGCATTTGACGATACCTTTGCAATTTGTACTCTTTCAGGAGTATCATATTTATCAGCTATCATTTCAAACTTATCCGTATTTCCCATTATTACCTCCATGTATAATCTAATATAATCTCATTTCAATTTCTTTCATAACAAAAGATTTATAATCGATGGCGAGCATGGTAGCCAGTATCCCGTCCAAATGATCGTATTCGTGCTGCAATAGTTCAGATAAATCTCCATCTAACTCAAGAGTTCATTTCTTCCACTCCATGTCCATGTATTCTATTCTACATCTTCTATGTCTCACAACATAAACATACAAACCGGGAAAAGACATACAATCATCCAAAACCTTCATCATCTCATCATCATTAAACGTTAAAATGGGATTTATAAATACAACAGGTTGATCAATATACATATAAATTATTCTTTTCTTTATTCCAATTTGAGGCGCTGCAATGGCTCTCCCAGCACCATACCTACCTCGATAATCCATTAACGTATCATGCAAATCATACAGAGTATTCTTAAGGCCGTCAAGTTCCTCTTTCTCCACAGCATCACAGACTTCATATAATTGTTGATTTCCCAGTAATAATATTTCTCTAACCATTTTTTGACCTCCTAAATTCCAATGTAATTATGATTCGGATCCACAGTCTGCTGCAATTCCCGCTGGCTCATATTTCTCACATCATTATTCGCTATAAATTGCTCCCGATCCTCTACCGGGATGCCAAAAAGGAGGAGTCCTTGGGTGTAGCTCAAATGGTGCATCGATGCAACATTTGGGTTTTCTTCCCATTCAGAGGAGGAGAACGGTTTATACCTGTACTCCCTGAAGATCTTCATCAGTCTATGTAACCATGGTTCAATCAGACTCAGATCGCCATGCTTGGCGCACCAAAAAAGAAGATGCCGCAGGCCTTTAGCCCTAGCGACATCTTTACATTGCAATAGATACTAGAATACGTAGAAAAGTTTAATGGTTAAGGTATTCCCTTCTACAAAAGTCCGAATGACAAGGGCATTCTGGGTGTTATTCCGAAACTTAAAATCCAATACGGGCCAGGCCACCGTAGCATCCTTACCTGGAGGGACATAACCCACGGTCAAAGAATGATGGTGTCTTTCCACGATTTCTAGCTTGGCAAGAGCGGCCGCATTGTACAAGGTGGAAGAGACCTGACAAATACCTCCTCCAAGCCCCAGGGTAAACGAATTTCCTTCGATGATCATGGCATCCTTATACCCTCTTGCAACGGTCCGTTCTCCCACCGTCTCATTGAAGGAGAATTGTTCCCCAGGTGCTAAACTCTTCCCATCTATGGCTTTGGCTGCTAAACGGAGGTTCTCTGTGCGGTTGGTTTCACGGGGATTAAAATTGGTAGAGTACTCAGCCATTGGCAAAGGATGATTGACAGTCAGCTCCAGCCTGACTGGTTTATCATATCCATCCACGATCCCTTCAAAAACCTTTAAGCCCAGCTTGCTTGTATCCACCTCTTTAGTAGTCCATATCACAGGCAAAGAGATCTTATCGCTATTGTATTGAAGAGCCTCAACCATCCTAGGTAAGGAATAGCTTTTACCCTGAGTTATAGTGTCCTTGATATCAGGGATTGAGAATATAGTCGATTCTTTAACTGCTCCAGAAAGTAAGCGAATTGAATTCTTTATGATGATATCAGATACGGCACCAGAACCTCCAAAGACAATGAGCTCAGCTTTTTCACTCGTCGTGCTTAGGTCTGCAAAATACTGGGCTAACCCTTTTGGCAGCGTCTGTAGGGAAGGGTCGACAAAGAGAATGGGAGCGCCTGTCTGAGCCGCGACTACACTTCCTGCCAAGGCATCGGCAAAGTTTGTTCCTGTACTTATACATAAAGTCGTTGCCTGTGGTGCAAAGGTCTTTGCGATGAGGGCATTGGTATCATAGAGGGATTGACCCATTAATCGCTCCAATTGGCTTTGAGGAAGAATTTCACGTATTTCAGCGAGGACATCTTCAGAAACAACTTTTACCCCTCCGGTGATATAGACCTTGGTAGGCTTTACTTCCTGCAAGAATTGTTTTACTTCCTGTGCCAGTCCCCCTTGAGGGGATAAGAGAATCGGCCAGCCCTGGCTGGCGGCAAAGCTAGAAATACTTAAGGCATCAGGGTATTGTTCGCCAGAGGATATAACCACAGTAGAGAACGCTCTCTCCTCAAGGGAGCTGGCTATTTTAGACGAAGTATCATACTGATCCCAGCCCGCGATTCTTACCAGATTGGTGAACCCCATGTCCATTAATTTCACCTCGAACTCATGGGGGATTATGCCTGTTCCGCCGATGATGTAAACCGTTCCGTTCGGGTTCAAATTTTCACGGATATAGTCAAAGGCTTCCTGCGATTTTTGTACAGTTTTATCCACCAATAGGATCGGTGCCTTTCTTTCATGAGCAAGGACGCTGGCTGATAACGCATCGGCAAAGTTCGTTCCTGTAGCCATCACTACATGGTCAACCTTGCCTTTGCCATAATACTCGGAGATTACCTTGGCTGTCTCATACTTTGTATTTCCATAAAGCCTTGTGAGCGTAATCGCTTTGGGCAATTTAACCTCTTCCCTTAAAATTTCTGAAGATGGGTCCGTCAAGGACTCAGTCGTAGCGTAGACTGGTAAACTCACCCAGATACAGCACCAAAAGATTAGAAATAAAACCATCCTTTTGTGCTTCATCATTCACTTCACTCCCTCAACTAAGCATCCCGCTAATTATCTCATGATGAAGAAGTAAAGACTGTCGAAGTAGGCATCTCAAGACTAGGGAAATAATCACGTAAGGTGTCTAATATTTTCGAATATGATAACCACCTTTCACCGCTCTCTTAAACCTATACAGGTCTTAATAGTATTCCTTGTCAATTGCAACATTTGAGAACCGATGCTTCAACAATAAAGTTCAAAATATTAAAAACCACACTACCGGTACAAATAATGCAGGCAGCATATTCAGCGCATGAAAATCCTTGATTTTCAAAATGGAAAGACCGGAGCTCAAGATCAGAAATCCACCAATGAGCGAAATTTCGGTGAGTAGGTCGGCGGTCAGAAAAGAGGATAAAGCTCCCGCTAAAAGATAGATACTGCCTTGCCATAAAAACAATACCGACGCGGAAAAAGCAATTCCGATTCCATAAGTAGACGCTAAAACCAGCGACGTAACGAAATCCAACGTTGCATTTGTATACAAATAAGTGTTGTTGCCATGAAGCGCGCTTTCCATAGGCCCTAAGATAGATAACGTGCCAATACAAAACAACAATATAGAGGTAGAAAGTCCCTGACCCAAATTCCCTTTGGAGAATCGTTTTATGAACCTTTCAAATCTGCCATTCAAATCTAAAACAGCACCAGCTAAACTGCCGATTGCTAAACTGATGATAAAAAATACGGGGAAAGTGCTTTTGGGCATATTTTGGACGATTGCGTTTATTCCAAGGCCGCATGCGGCAAGCCCCATTGCGTTATATAATGCGTTTTGATATTTTTCCCCGATGCCTTTTTTAACGCCGCCTCCAATCACACTGCCGATCAGAATAGCGAGCGTATTTACAATAGTACCTATCACAACAAAACCCCCTTTATCGCAAACAATAAACCCTCCAATAGTTGGAGGGTCAAGGTTTATTTATAGGGAATTTGGATCTCAGTGATGAATTTCGAGGGATCGTTGGTAAGGCCGTAATCAATCAAAGCAAATTCATGGGAATCTCCTGCGAGCACATACCCTTTTTCTTTCATATATTGAAGCATTCTGATATATGAAGCCTTCGCGTCTTTATGTGTACCTTGAAAACGCAAAGTCAAATAATTACCTCCCTGCAGGCAAGATAAGTTTTCACCGCAGTTATCCTCCTCTTCAATAACGACAAAAACGGAGGAAAATTTATCAAAATTGCCCTTTTGAAGATTAGCACTTGATATGGAAACCCCAACTTTCCCGAGAAACATCACTGCGCGGAGAGAGTTGCGTTTTGCCAATTCACGAATCGGGTGTTCCAGGTCGTCCGAAATGGAGAGCTCTTTTTTTAGTACAGCTATTTCTCTGTCCTTTAGAGTACGCTCTTCTATTTTTTCAAATTCGGTTTGAGATGCACCTTCGATTTGCTGTAACCTGTTTTCAATTTTTCTCTCGATTCGATCCAGTTGTTTGCGTTCTTCTTCTACTTGCCGTTTTTGCTCTTTGAGAATTTCAAGCAGCTTCTTATCATCGCGATTTTCAAAAAACTCACGGATTTTGGGCAAGGGCATATTTAAAGATCGAAGATAATGAATTGTATTCAGACACTCAAATTGACGTGTGGAATAATAACGGTAACCGTTTTCCTCATTAACGAATTCGGGCTTTAGCAAAGATATCTTATCGTAATGACGAAGGAGACGAACATCTATATTAAAAAGTTTAGAAATTTCTCCTATTGAGAATAATTCATTCATCATAGCCTCCGGTTTTTAATTACCTTTATTCCATTATTATTTTTTCCTGTTCAAGCTTTTTTATCTTTTTTCTGATTGGTAATCCTAATCTAAAAAATAATAGGCCTAATAGTATTAAGCAAAATCCTATAACTAAGTTACCATAAGAGAAATCGCCTAATTTTTCACCAATATTAAGATTTATTAATCCAATTAATAGATTTGATAATCCTGCTGCAAACTCTACAAACATTAGTGTATTCCACAATGTGTTTATCCTCTTATAATGTTTGATTTTAGAGTCAATGTCTGTATATAAGTCGAACGAACCTTCTAAAGTCTTTTTTCTTAAATACACCCAACGCATATTTGTTGCAATACATTCAACTCCGCCTTCTTCTAAAAACCTTAGATATGCTATGCTTTCAGGGTGAGTGGGCATATTATTCAAAAGCTCAATCCTGTAAGTATACTGATTATTAGATGTTTCCTCAAAAACATATCTACACCAAGCGTAATCGGTTAAAGCCATTCCTTTTGCTGACATTTCATTAAGCCATTTTTCTTCTTTCTCATAATCCCAATATGCTTTCCGAACTATATGCTTCATTAGGCTCCACCTCCGACTATTCTTTTCCCATTTGCAATTAATTCTTCTAATCGGATAATTTCATTTTTGAGAATTGATTCCCCCAATTTAGTTATTTGATATTCCTTTTTACGTGAGTCCTTTTCTCCAGGAATTGATTGTATCCAGTTTTTTTCGAGTAAAGTATTGATTGCTCCATACAACGTTCCTGCACCAAGACTAACCCTGTCGTTACTTAATTCTCTAACATTCTGCATTATTCCATATCCATGCATTGGGGAAAAAAGCGATAATAAAATATAAAATACAGCCTCTGTTAAAGCCCCTCTCTCAGAACTTTCCGGCAAAACAAGCACCCCCACATATTACGTTAACCATTATATCGTCTAATGTAATATCATTATATCGTCATCCGATATATTCCGTCAAGTACTTTTGCTGATTCCTCCATTCGTTTTAGTTCGAGTCCCTAATAAAGGGCACAAAAAAAGCGAGGTATCTTCGTTAGGAAAATACACCCACTGATTTTTATATTTGGTTATAGCCCGTAATAAATCAAGAATTTGTGTCTTTGTTTTGCTTTCCGATTAAGCTAAGCTGTAGATTTTTACATCAGGGTCAGCACTAAACAGCGGTTTCAAGCCGACAAACACATCATTTTTGAACATTTCGCTGTTGATGAGTGCAGTATAACAAGAGTAACTTTGTAAGGTAAATATATCAGCAAATTTATAAGTTACTATTAATTTTCATAGTGTTGTCAAGATAGTTGATCACAAGTTTTGCACGGCGGGAGTTTTCTATCCAATTCTTCTTTTGTCTGCTGCCGGACCAATGACAAATACTTTGCAAAATCGGCAACACCGATTTCCCTTCTTCCGTCAGTGCATACTCTACCTTTGGTGGAATCTCATTATACTGTTCGCGGCTAATAAGCTCGTCGGCAATCAATTCCTTTAACATAGCAGCCAGCACCGCATCGATAATATTACCAAGTTCTTTCCTGATTTCATTATAGCGCATCACACTCTGAGAGGATAAAACACAGAGAATCCTAGACTTCCACCTACCACCAAAGATACCAAGTTTGGCTCAACCGGGGAAAAGCTTTGGATCGAGCCAACCTTTCATTGTGACTACGGCCGTAATATTTTCATTGGAGAAAATTTCTATGTGATTTCAACACACTGGCTCCGCTCCTGGAACAAAGTGATATTAAGGAAAGTATTCTACTGGCCTGTGCCGAAACTGCGAAGAAGCCGATTTTGACGGTTTAGTCAGGACCTATGAGCATATCACCGCCTATCAGAAATGGACTGACCTTGCTCATCTGCTGATTCCAGCTGTTGTAGAAAAAGGTGGCATTCTACACACGGATGCACTGATAAAGGCAGAAGAATTGGGACTATTATTAAAATAAACTGTTAGGCAAAAATCCCCTCCAAGCATACAAGTTTGGAGGGGATAATTTTAACAAGAAATTAGCAAAGTTCTACCCTGAAAGGCACTAATCCACTTTAAACCTGCCAATAAGTTGTTGCAATTCACGGAACCGGTCAGACAAACCTAGACTGGCCTTGGCAATTTCCTCAATTGAAGCAGATTGTTCTTGAATCGCCGCTGAAGCCTGCTCCGTCCCGGCAGCATTTTCTTCCGCCACAGCCGCCAGGGTCTGCATCATATCTAAAACCTCACTTTTCTTTTTCCCCATTTGTTTTCCGGCCTCGTTAATACTATTGATTGACTCCGAAGAACTTTTTATGGCCTGCGCAATCTCTTGATATTTACTTTCTGTTAAGTTAACTTTTTCGGTTTGCTCTGACAAAATTATTTCTACTTGCTCCATGGTTCTTACGGCACTGCCGGCATTCTCCTGCAGATTCCTCACCATCTCGTCAATAATCCTGGTAGAAGAGGCGGACTGTTCCGACAGTTTTCGTATTTCCTCGGCTACAACGCTAAAACCTCTGCCATGCTCTCCTGCCCGAGCAGCTTCAATCGCCGCATTTAAAGCCAGCAAATTTGTTTGGACAGCAATCGTGGTGATCAAGTTACTGGCTTCGCTGATTTTTTCCGAACTCTTATTGGTCTCCAAAATAGACTTGGAAACACTTTTGGTCGCAGCGCTGCTGTCTTTGGTCCTTTCGGCCAAATCATAAATTGCAGTTAATCCCTGGCTGATAAGCTCATTAACTTGAAGAGAGGAGCTGGTAACCGCTTGAAGCTGCTTTTCATTTTCTCCAATCAATCTGCCGAAATCACCTATATTAGCAGAACCTTCGGTTGTTATTTCAGCCTGGGAGGTTGCTCCCCGCGCAATTTCGTTAATTGTCTGCGCTATTTCTTCAGCTGCAGAAGCAGACTGCCTTGAAGATTCCGTCAGCTCTTCTGAAGCGGAAGTAACCTGCAAAGTTAATTCTTTTACAGAAGAAACAATGTTGCATACGGTGTTGGTAAAGGTATCAAAATAAAATCCCATTGTCCCGAGTTCATCTTTAGATTGAATATTTACTCGTTTGGTCAAATCACCATTCCCTTCAGCAATGTCCTTTAATATAGCGGTCATCATACCCAAACGCTTGATAACTGCCTTTTGAATAACGAAAAAAGAAATAATGCTAATTAAAATGACAATACTGAATAAGAAGACCGTCTTATTAAACAAGTCGTCAATCCCGGTATCGATATTATTATTACCAATATTATAATTTTGTTGGGCATCATCAATCAACTTATTTAGGCTCTCTTCCATCTGCATCGCATAAGGATCAAACTTTTTCATGTAGACATTACCGGCATCGGTTCCACTCTGGATATACGTCTGAGCCATGCTAACTCCCTCTTGGTAATAATCCTCCAGAGCCTGAGCGATAGGATCAACAGTTTCAGGCGAAACCCCCAGTTTTTGCAATTGCTGAATTCCGTTTTTCGCACTTTCATAGTACTTAGCGGCTTCATCAAAACCAGACTGCTCCTGAGTTGCGGCAACGTCCGTCAACCACTGTTGAATCTGAATAATATCCTTTTGCAGGGATAGAGAAGTAAGCAGCAACGGATTATTTCTGTTTTCCTGCTCCTTCGTCGTATCCTTAATGGAATTTAACCCGCCAAGTGTAAAAAACATTGATAAGGCCGTAACCAAAATAATCCCCAACATCATTAGGCCGAATTTTGCTCCAATTTTCATAAATATTGTCATTCCTTTCGCTTCGCTCAAGGCACAAAACGTCATGAAATACGTTGGCTTTGAACGATTTTTTTATTATTCTAAACCCTAGGGATAACAGTTAACTACAAATCACGAGG
>JAEWCM010000124.1 GCA_023390635.1 Bacillota bacterium
TGGGAATAGCCATCTTCACCCCCTTGGGTGCCTTAATCGGCTTAATGGCAGTACACCTGGTCCAAAACTCCCTTGCTTTCTTCCTGGCCTTGGCAGCAGGAGCCATGGCTTTTCTTGTCTTCGCCGAGCTCCTTCCCCTCTCTCGGGAAAGAGAGCCCCGCGCTGCTCTGTGGGGAGGGATTGCCGGGTTCACCATATTCACCTTCATCAGTTTATTTCATAAATAAAAGGCTCATGTTCTCTATATAAAAAAGGAGCCGCTTCAAGCGGCCCCTGACTAATTCTCTGACTATTTCAGAATATTAGCTGCATAGTCTCCCATTTTTTCATACCCTTTTGCCGTAGGATACTTACCATCATCACCGGAAAGGCCCTCCAAGTAAATACCTTCGACATTCATAAGCACCGTAGAAAAATCCAATACACGGATTTTCGCTGTCTCAGCATATTCTGTTTCCCATTTGCGCATGTTCCTGATATCCTCCTGAACGCTCTTATAAGGAAGGGGCAGGGCCAACACAGGAGTAATGTGATTAGACTTGGCTTTTTCCACCAAAGCCTGAATATTTTCCTGAAACGTTTCCAGCGGTACTCCATTGAGAGCATCGCCATTGCCTCCGAATATAATGACAATGCCCGGATCTTCCGTCACTACATCCTGATCGAAACGGTCAAGCAAGTCTTTTGTTGTCTGCTGGATTTTCCCCTTATTCACTACAGTGGTTCCTAATTTATCCCCCAAACGCTTGGGCCATGACTTATCTTCCGTTCCCGGATAGCCAAAGGTAAAAGAATCACCTAATGCAACAATCTTCTGATTGGCGGCATTTAAAGGGGCCTTTTCCTCTGTTACTGCCGTTTGACCCTCCTTGCTTCCCTTATCAGCTACATTTTGACCTTTCCCCCATAATGAAGGACTAATCAAACCACTTATAACCACCAGGGCCGCTATAAGAACCCCGAGTTGAATCAAACGGATTTCCGACCTGTACGTACGCATCATCCTACCTCCTTCATAGTTATTATTTCTACATAAGACAGAGGTTTCCTCCATCCTTAACAAAGCTTTCAGGAAAACTTGCCTGATCTTTGGGCGAATCTTTCTCACCTAAAAATTGAACAGCGCATACTTTGATATAGAAAAGTAAAGGAGGTGCCTTTTACGTGTCCTATATCGAAAAAGCCCGGGAACTGGGAGACCTGATTGCTCAAACACCAGAAGTCCAGGAATTGAAAAAAGCCCAAGCAGCAATTCACGCTGATCCTGAAGCCAGAGAGGCCTTTGCCAAATATCAGGAAAAAGAGCAGCAGTTGGTAGCTGCCCAAATGATTTCTAAAGTGGTTTCAGAAAAAGATTCCCTTGCCTTAATTGATCTGAAGGTCCGCCTGGTTGGCAAACATCCTACAATCAAGACCTTTTTTGCTCAACAGCAAAAACTGGAGAAAATTATGGCCATGGTCAACCTCACGCTGACTACATCAATCTATGGTATGCCGTCGGCGGAAGATTTGCCGATTCCCGACGAAATCAAAGGAATGGCTCAAAAAATTCTTGACGGTATTTCCGGAGACAAACCCCTTCCTCCTTTAGAAATACCCAAAGATCTGAAAATTGAAGGTTTTGACCTTTCCCGGCTCAAGTTCAACAAATAAGGCAGATAAAGCGAAAAGTTTGATTCAGGAATCTGGAAAGGAGCGAGGTAATGCGTCCTCATGGGTATAGCGGTCCATCTTTAAAAAATGATATCACCCATCCCGTAACCCTCGCGGCCTTTCTTATCGTTCTCATGATTGGTGGCTGGATATTTTTTAAAAGCAAGTTTACTTGAAATATGGGGCCGGAAAGGAGGCAATGAGCACATGACATCTTCTCCACCGCCTTTGCTTCTGCCGAAGGCCCCTTTCACCTTTTCTATTCTCGTGACAAGCCCCATCCGCTATAACCTTCCCCTCAGTCCAGTAGGTGCGGTTATTCTTCCGATAGCTACAACCGATGCCCGCTTCGGATCCATATTAATTGGAGGAATCAATTTTCTCATTTCTTTTCTTATGAAATACTCTCTCATTCATCCTCCCACTCGCTGCCCTAACTCTGACAGTGAAAATGGTAAAATAACGCTCACCCTTGACCAGCTGGCTCAATTGCTCAAGGCCACGCGGGAAGGCAGACTTCCCCTCCCCTCTCCTGTCGCTGCGGGAAGCGGTGACGACCCTGCTGCTGCGAGAAATCAAGGGCAAGGCCCTGTAGGAGGGGATCAACCTCTTTTCCCGGATAATCTAAGTGTGTCTCTTAGCATCAGTTCTGCCTTTGCTCCCTTTGACGGCAGCCCTGATACTTCTTTTAATGTTCCCCTTTTTGAGATTCCCGGTGTCCCTGGAAATTTAATCCTGATTCTCACTCTATTGATCGCTCAATTCATGGTTGATCAAACAGGAATTCGCGTTCCAAACCATCAAACCACTGTGCCCAGCCCTTCCAGAGAGAATACCATCCCTAATATACCTGAATATTGATTCAGTAATCCTTGCAGAGGAAAGGAGTCTGTTATGAATTACGATCCGGCGTGCCTCCCTCCTCCTGATCCGGATAATCCCAGATCCTGGGACTGGGGGTTTCATCGTGTAATCTCTTTGTTTCAGCAACCTATCGTGGGAACCAGCTTATTAGCCATAGGCATCTTCTTCCTCATTATCTTCCTCACCCGTGCTTTACTTGCTCCTGCCACTCTCTTTACTCTAGGTCTTACCCTTACCTTTGCTGTTTTGGCCTTTATGGCATTAGTGATCTGCATTTTGGTTGTGATATAGCTGACGATTAACAGCTAACCCCCAAAGTTATTTGCAGTATACCATACTGTATCTAACTTTGGGGGTGCAGTTTACTCTTGAATTCAGCCTGTTTCTTTATTCATAGCCCGACTATGGTTGTTTTTCAATAGGTATGCCCATTTGCTGCAGAGATTGGACAAGATCGGGGGCTGCTTCACCGGCCTGCGGTATTCCTCCGCCCATGGGTATCCCAGAGACTTCCCCGCCAGGATCAACACTCGTTATTTCCGGCACCATTTCCGCCGGTACTTTTTTTCCTCTCCCCTTGACCAGGCCCGTAATCCTTCCCCATACAGATTTTGCGCTTCTGCCCACCGGTGCCAAAAATGCCCCGGCACCTCCGCCAAAGCCTTCTTTTACTTTGAGAACAATGGGTCCGGTAGGAACGTTGTTCATCTGTCCCGAGTTTTCCAAAGATATGATTGCCTTATTATAATGGTTTAGAGGTACAGGACTTTGAAAAGAAGTCTGATAAACTCCATTTTCAATGGGACGCAAAATTCCTACCGGAAAGCCGCTCTTCCCCTTTTCATCCACAAGGTAAGCTACATAAGATGCCTTCTGTCCTTGTCCTACCAGTGTATGGGGTGCAGGCAAGTTAGCCACAATATTGAATTGATTGTTAGGGGAAATCGTGGCAATCCCATTACCGGGGAACCCTTGTTGGGCTGCTTGCAGAATCAGTTGCCGGGACTGTCCTCCACCGTAGAACATAGGCTGGCCTGCTGCACTCTGATTTATCTGCCCCATCGGTCCATACCCTGTATTCTGAGACATCGGAGGAGCTTGATTAGGAAACAATCCTCCGTTGATGGGAGGAACATTTCCCATTCCGTTATTTGGTTTAGGTCCTAAAAAACCACCCCGCAAATTTTGAATATGACCGTCCTTTTGGAAGAAACCACTTTGCTTTAACCCTGATCCTAAAGAATCACGCAATTGACCAGGCGTATCTCCTCTATTAAAAGTCACAATAATCCCTCCTTGCTTGAGGAAAATTTCGGAACTGCCTTGTTACATGGTATGATAGAGTAAGCTGAACGGTTCGATAATCAAGGAGGCCATCTATGACAAAAAAATCTGCAGAATCTCACCCGGACTTTTCTTCGTCCCCGATTTCCAGACGAACCTTTTTGCATAAATTAGGTGCTTTCGTAGCCGGCCACCGTCTCCTTACAGGTCTGGGGGCGGGAACTATCGGCACTCTGGCCTGGAGTGAGCATGATACACTGAAGCTTGAAGTAAATCACTGGGATCTTTCTTACTCTGATCTTCCTTCAAGATTAAACAATAAAACCATCCTCCATCTCTCCGATCTTCATTTAGAAAGTTTGCAGTTCTCTCCGGACCGTATCCTTAAAGCAGTCTCAACTTTCTCCCCTGATTTAATCGTTTTTACCGGAGACCTTATCTCGACCCGTACTGATTTGGACAAAGTGGAAAAATACCTGGAACCTTTACATGCCGTACACGGCAAATACTTTGTGATGGGCAACAATGATTACTCTCACTTCTCCAACGCCTTATTCAAACGTTACCTGGAGTGCCTTCACACTTTGGGTTGGAAGGTTCTGCGCAATGACGCCGCTTACTTGAGTGACCTTGGGTTAATGATCATTGGTGTCGATGATCCAGCCACAGCCAGAGATAATACTGAACAGGCTTATCTCCAGAGTCGGAAGCTACTTTCGTCTTCCCCAGCTCCTTCATCCACATCTCAACCTTTTCGCCTGCTTCTGGCTCACTCTACCGATTGCATCGATGATGTCATCCGCCAGGGGGGAGCTGACCTGATGCTGTCAGGACATACTCATGGTGGCCAAATCAGAATCCCCGGAATGAAACCCTTTATTACCAACACTTATTTAGGGCAGCATGGAATTTATGAAGGTTACCATCAAATCGATGGTATTCCTGTCTATATCAGCCGGGGAATCGGGACGAGCAAAATCCCCTTTCGTCTTGGTGCTTTGCCTGAAATTACTTGCTTTACCTTACACCAGGGAGCAGCGTCTCACACCCAACGCTAAGTTAAAGCTGACAAGACAAACAGTAAGGGACTGTCGTAAAATAGTATTTTGAAGAGCGGGCCAAGCAATGAATGACGCTCCGCTGTCGCAAACTGGCGTTAATCGCTCATCTCCGGTCATTCATTGCTTGGCTTTGTCTATCAAATCCTATTTTGAGACAGTCCCTTGTCACTTGATAAGCTATTGTTAAATACTAAACTTGTGATTTCCGATGGTCTTTACCACCGTTCTGGTTTTGATCCAATGATCAGTGGCTAACTCGGGATTATAATAAAACAGCGCGCCATTGCTTGGATCCTGGCCGTTTAAAGCAGCCTGTGCCGCTGCGTATGCCTCTTCATCGGGTTCCAGGCTGATTTGCCGATCATTGACGGCAGTAAAAGCTCCCGGCTGATAAATGACTTCCCGCACCGTATTCGGGAAGTAGGAACTTTCCACCCGATTAAGCACCACAGCGCCTACAGCAACCTGTCCTTCGAAATCCTCGCCCCGAGCTTCAGCATAGATCACTCTGGCCAAAAGTTCGAATTCTTCTTTAGACACAGAAACGCTATTTCCTCCCCGGGAAGAAACGGAATGATATGCCAGTTGAGTGGTATTACCCTCTTTCTCATTGCTTGTCCCTGGAACAACCCAAAGCTTGTCTCCCGTTTGTATATAGGCCGGGTCCTTCAGGTCAGGATTCAATTTCATAATCTCCTGAACCGTTGTACCGAAGTAGCAAGCCAGTTCCCAAAGCGTATCTCCTGCTCTCACTTCGATTTGCATCTGCCCTTCCTGCTTTGCAGCAGTATTCTTCAGTTTATTCTGATCCTCTATCTCAGCCACACGAACTTCAGTCAGTTTTTTCCCACTTAGGATTATGCCTGTCCGGGGAGAATCAACAAACTCCAAAACCTTCCCCATCACCGGATAGCTTTGGATCAGTAGCCCTGAGATTATTATCCCGGCTAAAAGAATTCCTGATCCTCTTCTCCTTTGTCGGTCTACCAAAAAAATCACCTCTCTCGTCTTCACTATTTCTAGTGATTCCCAATAAAGGTTATTTTTATAACTGCCCCGACGCTCAAATCGCTTAATTAATGATCTTTATCACAAATAATTTAACTTAAATAATTCTTAAATTCCTTGATTTTTCCTTAAAAATCTTATATTAAGGTGAAAAATCCTCTGAAATTGTCCTAATATTTGCTTCGATGCGGTATACTGAATTCAGCAGTTGCTTGCTTAATTCACTATTCTATTTAATTGCAGTATCAATCACTGAAAGGATGAAAGACTTGGAGTGGCTCATGAACCTTTACCATTTTCTTATTGCTCTGGATGCCCCAAAAGTCCAAGCAATTTTTGATCACTACTCTGCTTTAGGTCCTCTGCCCGGAATTATGCTTCCCATTCTGGAGGCTATATTTCCACCCATTCCGCTCTTTGCCATCGTAGCTGCCAATGCCATCGCTTATGGCTTCTGGCTTGGTTCATTGTATTCGCTGATCGGAAGTGTGACCGGAGCAATGATTGTATTTCTGGTAGCACGCAGATTTGAAAAAAGGTTTGTTGCCTATATGGAAACGAGACATCCCAAATCACGACGATTCTTTCGCTGGATTCAAAATAAAGGATTTACTCCCCTATTTATCTTAGCCAGCCTTCCTGTGGTTCCCTCTTTTTTTATTAACATTGGTTGTGGAGTCAGCAATGTTCGCCCCCATACCTTTTTACTGGCTATCACCATGGGAAAAGCCATCATGATCATGATGATGGCTTATGTAGGCTATGACTGGCACTCTTTTATCGTTCACCCATGGAAAATTTTCATCCTATTAGGAGTTTTCATTGTCCTTGGGTATGTAGGAAAACGAGTCGAAAAGCATTATCAACTGGGATAATTCCTGTTCTTCTTGCTAGAGACTTTTGATTTCCTCAATGCGCTCGCCTGCTCTCACCTTATTGCGTAGAGCACTCATCACTCTGTCCCAATGCTCCAACTCGGCCAAATTGGCTTTCTCAGCAGGGCTGGTAAACAGAATATCCTTGATTCCCCCATTTTTGATCACCACCCTTTTATCTCCCATCAAAGCTAAAATCGGGTCATGGGTGGCCATCATCACAATCTTTTCCTTTCTGACCAGGAGTCCCAGAGCCTGTTTGCGGTCAATTCCCGCGTTTTCTATTTCATCAATCAGGACAATGGGCGATGTACTGAGGAAGGCTGCATCAGCAATCATCAGCGCTCTGGACTGCCCCCCGCTTAAAGCAGTAACCGGAGTATCTGCAGCAAAGCTTTCCCCAGCCAGTCGGTTAGCCTGCCTGACAATATTCATGGTTTTATCCTCTACATCTTCAATCCGCCGGCTTTCTGCATGCATTTTAATAAAATCGTAAACCGTCATGTCCACCACAAAATTCATATTTTGGGATAACTGAGCCACCAGCTTG
>JAEWCM010000150.1 GCA_023390635.1 Bacillota bacterium
GGCCTTTTATATTTGGTAACGATGTTCCAGAATTCTTCTCCACCGTTTTCTCCGCCAAGTTGGACTACTTTCTCATAGTGGGCTTCTGAGAAGGACTCCTTGGGGAAAATCTCTGCCGAATAGGGAGTCACCGACAAATCAGTCTCATTCACTCCATTGCCCGTAAGCTCGCAGATCCGCTGGATTAAGGTAGGCTTCATGTGATTGAGGCAGGTTTTCTCCAAAAAATGAGTCACGGCCCAAACCGGCAGCCCTTCTTTCCCCACAAAGCGGACTTTGGCCACAAACAGGCTGCTTAGCTCGTATTTTTCCATTAAACATCCTCTCTTTCTTTTCTCCTGATGAATTCAGATTTGAGCATGGAAAGAATGATCGTATCAAAGTAATCCCCATGAATGTAAAAATTCGCTCTTAGCCGTCCCTCTTCTACAAATCCGCTTTTACGATAGCAGCGAAGCGCCGGTGTATTGTAAGAATGGACTTTTATCTCCAACCGATTCAGGTTAACCCTGTTGAAAGCAAAGTCCTGTAATAAGCTCAATGCTTCGGCACCGATACCCTTTCCACGATGCTGCTCCGCTCCAATCACAATGCCTATTTCCCCACAGCGGTTTTTCCAGTCAATATTCATTAAATCGATTTGCCCGATATATTCTTCCGTCTCTTTATCGGCGATCACAAAACAATAGCTATTCTGCCGCCTTCTTTCAAGAACAGATGCCAGAAATTGCTCTGTTGCATCCACGGTACTGGGAGCAAGAAAAATGTCTGAAAGATTATCCACCACTTCAGGATTGTTGACCCAACTTCGCATATATTCCAAGTCTTCCCTCTTATATTCGCGGAGCATAATTCTCTCTCCATACAATCTCGGCATAAAACTGCCCCTTTCCTCCAGTTATCTCCTCAATGGATATTGCACTACTCCATCTGCTTTATACTTTCTTCTACAACGGCTACCATATCGTCTTCCATTTATTTCTTTATCTCATATATTCTACAAAATACCAAGATATCCTTTGACATCTTCGCTTATTAGAGTTTATTGGAGAGGCTGTATCATCCTATTTCCCACCTGCATCATCTTATATATATGGAACGGTCCGAAATCTCTGAATCGATCCTTTCCAGTGATCCTTCTGAACCTCTTCGAAATTTCCCTGGGTAAATTCATGAATCACTTTGCGCCAGAAAGCTTGGGCAGGTTTATTTTCGGCGATCTGCGCCACTTCCCACAATCCGGGAAACTGATTAAACATCTGGAAAGCTGTTTTCTTACCTATCCCCTGGCAGCGATATTTCTTCATCACAAATAATTCTGCAATAGAGTGAGCGTTTTCATTAAGTTCCTCTAAAGGATAGTCTCTGATCAATACAAATCCTGCAATATTGCCGTCAACATAAATGATGAAAGGGTATCTTCCTTTATCAGTCCAATAATGATCCAAATATTTATATCCGTATAAGCCATGAGAATCCACTTCAAAAGGAATGAATTCCGTAAAGTCATAGTGATAAAGCTGCAAAAGATTTCGCAAAACTGCTTTCTGCTCCAATGGAACCGATTTTATCTCCATATCCACTTGTATATCCCTCCAAACCCTTTATTCAACTCAGTGAATAGGCGTTATTCTTTGTACTGAAGTGATTTCATTATATCATTCACACTAACGTTGCTGTTGCTGTAATTTAGAAGGAGAAGTGCTTCTATCCTCGGTTGGAATTTAATCAGTTATGTGCAACTATTAAATTGTGCTATATTTAAAATATATTAAATTTACTTATCCTTTCAACAATAGGAGGTTTTATGTCACAAATAACGAAAAAGGCCTTGGCGGCCTCGCTGAAAAAGCTCCTTTCTGAAAAACCGCTGGACAAAATAACAGTGATTGATATTGTGGAAGATTGTCAGGTCAATCGCCAGACTTTTTATTATCATTTCCAGGATATCTATGACTTGGTTGAATGGATCTTTCTGACGGAGGCAGCCATTGCCCTTGACGGCAAGAAAACTTACGACACCTGGCAGCAGGGATTCTTGCAAATCTTTGAATATGTCCTCGATAATAAGGCTTTAGTGATTAATGTTTACCATTCCATGAGCCGCGACCAATTGGAGCGCTATCTCTATGATGTCACCTATAATCTGCTGATCGGCGTGGTGGAGGAGCAGGCAATAGACATGACCGTCCGCGATGTTGATAAAAAGTTTATTGCAGATTTTTATAAATTCGCTTTTGTCGGTCTGATGCTTGATTGGATCAAGCGGGGAATGAAAGATGATCCGAAGAAAACCATAGAGCATCTCAGCATTCTGATCCACGGAGATATCGCCAGGGCTCTGGAAAAATATAGGGTTGATCTTTACCATTAGACAAATGGCCAAGAATGTAAAAAAACTTTACACAATTACCGCTGTGTTGAAACTTTCGGCACAGCGGCTTTTTTGTCTATTAATAGGATGAAAATAAGTGACTATACTAAAGGCATCAACAGGTTATGGAGGAATTAATGATGTATTATTCAAACGGTAACTATGAAGCCTTTGTCCGTCCGGAAAAACCGGCAGGCGTTGACAAAAAATCCGCTTACCTTGTAGGCAGCGGACTTGCTTCACTTGCAGCGGCCTGCTTCCTGGTCCGGGACGGCCAGATGAAAGGTGAGCATATTCATATTCTTGAGGAGCTGGGGATTGCCGGTGGAGCCTGTGACGGCATCAAGGATGAACAGAAAGGTTTTATCATCCGAGGCGGACGAGAGATGGAGAATCATTTCGAATGCCTCTGGGATCTGTTTCACTCCATTCCTTCCCTGGAAACAGAAGGAATCTCCGTGCTCGATGAATTCTATCGCCTTAATAAGCATGATCCAAACTACTCTTTGATGCGGGCCAGTGTCAACCGAGGCGAGGATGCACATACTGATGGGAAGTTCACTCTCTCGGAAAAGGCTTCGATGGAAATCATTAAGTTGTTTTTAACCCGGGATGAGGATTTATATGACAAGACCATCGATGATGTATTTGACGAAGAGTTCTATGCCTCAAATTTCTGGCTCTATTGGCAGACCATGTTCGCCTTTGAAAAATGGCACAGCGCTCTGGAGATGAAGCTGTATATTCAGCGTTTTATTCATCACATCGGCGGACTGCCAGACTTCTCCGCCCTTAAATTCACGAAATACAATCAGTATGAGTCTCTGATTCTGCCCATGATCAAATACCTGGAAGCCCATGGGGTACACTTTCAGTACAATACTCAGGTCACCAATGTCCTCTTCGATATCACAGGAGACAAAAAGGTAGCCAAACAAATCGTCTGCACCCATGAAGGGCGACAGGAAATCATCGATCTGTTGGAAGATGATCTGGTCTTTGTCACCAACGGCAGCTGCACAGAGAATTCCACCTTCGGAGATGATGACCATGCCCCCGTATTGGATACAGAGCCGGGTGAAGGGGGCTGCTGGCATCTTTGGAAGAACATCGCACGCCAGGACCCGTCCTTCGGCCGTCCGGAAAAATTCTGTTCCAATATCCAGGCAACCAACTGGGAGTCGGCCACCGTTACTACCCTGGATGAAAGAATTCCCAAATATATTGAGAAAATGTGCAAACGCGACCCCTTTTCAGGCAAAGTGGTCACAGGCGGTATTATTACCGCCAAAGATTCAAGCTGGCTAATGAGCTTTACCCTCAACCGGCAGCCTCATTTCAAGGAACAGCCGAAAGACCAGTTGGTCGTATGGGTATATGGATTGTATACCGATGTTCCCGGTGATTTTGTCAAGAAACCGATGAAGGAGTGCACCGGCCGGGAAATCGTAGAAGAGTGGCTCTATCACATGGGGGTTCCTGAAGCCGAGATTGCAGAAATGGCTGAAACCGGAGCCCATTGCATTCCCTGCATGATGCCGTATATCACAGCCTTCTTCATGCCCCGGACTAAAGGAGATCGCCCAAAGGTCGTACCGGATGGCTGTGTCAATTTTGCTTTCATCGGTCAGTTTGCCGATACGGTCCGTGATACGGTATTTACCACGGAATACTCAGTGCGCACAGCGATGGAAGCGGTCTACACTCTGCTCGACGTGGACCGGGGTGTTCCCGAAGTGTTTGGCTCATGCTACGACATCAGAGTGCTGCTGGACTCTACTTCAAAAATGCTGGATGGTAAA
Organism: Bacillota bacterium; assembly: GCA_023390635.1. Taxonomy (GTDB): domain Bacteria; phylum Bacillota; class Desulfitobacteriia; order Desulfitobacteriales; family Desulfitobacteriaceae; genus JAEWCM01. The sequence goes on from JAEWCM010000150.1 coordinate 4,177, forward strand.
AAACTAACTGACAAGAAACTCCCCTTCATTGCCAGCCTGGTAGAGAAAGCAGCTTTTAAGAGAATTTCCGGCACTGTCATCGAAGAATTGCTGGAAAGGTATCATCTGATATAGCAGGAAAATTATATCGTAAAGGCTGCCCTGAGTTTTCTTCTAGGGCATCCTTTATGCTGATCAGATATACAATCATAACAAAGCACTTATGAATATTTTACCAATACGAAAAAGTCCGCTCCGGCAAAGCCAAAGCCGGAACGGACTTATATAAGAGTAGAATAAGGAGAGAGTATTTTATTGAGTAAAATAAGGAGACATATTTTACTCAGCTAAAATAAGGAGGGTTCCCTTGTAATGATCTTACCAAAATACTACACTCAATTGGTGAAAAAAGCCTAACTGGTCATTGAGAAACTCTGTTTGATTCAAAGTAGGAGTATAAAAAAATCCGTTCCAGCAAGACCGGAACGGACCTATATAAAAGTAGAATTAGGAGAGACGATTTATTGAGCAATTAAGAAGAATATTATTTGGGAACCTTCGCCAGTGCATCGGCAACAGCCGCCTTAATAGCATTAGACGTGACCGTTGCACCGCTGATACCATCAATTTTGGTACTCTGGGCATCCACAATCTTCTGAGGCAATTTATCCACTGCTACGGTGCCAATGTTCGGATTTTCTCCGTCACTTTTCAGGACTTCAATCTTAGCAATTTTCTGTCCATCCATCGTTACGCGAACGACGATTTTACCCATACCATTCGCACTGCCAATATATTGATTCGGACCAGCTTCATAAGCATCGCCGCTGCCACCATTATAAGCGTCATTATCAATATTGCTTGCAACCGTCTTCAGTGTGAAATTCTTAACCGCTTCTTTCTTGGCCGCTGCATTTTTACCAGCTACACGACCGGAAGAAGCGCATTCACCGATATTCATTCCACCGCCGTAATAATCAGGCCAAATAGCGCCGAATTCACCGGCAGAATAAAGATGTGGAATCACATCTCCATTGGAATCCAAAATTTCACAGTTTTCATTGCGCTCTGCACCGCCCTGAGTATTATAAACACCCTGAACCAGTTCCATGCAGTAGTATGGTCCATTTTCGATAGGCCACATCTGTTTGGGATCACGACCAAATTTAGGATCATTACCATTCTTAGCATATTCATTGTACTTAGCTACTTCATCAGCTAAGCCATCCATGCCCATCTTCTTAGCTAAGCCTTCAATGCTATCGTCAATAGTGACCGTCTTCCAATTCAGAATATCGCGGTTATCATCATATTGGAAGGTATTAACGAACTTGCCGGACATACGGGTTTTCTGGTCAAAGATGGCATAGAAGGGATGGGGTGGATTACGCAGAATTTCACTACCGCCAATGTCCGTCCGTCCATGGCTGGCAACCTCACTCTCACTGCCAAACCGAGTGCCGTCGGAGCCAACAAGGATCATAGAATTGCCGGACAGCGGATTCGCACGCTGATCACGCTTGTCACCATTAGGAGCCGCATAGTTAACGTAATAAGCCATATCAAGTTCCGGATCGTAGATACAATAATCCGGGCCGGACAAATTGCCCATATGCCAAAGCTTAGCTCCGACTTCCTGAACCATGGCGATACCGTCACCGGTATTATGTTTGCTGCCCAGAGGATAAATCTTAGCACGGCCCAGATAATTTTGCTGAATCTCTTCATTAAATTCAAAACCACCAAGGGTCATGATGACGCCATTGTTAGCCCGCACATTGATGACCTTTCCTTCTTTCTCTATCTGAACCCCCAAGACGGTTTTGGTGATAGGATCCTGTATCAGATGTTTGGCAGGAGAACTGTACCAGATCGCAACATCTTTTTTGGACAGAACGTTGTTCCTGACCAAATTCCAGAAAGGCTTGCCTCCCAAGTCCTTGCCGCTTGCATCGGTAGCAGCCATCATCCCCATGACACGGCCATCAGCATTCTTGTTGAGAGTTCCGCTGGGAGAACCGCCGATGGACTTGATAAAATCCCAGTTCTCCGTAAACCCTTTGGCTGTTGCTTTTAGGACTGCATCAGGGCAACTGGCTGTAAAAGCACCGCGATAGCCCTTCAGGATGTTGGCATAGTACAGATCCGCATCCCAGGCAGCCATCATAAATCCGACAGCATAGTGTGTATTGCCGCCTTCCAAGCCTTCTTCCGCTTTTTCCGTCAAAAGAACTTTAGCGCCATTATCGGCAGCAACAGCAGCAGCAACGGCACCAGCCCCTCCGAAGCCGATGACGACAACGTCATACTGGGCATTCCACTCAATGGTGTCTGCATAATTCATAGTAACACTGACCGGCGCTGCAGCTTCCGCAGCCTTGTCATAGCCAAGAATGCCTATAGCAGCCGTGCTGACAGCGCCTGCGGCTCCCCACTTTAAAAAGTCACGGCGTGAAACTTTTTCCGTCTTCTTCTCCATCCTCTTCTTTCCTTTCTTCTTGTAATTTGTCGGTTTTTATTATTAAAACGACAAAATTGTTGTGATTATAATATCAAAATTCAAAGACCATCTGACACAAAGTATCAGAACTGGCCGTTTAAAAGCTCTATTTGGATTTATCAATCGGGTAGGAGGCTGATCATTATTTGATCAGCCGACCTCCCACAGCACCGTACGTACCGTTCGGTATACGGCGCTTCCAAAGTTTACACCTTACTTTGCAGAGTAACATTCCGTAAAACTGAGAT
>JAEWCM010000167.1 GCA_023390635.1 Bacillota bacterium
TACTCACCCGTCCGCCACTAAGATTAGTCTAAGCAAGCTTATTCTAATCTCCGTTCGACTTGCATGTGTTAGGCACGCCGCCAGCGTTCGTCCTGAGCCAGGATCAAACTCTCCATTAAAGTTTTATATTCTCTTCCTTTTCAGAAAGTGAACTCGCTTTTTTGGATGAGCTGATTTGCTCATTCTTTTTTTACTCTTGACGAGTTTCCATTGGTCGTTTTTCTCTTGTTGTTTAGTTTTCAAAGATCAAGGAATTTTATTTTACCATCTTGAACTCAAGCCGTCAACTAGTTTTTCACTTTTATCTGATTTTATACCAGTTGAAAACCTAGTTTTTACGCCTCGCCCGTGACGCTTGTTTATATTATCATTAGGACAAAAGTCTGTCAACAATTTTTTCATATTGTTTAATTATTTTGTCATTTTATTTACCTAGTTAATGATGATTTTGTTTATAGCTAAGCTAACGGCCCGAAAGTTCTCATGCTGCGGATATTCTTTAGTATTTTACGCTTGATCTTAATGTCCTAACTAGTGAATTTCTGCAACCACTTCTACACCGTTGTCTTTCATGCTGCAAAGAAGCACCACATTCATCAAATCAGCATGATGCAATCCTAAATCAAAGGTATCTACCGCATTCATCGGGACGATCACCCTTGAATTTTCATTCTTTTCATTGAAATAAGCTTTCAGGGTGACGGCAAACTGATAAATACATATATCTGTACAATCCCCGACTACAATAAAATTCTTGATCTGCTGCTTTTCAGCCAGCCATGATTGGAAATCTTCTGCTAAAAATCCATTAGTGGAATTCTTGGTTATCAGTTGATAGGATGCTACTTCTTTCAATTCATCCACCACCTGACTCTCACTGGTTCCTTCTAAACAATGGGAAGGATAGACCCTGAATTCCGGAGCATCTGCGGGGTGACTGTCGGCGAAAACAATGATCGGCAGATCCTTCATCTTTTCCATCAGTTTGGCAACAACGGGGATCAGCACTTCCACCCGCTCGCTTTTCAATGCTCCTTCACGGGCAAATCCATTGATCATATCAATCACAATCAAAGCTGTTTCATCCTCATCAAGCTCATCAGAATTCAACGGAGATGCTTCTTTCAGCAGATTTGCCATCTCTTTCAGGGTCTGAGTCCCTTTGTTAACAAACTCATCTAAATCAAATTTCATTGCCAACACCTCATCTCAATTTTTAATCATGCTAATGTTTTGTATCCATTGTTCACATATTTTTCAACTTTATTCTAAAATAGTCTTAGTCAATTGTGAAGGGTAAAAATATAAAATGCAGTCTGTCCTATGACGGACAGAAACTGCATTTTATACTTGCTTGTGCTTATCTTAAAAGTTCATTAAATTTACCCCGTTCCACATAATGAGTATGCAGAAGATGGTGAGATTTTTCTCCCAGCGGTTCACCCAAATACTCGGCATAAATCTCCTTGATGAAGGGATTTTCATGGGATTTGCGCAAAGCTTTCCCTTCATCGGAACGATAAATAGCCTGCAACCGTTTCATCCTGACTTCTTGTGTTGTTGGCCGGGGCTGACCTCCTCCACTGATACATCCGCCCGGACAACCCATGATTTCTATAAAATGATAAGGCGACTCACCTCGCGCTACTTGATCCATTAATATACGAGCTCCTTTAAATCCGCTGGTTACTGCCACTTTGATGGTTATTCCATCTAAAGCCTTGTACTTCTCCAGCGGCTTGTCAATGGTGAGCTCAGCAGTCTTCACCTGTTCAAGGCCGACAATCGGTGTGACATGAAGATGGGCAAAAGGCAGTTCTCTGCCTGTTATCACTTCATATACCGTTCTCAAGGCAGCCTCCATCACGCCACCAGTAACAGCAAAAATATCTCCGGCACCACTTGATAATCCCAACGGATTATCAAACACATCTTCTCCCAAGCTTTTAAAATCTATCCCTGCTTTTCGGATCATTCTGGCTAGTTCTCTGGTTGTAATCACTGCATCCACATCTGGATAGCCGTTCACATTCAGTTCCGCTCTGTTGGCCTCAAATTTCTTCGCGGTGCAGGGCATTACAGACACTACAAAAATATCTTTAGGATCTAGTTCCTTCTTTTCCGCATAATAAGATTTAGCCATTGCCCCTAGCATCATATGGGGAGATTTGCAGCTAGAAAGATGCTCCAGTTTTTTCGGGAAGGTATGTTCCACATATTTCACCCACCCAGGGCTGCAACTGGTAATCATGGGCAATGCTACTTCCTTGCCGGCAGTCAGTTTCTCTACCCGCTCCAGGAATTCACTGCCCTCTTCCATAATGGTAAGATCGGCTGCAAAATTGGTATCAAACACATCATCAAATCCCAATTCGCGCAGAGCAGAAACAAGCTTTCCAGTGACTAATGTTCCTGCTTCGAAACCGAACTCCTCCCCTAAAGCGGCCCTGATGGCCGGAGCCGTTTGCACAATCACCCGCTTATTGGAATCAGCCAAAGCTTCCCACACTCGTCCGGTTGCATCTTTTTCTTGAAGAGCTCCCACCGGGCATGCTGACACACATTGGCCGCAATACGTACAATTTACCGATGCTAAATCTAAACTGTCTGCTGTGCCGATCACCGTCTTAAATCCGCGGTTTTGCGCATTGAGAACACCGATTCCCTGTATTTCATTGCAAACCGTTACACAGCGGCGACAAAGAATACATTTAGAAGTATCCCGAATAATCGAAGGCGAACTGTGGTCAAAATCATTCCGGAACTGCTCACCCTCAAATCTTGCCTCTCCGCTCTGTAATATCTCTCCCAGGCTTTGCAGTTCGCATTTTTGATTGCGTTCACACTTGAGGCAGTCTTTTGGATGATCGGAAAGCATAAGCTCATACAAGTTTTGCCGTGCCGTTCTGACTCTTTCCGAGTGAGTATGGACCACCATGCCCTCGCGCACCGTTACCATGCAAGAGGCCTGCAATCCTCTGGCACCTTCCACTTCCACGACACAAATCCGACAAGACCCGATTCTATGAACTCCTTTTAGGTAACAAAGGTGAGGGATGCGAATATTATTTAATCCAGCCGCTTCAAGAATTGTCGTTCCCTCCGGAACCGACACTGCTTTGTTGTTAATCGTCAGGTTAACCATCCTTATCCCCTCCTATCACATCTCAGGCACCGTCTTGCTTCACAGAGCGCATCATGGCCCTCATATCCTGCAGCTACTTCCCGAAAACTATCAAGTCGCAATTCGGGCTCAAGATATTTCATGACAAAACGCTTGTGCTCACGCACTTCCTGATCACCCGGTTTAGGGATTTGAATATCCACACCTGTATAGAGTGCTCCCTTGCCGCCTAAATAGCTGTCAATTGCACGGGCCGCTTTTTTACCATCACCAATGGCAATAATAGCCGTATCTGCTCCTCTTGCAGCATCACCGCCGGCAAACACACCTTCCAATGCCGTCATCAGCGTATCTTTATTCGCTTTTAAACGTCCTTCTTGTACAGCACCTTGCTTTTCTTCGCCTAAGAAAGTAAAGTCAGCGGACTGGCTTACTGCAGGAATAATCAAATCTGCTTCTAATAAAAACTCAGATCCTTCGATCGTTTTAGACTTTTTTCGACCATGAGAGTCAAAGCCAACTGTTTTCATTCTTACACATTCCACATGAGTCACGTGGTTATCGCCAATAAAACGGATAGGAGATACTAAAGGAATAATCTTTATCCCTTCTTCCTGAGCATCCACAATTTCAGTGGGATCTGCCGGCATGGCCTCCAGATCACGACGATAAAGAACACTCACCTCTTTTGCCCCTAAGCGTACTGCCACTCTGGCTGCATCAATAGCCGTATTTCCTCCTCCGATTACCACAACCTTACTGCCGGAATGAATTTCCCCATTCAAATTAACATCCCGCAAAAAGCTTAACCCGTGGTGTACTCCCGGCAGCTCTTCCCCCGGAATATTCATCTTATTGGACACTTGGGTTCCTGTCGCCACATAAACTGCATCATGCTTATCCCGAAAGTAAGAGAAAGCCATATCTTTGCCAACTTCAACATTTAAGTGAATATTAACCCCCACTTTTTCAATCAGAGCAATCTCCTGTTGAATCACCTCTCTGGGGAGCCTATATTCAGGAATGCCGGAAACAAGTACACCTCCGGCCACTCCATGGGCTTCGTATACATCCACCTGGTATCCCAGTTTAGCCAAATAATACCCACATGTCAGTCCAGAAGGACCTGCCCCAATTATTCCCACACTCTTGCCGTTAGCTTGAAGAACAGGATCGATAATTTCATCAGCCTGCTTCAAAACATGATCCGCCGCATATCGTTTCAAATCAGAAATAGCAATAGCCTCATCCAATTGACCACGCCGGCATTTACTTTCACAGGGATGAGTGCAGACTCGACCACAGATTGCCGGAAACGGATTGTCTTTGCGAATTAAAGCATATGCCTCATCCAGCCTATCTTCACTAATCAATGCCAAATATCCGGGCACATTCACATCAGCAGGGCAGGCATTTTCACAGGGAGAAACAAACAGCTCACTGCACACTCCAGCCCGGCAATATTTATCCCGGATATGCTCTTCATATTCTGCGCGGAAATTTCTTATCATACTGAGCACCGGATTCGGTGCCGTCTGCCCCAATCCACAAATTGCTGTATTCCTTATCGTCTCGCCTAGCTCTTCCAGCAGTTCGATGTCGCCTTCTCTACCCTCACCACGGGTAATACGCTCCAATATTTCCAACATTCTTTTCGTACCGACCCGGCAGGGCAGGCATTTGCCACAAGATTCATCCTGCACAAATTCCATAAAGAAGCGAGCCATATCTACCATGCAGGTATCCTCATCCATGACAATCAAGCCGCCGGAACCCATAATGGTACCCTGCTTGGAGAGAGAATCAAAATCCACTGGCACATTCAAATTCTCTTTTGTGATACATCCTCCGGAAGGCCCTCCTGTCTGAGCCGCCTTAAATGCTTTTTTCCTGGGAATTCCTCCGCCCATTCCAAAAATAATATCTCCCAGAGGCGTTCCCACCGGAACCTCAACAATCCCTGTATTATTCACATCACCAGCCAGAGCGAACACTTTCGTTCCCTTATTCCCCGGCGTTCCGTATTGGGCATACCATTCGGCACCTTGCAGCATAATTGCCGGGATATTGGCAAAGGTCTCCACATTGTTAATAATGGTTGGTTTACCAAAAAGCCCTTTTTCAAATGGAAATGGCGGTTTCTGCCTCGGTTCACCTCTCATGCCCTCAATCGATGCCATCAAAGCCGTCTCTTCTCCACAGACAAAAGCGCCTGCACCGATTCTGATTTCTAAATCAAATTGAAAATCACTGCCAAACAACGGTGCTCCCAATAATTCTGCCTTACGGGCCTGATCAATCGCCTGACTTAAACGCTCGATCGCCAGCGGATATTCGGCCCGGACATAGATAAATCCTTTAGAAGCTCCAATGGCATAGCCGCCCACCATCATACCTTCAATTACACTATGAGGATCGCCTTCCAGGAGACTGCGATCCATAAAAGCTCCCGGATCACCCTCATCCGCATTGCAAATAATATATTTAACATCCCCCTGCGCCTTGAGGCCGGCTTCCCACTTTATTCCGGTAGGGAAACCGCCGCCGCCTCTGCCGCGCAAGCCGGATTTCTTTATTTCATCTACTACATCGGTCTGTGTACGGTTAAGGACCGCCTGCCCAATCGCCAGATAGCCGTCCCGGGCAACATAGGCAGACAAAGAAGAATAATCCATGCTGCCGCAGTTTCTCAGCGCAACTCTGACCTGATCTTTGAAATAGCTTATATCCTTCATACTGGAGATATGTTTCCCAGTTGTCACATCTACATAGGTTTTGTCCTCTTTGACTTTCCCATGCAGTAAATGGCTTTCCACGATCGGTGCCATATCCTCAGGAGTTAACCGGGTATACAAGGTTTCTTCCGGCAAAATTACCATCACCGGTCCTAAGTCGCAGGTTCCGATACAGCCTGTTTCCAGGACACGAACCGTCTTTTCCAATCCCCTGACATTAAGTTCCTGAATTAGTCGGTTTTTAACGACATGGCAATTTGATGAAATACATCCCCCGCCTGAACAAACTAAAATAATATGTTTATAGCTCTTAGATTCTGCCAGATATTCTTCCTTAATTTTCTTCAGCTCTCCCAATGTGGAGATATTCAGATCTTGACACTCCATTGTGTTACCTCCCTGAAAATTAAAATTCATCCAGAATCACAGTCAGCTTGTCGGGATTTACCTGCTTATACACCATATCATTGATCATCATAGCCGGTGCCAACCCACAGGCCCCGATACACCTCATAACCTCCAGGGTGAATTTCCCATCTTCAGTGGTACCACCGACTTCCACATTAAGAAGTTCTCTAAGCCGCTCAACAATCTTTTTACCGCCCCGCACGTAGCAGGCCGTGCCTAAACAAACCTTGATCGTATTCTTCCCCTTAGGTTGGGTGGAGAAAAAAGAATAGAAGCTTACTACTCCAGACACTTCAGAGAGAGGCTTATCCAGTTTGACAGCAATTAGCTCTTGAACATTCATAGGGAGATATCCATAAATTCCCTGGGCCATATGAAGGACTTGAATAAGACATCCTTCACGTTCCTTATAC
>JAEWCM010000208.1 GCA_023390635.1 Bacillota bacterium
GGGGAATACTGTAATCGACGCATTATTGGCTACGGTAAAAAAAGATTATATCTTTGCCTCTGAGTTGAATAATCTGCTAGATTTGCATAAGTCCCAAAAGATGATCATGGTAACGACTCATCGAAGAGAAAATTTAGGTGAACCGATGCGTCAGATTTATCGAGCTTTGACTGATATTTTGGATAAATACTCAAATACTTATGTGGTGTTTCCGGTTCATAAAAATCCACTGGTAAGGAAAACGGTACAGGAAGTTTTAGGTTCTCATGAACGGATATTTCTGATAGACCCTCTGGATTATGCTCCCTTTGTAAATCTAATGGCTAAATCATACTTAGTGCTTACAGATTCAGGCGGAATTCAGGAAGAGGCGCCGTCTCTGGGAAAACCGGTGTTGGTTGTGAGGGATACCACAGAACGTCCGGAAGCCGTCCAGGCAGGGACAGTTTGCCTGGTTGGAACGGAATACGAGCAGATATATGCACAAGCAGAGCGTTTGCTAAGTGATGAGGCAGCATATCATCAGATGGCCCACGCGGTTAACCCTTACGGTGACGGAAAGGCTGCAGGAAGAATTGTAGATATCTTAACGAACATGGATTTAGGTTAAGATTAAAGTAGCATCCTTCGAAGTTAGATTTATAAAAATATGGATATACTATGGATGTCATCTTAAAACATTGTCAGTAGTTTGAAATAATGGAAAACCATGAGTGTAGACAGTGTTTTGCGGATAACGTAAAATAATACTAAATGTATAAATTGATTTTTCTAAATAGTTAGATTTGGCGAAAATATGAAAAAAAGAAGTCGATTCTGAAAATATATTGTGAATTCATGTATTGATTGATGGAAAGCTTTCTTTTATAATTATATAGTGCGCATTGTTATTATACAGTTGCAGATAAAGAAACTTCTGTACTCATGGTTCCAGGTTGTTCCAGAGGTGAGCGGAGTTGAGAGAAGATCGGTTGTCGGTAATAAAAGCTGTGGGCATTGGATCAACTGTCAGTGCTTCACTGGCCGGGTTGGTAATCGGTGGATACTTTTTTGGCCGTTATATCGGGGATCTTTTAGACTGGCACCCTTGGGCAGAAATTCTGTTTATCCTCTTAGGGCTGGGAGCAGGAATCGCTTATATTATAAGTGCCTTAATCCGATGGGGGAAACGAACATAGTGAGAATTATTAAAAATGAAAAATAATTTAAGTGTAATCGCCTTAGGCGTTGTATCTATTCTGGTGTTAAGTATAGCTTCACTTTTATCCCGCTGGGATTTAATTGGGATTTTGCTTGGCTATGGAATGGGATATATTAATGCTGAACTGTTGATGCGTGTTACAACGGAGGGAGCAAACCTGGATTTAAAACCGGCTCTCCGCAAATACCGTTTCAGTTTTATCAATCGATTGGGGTTCATCACTGTAATTATCGTTGCAGTGGGTAGGAATCACAAAGACTGGTTGCCTGGTTTGGCGGTTGGACTGGCCTTAGGACTTTTCCTTTCGCTTATTCTTAAATACTATCAGTATAATTCAGAAGGAAAGGGGTGATAAAGAGAGATGCATGAAACAATATTATGGGATATCGGCGGTATTACCCTGCATGCTAAGACTTTAATAATGACATGGATTGTTATGCTGATTGTTTTTGTCTTTTGTATGTTATGTGTACGCAAATTAACTGCAGGTAAACCAGGGAAAATGCAAAATGTGTTGGAATGGGTTGTAGACTTTGTTAAAGGCCTGATTAATGAAAATATGTCTTATGAAAAGGGGCGGCCTCTGCTTGCTTATCTATGTACATTAATCCTTTTCGTATTTTTTTCCAATATAATTGGTCTGATTCCAAATTTCACCTTCGGTTTATTTAATCATGTTGAATTTTTAAAACTAGGTGAGATCTTCCATGGTCCTACGCTCCAATCTCCTACCGCAGATATTAATGCCACACTGGCTCTTGCTATACTATCCATTATTTTGGTAGTAGGGTCAGGGATTAAGTATGGCGGTAAACATTACTTTGCTCATTTCACCACTCCAAATCCAATTTTTATTCCGGTACATGCCATCGATTTGGTGGCTAAGCCAATGAGCCTCGCCTTCCGTCTTTTTGGTAATGTTTTTGCAGGCGAAGTTCTTATTTCAATTATTTTAATGCTGCCGGGAATCTGGGTTCTCGGTGGAGCATTACCACTTCTTGTATGGCTGGGATTCAGTACTTTTATTGGCGCATTGCAGGCATTCGTATTTACTGTGCTGACTATCGCTTATGTAGGACAAGCTGTTGAAAGCGCAGAACACTAATTTTGTGATTTTTCAGTGATGCATTGCACGCTGAGGAATAATAGATCCAAATTAATAAAAGGTAATTTAAGAAAGGAGGAATCTCTGTGGACGCATCTGCATTCGCTGCACTTGGTGCAGGAATTGCTGCTGGATTAGCAGCCCTCGGAGCTTCAATTGGTAATGGTAATGTAATCAGCAAAACGGTAGAGGGGATTTCCCGCCAACCGGAGGCCAAAGGTTCTTTACAAGGAACAATGTTCATTGGCGTAGGTTTGGTCGAAGTTTTGCCATTGCTCGCATGGGTTATCGCACTGCTTCTCTCCTTTAAGTAAGATTTATTTTCGGCAGACCAATTTCTGGCTGCTGAGGTAAGGTCAGTTTCGTAGGGGGAACCAAGGGTTCCCCTTCAGCAAATTTATTTATAACCTGACTTAAGGGGGGAAGGCCAGTGGAGGGTGGTAACCCGATTAGTATTGATTTTACGGTTGTGGCTATGATTTTATCATTCCTTCTGCTTGTTTGGCTAATCAGTAAGTATGCCTGGAAGCCTCTGATGAAGATGATGGAAGACCGGCGCAACTTTATTGAGACCAGTTTAGCAAATGCTGAAAAGGAACGTCAGCAGGCAGAACTGATCCGGCAGGAATATAAGGAAGAGATGCTCAAGGCCCGCCAAGAAGCCCAGGAAGTTATCAGCCGTGCCACTAAAGTGGCTGAAGACCAGGCTGCTGAAATCCAGGCACAGGCTCGTCATGAAGCAGAGAAGCTTAAGACTGATGCTTTAGATCAAATAGCTCAGGAAAGAGATAAAGCGGTGGCAGAGGTTAAGGCCCAGGTTGCTGACTTGTCAATTGCTGTGGCTGAGAAGATTATCCGTCAGAAATTAGATGTAAAAGGACAAGAGCAATTAATTAATGAATTTGTTCAAGAGGTAGGGAAACTGCCATGTTAAAGGATGCTTTAGCTCGCAGATATGCCCAGGCACTGTTTGAAGTGGCTGAGAATCACTCTTTTGATCAGATTGAAAAAGAGTTGAACGAAGTAATTCAATTTGCCCAGACAGAAGAAGTTAATTATGTGCTCAATCATCCTCATATTTCTCTAACCGATAAAAAGGCCACCATGGATAAACTAATGGAAGGTCAATGGGGAGAGATCATGAGAAATTTTGTATTCTTGCTGATTGATCATCGCCGACAGGATCTTTTGCCTTTTATCCAAAAGATCTTTGGCAAAATGGCCGATAAAAAGCGGGGGATTGTTGAAGCTAAATTGATTAGTGCCGCTCCCCTTGCTGCTGAGCAAGAACAAGAAATTGAGAAAGCTTTAACCGCGAAGACGGGGAAAAGCATTCGGGTTATTAAAGAAGTGCGCCCAGAGCTTATCGGAGGACTCTTATTGCAAATCGGAGACCAGGTAATGGATGGGACTGTAGCACATGCTCTGAAGAAAATACGTCAAGATTTGCAAAAAGAATCGGGTTATGAACCTCAGGAAGTAGGGGTGAATTAAAAGGATGAACTTGCGTCCAGAAGAGATTAGCTCGATCATTAAACAGCAGATCGAGCGTTATGACAATACAATAGAAGTTGTTGATGTAGGAACTGTTATTCAAGTGGGTGATGGTATTGCCCGTGTTTATGGCTTGGAAAAGGCAATGGCTGGTGAACTTTTAGAGTTCCCGGGCGGCGTTTATGGTATGGCCATGAATTTGGAAGAAGATAATATCGGTGTGATTATTCTTGGTCCTTATCAACAGATCAGAGAAGGCGACCAGGTTAAGCGTACCGGAAGAATTGTGGAAGTTCCCGTTGGTGAAGCCTTGATTGGCCGGGTGGTTAATGCCTTAGGACAGCCAATTGATGGCAAGGGAGAGATCAAAACGGATAAATATCGTCCGATTGAATCTCCGGCACCAGGTGTAATGGCTCGTAAATCAGTGCATGAACCATTGCAAACCGGCTTGAAGTCCATCGACGGAATGGTGCCTATCGGCCGCGGACAACGTGAGCTGATCATCGGTGACCGTCAAACTGGTAAGACTGCAGTGGCGGTTGATACTATCATTAACCAAAAGGGCCTGGATGTAATTTGCATCTATGTTGCTATCGGTCAGAAAGCATCTACTGTGGCTAGCGTAGTTAAGACCTTATCTGATCACGGTGCTATGGACTACTCTATAGTTGTTGCGGCATCTGCTTCAGAACCGGCTCCGATGCTCTATATTGCACCATATGCAGGATGTGCTATGGGTGAAGAATTCATGTACAATGGTAAGCACGTATTGATTATCTATGATGATTTGTCAAAGCAAGCCGTAGCTTATCGTGAGCTTTCTTTGCTCTTAAAGCGGCCACCTGGTCGTGAAGCTTATCCAGGTGATGTATTCTATCTCCATTCCCGTTTGTTAGAAAGAGCAGCTAAACTATCCCCTGAATATGGCAGCGGATCTATGACAGCGTTGCCGATCATTGAGACTCAGGCAGGAGACATAGCCGCTTATATCCCCACAAACGTTATTTCCATTACAGATGGTCAGATCTTTTTGGAAACTGACTTGTTTAATTCCGGTTTCCGTCCTGCTATTAACGTCGGTAACTCTGTATCCCGTGTTGGTGGTTCCGCTCAGATTAAGGCTATGAAGCAGGTGGCAGGACAATTGCGCCTTGACTTAGCTCAGTATCGTGAGTTGGCCGCTTTTGCCCAATTCGGATCAGATCTGGATAAAGGAACACAGCAGGCGCTGACCCGCGGATCACGTACTTTCGAAGTTCTTAAACAGAATCAATACAATCCAATGCCGGTTGAAGAAGAAGTCGTGGTTATCTTTACTGCTGTTAAAGGCTTCCTTGATGATATTGACCTGGAACAAGTTGGCAGGTTCGAACAGGAATATCTTCGTTTCATGCGCTCTGTAAAAGCCGACCTGTTGGAAGAAATTCGTACACAGAAGAAGATCAGCGATGAGCTGGATGGAAAACTGCGCAAAGCTATTGAAGAATTCAAACAGGGATTTTAAGGTTATTTTACAAGGGAGTAGGTGAACGAGGTGGCAGGAGTACGCGATATTCGTCGTCGGATCCGCAGTATGAAGAATACAATGCAGATTACAAAGGCGATGAAAATGGTTTCTGCAGCAAAAGTGCGGAAAGCCCAGGAAAAAGTCATTGCGGCCCGTCCCTATGCTCGTCAAATGCAGGAGATATTAGCTCGACTGGCACAAGCACAGGATCAGAGCGGTCTTGAAAATCCGCTATTGGTTAAGCGTTCGGTCCGGAAGGTTGGCTATGTAGTCATTACTTCAGATCGTGGGCAAGTTGGCGGCTATAATGCTAATATTATCAGGCAGACTACCGATTTAATTGTTGAGCAGAGTCGACAGAATCAAGATCAGAATGTTGGACTGGTTACTGTTGGCCGCAAAGGACGGGATTTTTTCCGCCGTGGCAAAACAGAAATCCTGGCTGAATATACAGGGCTGGGGGAAGAAGTTAACTATCAGCAGGCGAAACAGATCGCCCAGGAGATTGTTAATCTTTACGTTGAAGAGCAGCTGGATGAAGTGTATCTAGTCTTTGCCGAGTTTATCTCAATCATGACGCAGCGGCCCACTGAATTGAAGATTTTGCCGATTGAAACAGATAAACAGGAAAAGTTTGGACAGGAATATATTTTCGAACCTTCTTCAGCGGTTATCATGGACAAGCTTTTACCAAAATATATTGAGACACAAATATTCCGTGCCCTCCTAGAGGCAAAGGCCGGAGAGCACGGAGCACGGATGACGGCTATGGGAGCGGCGACGGACAACGCTAATGAAATGATTGGACGGTTGACCTTAGCTATGAACCGAGCTCGACAAGCGGCAATCACGACAGAAATTACTGAGATTGTCGGGGGAGCGGCTGCCCTGGAATAAACTGCCGGAAAACCTAAAGAAGGAGGTTTGCACCCTGTGAGTAATGGTAAAATTGTGCAAGTCATGGGTCCGGTAGTTGACGTTGAGTTCGCGCCAAACCAACTGCCGGAAATCTATACTGCATTGAAGATTGAAGATGCAGCTCGTAATATTAATATTACAGTTGAGACAATGCAGCATTTGGGAAATGATGTAGTACGCTGTGTGGCGATGTCTTCAACTGACGGACTGGAAAGGGAAATGCCTGTCATTAATACCGGCGCACCGATTTCAGTTCCGGTAGGAGAAATTACCTTAGGAAGAATGTTCAATGTATTGGGTCAACCAATTGACGGAAAAGGGAATGTCGAGGCGGAGAAGAAATATCCAATTCATCGTCCTGCTCCAGAGTTTGTTGACCTGGAACCTGCTACAGAGATTTTGGAAACCGGAATCAAGGTCGTTGACTTGCTTGCTCCTTATGCTAAAGGCGGAAAAATTGGTCTTTTTGGTGGAGCGGGTGTAGGTAAGACGGTTTTGATTCAAGAGTTGATCCATAATATCGCTCAAGAACATGGCGGTATTTCTGTATTCGCCGGTGTAGGTGAACGTACTCGTGAAGGAAATGACCTATATAATGAAATGACCGAATCAGGTGTTATTAGTAAAACTGCCATGGTTTTCGGTCAGATGAACGAACCTCCCGGCGCTCGTTTGCGCGTAGGCTTGACAGGTTTGTCAATGGCTGAATATTTCCGTGATGAGCAGCATCAGGATGTGCTTCTGTTTATCGATAACATTTTCCGCTTTACTCAAGCTGGTTCGGAAGTATCTGCTTTGCTGGGCCGTATGCCATCAGCTGTAGGCTATCAACCAACCTTGGCTACGGAAATGGGTGCTTTGCAAGAACGTATTACCTCAACCAAAGAAGGTTCTGTTACTTCGGTACAGGCTATCTATGTACCCGCCGATGACTTGACAGACCCTGCTCCGGCCACAACTTTCTCTCATCTGGACGCCAAGACAGTATTGAACCGGGCAATTTCTGAAAAAGGTATTTACCCTGCGGTGGATCCTTTGGATTCTACTTCCCGGATTCTTTCTCCTCTGATCTTGGGACAAGAACACTATGATGTGGCCCGTGGAGTACAGAAGACTCTTCAACGCTATAAAGAGTTACAGGATATTATTGCCATTATGGGTATGGATGAGTTGTCTGAGGATGAAAAGCTTATTGTAGCTAGGGCACGTAAGCTGGAACGTTTCTTATCTCAGCCTTTCCATGTTGCAGAGCAGTTTACCGGTGCGCCCGGAAAATACGTTCCATTAAAGGAGACCATTCGCGGCTTCAAAGAGATTGTGGAAGGAAAACATGACTCTTTGCCGGAAGCATCATTCCATATGGTGGGAACCATTGAAGATGCGATAGCCAAAGCCAAAGAATTGGGGGCCTAAGCGATGGCAGGAACATTTAATCTAAGCATTGTTGCTCCGGAAGGGAATGTTCTGACAAAAGACGTAGTATTTGTCTTGCTTCCCGGTGCTGAAGGTGAATTAGGAGTTCTTATGAATCACGCTCCGATGATCACAGCATTAAAACCTGGAGTTCTGCGTTACCGTGATGGTGAGACTCAAGATCGGGTAGCCATTGGCGGTGGTTTTGCAGAAGTAAGCAATAATCAAGTCTCTGTATTGGCTGAATCAGCTGAACCCAGTGCTTCAATTGATGTAAAAAGAGCACTTGCTGCTAAAGAGCGGGCCGAAAAGCGCTTAGCTCAGGCAGATAAAGGTGAGATTGATGTTAAGCGGGCTGAATTAGCCCTGCACAGGGCATTAGCCAGAATCTCTGCAGCTGAAGGAAAATAAAAGAACTAAGTGAAAGAGACCCTTGTTGGGGTCTCTTTTTTTGATTTAAAATGGCACATTAGAGCTTGTTTTGTGCCTTTTAAGTGAAAAAGCAAATTATGGCATAGATTGTGATTATTTCTTACTAAATCGCGGTTATCTTTAAGCGAGCTTTGGCAACACTATTATTACCCGAGTTTAAGTAGAAAATATAAATCGGTAAAAGGGGTAGCTTTGGATGTTCGCTTTAAAGTATTCTAGAGTTGAAGGGGAAAGGTTTTTCCCCAAGCTTGAAGCAAGTTGTTATCGTCAATTAATGGTTATTATATGCTTGGTAATAAGTCTGATTGGTATCTTATGGTATCAAATTTTTCAGCATAATGGGAGTACGGCGGTGC
>JAEWCM010000002.1 GCA_023390635.1 Bacillota bacterium
ATACAGGTACATCATAAATTCCAGTTCGGTTGCCAGATGGTCAGCCGGCTCATAGGCCGGATTGATTAAAGTAAAACCTGCATTAGTATAGCTTTGTCCCGCATCCAAGGCTGCCGGACTCTGAAACATCATGATTTTCTCTTTATGGTTCTGATCTTTAAGCATTATAGTTTCGTAAATAGGAATCACCGGTTTTCTGGGATCTTCAAAGAGTCTGGTATACTCCTGCTGCAGTTGGCTTAAACTTTCCGCAGCCGGAATCGGCATATCCCCTTCTTCTTGACCATGGATTCCCAGCTCGCCTAAAATATTATTGGCATCCTCGTCATACCTGCCCTCCAGCAGCCCTGCAACCAGCTCCTGATTAGGAGGGCGGAGGGAAACGGACAGCATCTGATAAAAATCCGAAGTGGTAAAAGCCCTGTCCACGGCTTGAGCCTGATCATTTTTATCCATTTTTTCACCTTCATAATTGCCTGATTATTATAGCGATACCGTTATCTCACCTATTGCATTGTAAAATAGCAGGTATCGCTATACTTATCTCTTATTTACCTGTCTGCATGTTATTAGGGACAACAGTTTTCTTATTGATTTGAGGAGGATTTGATCCCAGATCCAAAACCTTAAATCCCAATCTCAATAAGAGAATACCCAGGGCAACAATCCCTGTCGAGAGACCGATCTCCAGCCAGGAGGGAATATAAGGCCCCATGGTTGTAGTCATATTGGCCCAGGGATAATTGATCAGCGGATTGAATAATTCCGCTTGCAGTAAATTGGATTTAATCAGATAGACGGCTATTAATGTCAGAGTGATTCCGCCGGCAAACATACCGGTCTTTCGGCCAATTTCATTGCGGCCCAGCAAAATTAATGCTCCTATTAAGGCTGCCACTTCAATCCAGAAACCGACGGCACCTCTTCCCATGACCAGCCAATGCATCTTTTCATAATGTTCCCCGCCGCCTGGATAAAGCCCTGTCAATACTTCCACTAAGACAATAATGGATTCAACCACCAGCAAGCCGGCCATCAACTTAGAGATAGGAGTAAGCAGCTCAGCAGGCATCTTCAGGTATCCGCTCCGGTCCAAGACCAGATAAATTAAAGACAGAACAGCCAGAGCTGCGATCAAAGCTACAATCAGGAAGGAAACCGGCTCTACCGGAGTATTCCACATGGGCCGGGCGATCTGCATGGCAAATACAAAGGAAGTAACAATGACCAAAATTCCGGCAATCAAAGAAATAACGGCAATCGGTTTGAGGCTTTTTTCGTCTTTCTTCCCATTATGCACTAAAATCAGCTGGCGGGTAAAAATAATGGACAGCACCATGTAGGCACTGAGCATCAGAAAATCCCAAAACATGGGAGATGTGAGATGACTCCGCAGAATCAGCTCCCACACCCGGTCAGGATGCCCTATGTCCACAATGATAAATAGTCCTGCGGCCACAATGCTACTGACCGCTCCGGTATAAGCTGAAATCCGAGTATACGGTTTATATTGATCGAGGTGAAAAATATAGGGAACAGACGTAAAGAATAAAGAACCGGCTGCCACTCCGGTAAAAATCATAAATCCGACAATATAGAGACCCCACATATTGATATTATTCAGGTGGGTCAGCTGCAGACCCACGGTAAGCTGCAAAACCCAGCAAACGACTCCAACCAAGGCCAATATTGTCAGCAGTCCCGTCCATAATTTTGAAGAATTGAAACTACTTTTTTGAGTAGTCGTTGTCATGCTATTTCCTCCCTTCAGGTCAAATAAAATACGTTGGGTTCTGTCCCTTTATCTTCCAACAGCTTCATATACGTTCTGCCTCTGATGGCACGGCTGACTTCGCTGTCAGGATCATCCAAATCACCGTAAAATCTGGCCCTTCCGGGACATAGCACCATACAAGCCGGCTTTTCATCTTTAGCCAGGCGATGAGTACAAAAAGTACATTTTTCCACCGTATTATATTGATGAGGAGTAGCGTCAGCGTCGCCCCCGGCAAAGTTCACCCTGTACTCCGGTTTCTTCCAGTTGAACTGGCGGACACCGTAGGGGCAAGCTACCACACAATAGCGGCATCCCATGCATTTGTCGTAGTCCTGAATGATAATGCCGTCCTCTTCCCTTTTATAAGTGGCTCCGACAGGGCAGGCTTTAACACAGGCCGGATTAGAGCAGTGCTGACAATTTAATGGTAAGAATTGCATCTTATTGTTCGGATAAGTGCCCTGAGCCGTATCCATCGAATCTCCGCCTACGGTCAAAATCTTATTCCACCACAGATCATTGGGAAGATTATTGGCCATTTTGCATGCTACCGAGCAGGTGTGACAACCGATACACATCGTCAAATCAATCGCCATTCCATAACGCATTTTTTATCCCTCTCTCCTTATAATTTCTCCATTCCAACCAATACATCAAAGAATGCCTGATTTGCACAAACCGGATTTATATAGCGGCTGCCCAAATCCTGGTAATGTCCATCAATAAATTGTTTTTTCTCCCACCCTTTAGGGGCTACCACAACTCCAGGTTGGACACCATCATTCAGATTGGCCTTCATCACTACATATCCCCGATCATTGTAAAGTTTTACCTTGTCACCTGTTTTAATCCTGAATTTAGCGGCGTCCGCAGGATTAATCTTTACCGTCGGCTCAGGGTTGAGCTCTAAAAGTACGGGGACATCCCACCATTGAGAGTGGGTACGGAATCTTACATGCTCGGAAATGATGTGGAAAGGGTATTTTTCATGGAGGGAATTTTCGTGCCATGCTTCATGGGGCGCTTCCCAGTAGGGTAAACGTTCTTTATCAATGTCCCATTTCTGCCCGCAATCATAGTCTGGTTTAACTTCTTCCTGATAAAACTGGGCCCGTCCTGTCGGCGTCAGGAAGGTGCCTCCCTCATAAGAAATAAAGGTTTGGCCGGGCAATGCTCTGAGGGCCTTCTCTTCTTTCAGCTTTTCCATGGTGATTCCCAGACTTTTGGCCCCGTCACTATCCAGCCAGAGGGCAATATAGTCTTCTTCGCTCATATCGAAGAACTTTCCATAACCCATTTTTTCCGCCAGGAGCTTAATAATCTGATAATCGGATTTGCACTCATAAGGCGGATCAATGGCTTTATCCTGCCACAAAACGTGCGGATGAGTATGATAAGCACAAAAGGCATCCGTCTGTTCAAACCAGTGTGCTGCAGGCAAAAGAATATCCGCATATTCGGCAGTCTCATTCATATTCATATCTGCTACTACTACAAATTCCATTTTTTTAAGCCATTCCAAGGTATATTGCCGCTCAGCCATATTGCAGAGCAGATTGGTATGAGTAATATATACGCCTTTTAAATCGACAGGAATATTGCCGTACTTATGGTTGTCCAATATATTGCCGACTTCTGTCATAATAATGCTGAGATCAGATCCCACCGCACCGGCCGGATATAAAGTTCCCACATAATTAGTGATATTGGTCCCCAGCATTTCACCCATCCCGCAGGAAGCCCCTGGCTTGCACATATTCCCTGTCAGCATGGCTAAAGTGTAAATATCATAACAGCCATAATGCCCGTTCACATAGTGATCAACCCCAAAATACTGATAAATGGTTGAGGGAGTTTCCTGAGCGTAGATACGGGTTAGCTCTTCGATGGTATTTACGGGAATATTGCAGACTTCCGCCGATTTTTCCGGAGTATATTCGGCAATCCGTTCCAATAACAAGGAATAAGCGGTTGTCACTTCAATCCCGTTAATATTAAACGAACCCTCCAAAACAGGATCAGAAATTTCAGTCAGCAAGCCTACCTTGCCGTCAGCACTGTGCACCACGACATCAACAGCCGAACTGCCGGGTAACCCGGCCGGATCAGGATCAGGAGCCGGTGTGCCGTTAATATCATGCAAACGCAAATATTTACCGTCACTTTTCTTAACCAAAAAAGGCCCAACCGTATTTTTTTTGAGGAATTCAATATCCTGCCAGCCTTCTCTGATCACAATATTCATCATGGCTAGAGCCAGCATCCCGTCAGTACCAGGTCGAATGGGTACATACATATCCGCTTTTGAGGCATTGGTATTATAGATAGGATCAATGACGATATATTTGGCCCCATTTTTCTTTGCCTCTAAAATAAAGTGTGTGGACTGTATTTGAGACACTACAGGATTGGCTCCCCAGCAGATAATGGTTTTGGCATTCTTAACGTCCTTGACCTCATTCAGGGAAAAGTTGGGCCCCCAGCCGGTGGCAATTCCTCCCACCCGGCCAATCGCAGCATCAACGGTATTTGCTATGTGGGCTGCGCCGGTGACATTGAGCAAACGGTTGGTAGCACTGCCACCCCCTTGCCCGCTGCATGTAGCATAGCTTCCTGAACCCCAGGCTATGGCAAAGGCATTTTTTCCAAACTCTTTTTGGTACCCGTTCCACTTTTCAGCAATGGTTGAAATGGCTTCATCCCAGGAAATCCGTTGCCATTTGCCTTCTCCCCGTTCTCCTGCTCTTTTCATTGGGTATTTTAAACGCTCAGGATGATAGATGCGCTGTATGTGGGTGAGTCCTTTGACACAAATCCGATTGTACTCCTTGTCAGGTAAATCCCTGGCCGACGTTCCCACCACTTTGCCGTCACGCACATGAATGTCCAAAAAACATCCTCCTGCACAATTACCCCGACATACCCCGGCGTAGATCGTCTCTTCCTTGCCGGCCTCTGCCGGTTTCTCTCCTTCCGCCAATGCCCGCATTCCCGCCCCCAGAGGGTTTGCCGCAATCACTCCTGTAGTGGCAGCGGCAACAGCCGAAGCTTTTAAGAAAGTCCGGCGGGACAGATTAGAGTTTAGCTTAGTCTCTTTCTGGTCCATTGCGTTTCCTCCTTTGAATAAGCTGAGAAGCCGCTTTTGGTTTTCCAGCAATTGAGCTACGGCACCGTTGAGATTTCTGTCCCTTAGAACCTGAAGCAGTGTGGGGAACAATTGCTCGTCGGCATTTTCCTTTACAACGACAGCACACGTTCCCGCCTTGGCCAGGTTATAATGGTATTTGGCATTAACACTTGATACCAAAGCAATGATTGAGATTTTAGCATTTCTTTTCCGGATTTCCATCAGCATATCCCCATAATCTTGGGAATATGAAAAAACATCCATAATGACAATGATGCTTTTGTCATTAATGGCTTCATACAGTTCCTCAATCCCTTCGATTGAAATACAACTGACCTTGCCGGAATGCAAAATGCTGATGACCACTTGTCTCAACCAAGAGTGAGGTATAGCAACAATTACCTTCGGCGAATCCATCTCCCCGTTACTCAAATAACTTAATTCTTCCATCCAAACCAGCTCCTCTGTGCCTTTATGCACAATGTGCTTTTATTATAATCAGGAGGTCCCTTTTAATCTGTAGCAATAAACCCTGGATTCAGCTCTGTCCAACCGCTTAAATAGCCTGATAGATTTGTCCGTAAAAATACCTACTCTCCCAGCAATTTATACCGGATAGCATAATCCACCAGGTCAGAACGATGTTCAAGCTTCAGTTTCACGGCAATTCGTTCCCGATAGGTTTCAATGGTACGGGGTGATAAATATAATTTTTCACCAATCTCTTTACTGGTAAAGCCACGGGCCAGCAGCTTCAATACCTGTCTTTCCCTATCCGACAGGACCTCCGGTTTTATTTCCGAAACGCTTTCCGTGCGCTGGTATTGACGGGCCACCACCTGGACTCCCGTGGCACTCAGGAAAACTTCTCCCCTCATCACGGTATAAATAGCCTTCATTAAATCCCAGTCTGCCGCCGATTTATGTACATAACCCATCCCACCGCCGTTTAGAAACTTCAAGAGGTACACGTCCTCCATATGCATGGTCACGGCAATTACTCTTGTTTTAGGCAATACCTGCAGAATTTTTTCCGTTGCCTCGATTCCGTCAAAATCAGGCAGAGTGATGTCCATCAGCACAACATCCGGCCGTGTTTTCAGCACTCCCTCCACCGCTTCTGTACCATTTGCGGCCTCGCCTATAAATTCAATATCATCCTGCTCATTTAAAAGCAGTTTTAGGGCACTGCGCAGCAATGTGTGATCATCGGCCAGAAATACGCGAATTTTATCATTCATCATTATTCTCCTTTATACACTAAAGGTAAATTAATCGTAATTTCCATTCCTTTTCCCGGTTTGCTTTTCAATTGAAAAACTCCTCCGGCATGCTTTACCCGCTCTTCCATTCCCAACAAACCTAACCCGCTGCCAGTGTCTTGCACGTCCATTCCCCTGCCGTTGTCCTCAATTTGCAGCTGCAGGGAGTTTTCATCAGGTGTCAGCCTGATCTTTACTTCATTGGCTTCTGCATGCCTGATTACATTGGTCAGACTTTCCTGCACTGCTCTATAAACCACAATCTCGATTTCTTCGCTGAACCGTTGGGCAGGACAGCGGGAAGAAAAATCTACTTTGACGCCCGAATATTTGATGTATTCTCTTATATACCATTCCAACGCCGCTATTAATCCCAAATTCTCCAAAACACTGGGACGAAGATTCATGGATAAACGCCGTACATCTTCCACCGTTTGTTGGGCAATATAACGCAATCCTCCCAGGCGGGCATGGATAACCTCGATATCTTGTTCATGCTGCAGTAGTTTTAGTTGCAATAAAATAGAAGTCATGGCTTGACCCACTTCATCATGCAATTCCCTGGAAAGCTGTCTTTTGTTGTTCTCCAACTCATCCATTGCTTGCCGACAAATTCGTTCCAGCGTGTTTTCCCTTGACTTCAGATATTGAATCTCTTCTTGACTTGCAAAAAAACTACCGATCAGGTGACCTATAAATTGAAGAGTCTTTATTTGATTTTCAGTCCATTGTTCAATAGGGAAATGCTGCTTCCAGCCTCCCACCCAAACTCCAAGCATTTTGTCTTTAGTCCAAACCGGCAAAAGCAAACAACGCTCCCATAGGCTGGCAGGAAACAATATTTTCAAGTTTTCTCCTTTTAAATAGCTTACCTGAGCCGGAACATTGTTATTCTCTATAAATACAGTCAGCCTCTGCACAGGAAGATCACTCCGTTCCACAATCACCATCCGGTCCTGCCTTTGCATATACAAAATCCAGTCATCCGCCTGGAGATTAGTGCAAAGGCTCTCACAAATCTTTGCCAGTCCTTCCCCACTGGCCAGTTGCTGCCCCATAGCAGAAGAAATATTTTTTAATAGCGAGTTAATTACTTCCTCATAGATCAAATTCAAACACCTCATTGAAGTCGAATAATAAAACAGCTTGGCAATTCAATTGTAGCGTATATCTTAGGTAATAATGTCGGTAAAACAACTTCGTTTATATAATTCTTGTAGTGATTTTTACGGATAGCACACTTAATTTGTCTTTTTGGGATAAAAAAATACAAAGATAAGGCCAAGGAATGAATGACCGGAGACCGAGTGTCATTCATTCCTTGGCCAGCTTTAAACACTTTATAACAAGCGCCCCATTAGCTCTCCTCCTCAAGGGGCAGCCAGTCAATCACCTGCTTGATCCGCTCCGCCCAGAAATCCCAGGTGTGTTCCCCTTTCCCCTCATCATACATCAAATCCACCCCAAGGCACCGGCACAAATCCCGGAAAGCCAGATTATCCCGATAGAGAAAATCTTCCGTACCACAAATCTGTAAAAGCCGGGGCAAGGGCACCTTATCTTGCACATTCCGTTCCAGCAGATGGAATAAATCATGTTTCGTATTGCTCAGACTTCCTGACTCACCGTAAATACTTTGGGGATTGAAACCTTCCAAAACCTCTTCTTTGATCAGCTTATCCTTTAGTAAATAGTTAATGTCCATCACACCCGACATGCTGGCTGCAGCCGCAAAAGCTCCGGGCCTGGTCAGGGCCAGCTTGAAGCTGCCATATCCCCCCATCGAGTGTCCTGCCACAAAATTATCCTCCCGTTTCTCAGAGAGGGGAAAAAGATTTCTCATAAAACAGGGCAGTTCCTCACTGATATAAGAAAAATAGGGATGACCATATTTCATGTCCGTATAAAAGCTGTGATCCACTGCCGGCATAACCACCGCTAAATTCCGGGCACAGGCATATCTTTCAATACTCGTATAGCGGGTATAGGTTGTATTGTCATTGGACAGACCATGCAGTAGATAAAGGGTCTTAAATTTATGGTTGAAGTCCTGCGTCAGCATTTTATGGCTTTCGGGAATAATAATATTCACCTGAGTCTGCATTGCCAATAGTCTGGAATTAAAATTCATCTGAATCAAAGCCATTTCCAGCAAACCCTCCATCAATCTGTTGATTTTCCCAGTAAACGCAATTATAGCATCTAACTCCTCCTGGTAACATCAATTCTTTGCCGCTAAATAATTTTTTCTTCGCTCCGGCCAGGATTGGAACACAGCCTTGAATTATGCTATTCTAAAGTTATTATGTATTTTAAGGTAAGAGGTAATATTTAATGCCCAACTTCAATATTTCCGAACAAAACATCCGTGCCTTGGCCTACAGCACGATGACCTATGAAAAAGGCCTCGGCTATTATCAAAGCGGCAAGGTCCGCAATTTCAGCTATGAGCCTGAGCAAGGCATCATTAAGGCCCAGGTGCTGGGCGCCAGATTATATAATGTCCAGATTTCCCTCTTAAAAAACGGATTGGTCTATACACAGAAATGTTCCTGCCCCGCTTTTGAAGAACACCTTGAAGGATGCAAGCATATCGTTGCCGTTTTGAAATATGCCCAGCAAAAAGTTCATGTCATCAAGCCGGCGGCTGATACGTCTGCTCAAGCGGTCAGAAATGCCCAGCAGATGGCAGAGGAGTTTATCTCCCATTTTGAAAACCATGCTCTTGAAGAAACCAGGACTGCCGGGGAGGAAATCAATCTCCAGATCGGGCTCCAGCTTACCACGGACCGGAGGCCCGCTTATCTTTTCCTCAAAGCCGGTTTCGAGCGCCTCTATGTGGTCAAGGATTTTGAACAATTTCTCACGGCCATTAAAGATAAAAAAAACTTAGCCTTTGGCAAACAATTTATATATGAACCGGACAGATCCTCCTTTCAGATTCAAGACCGGCCGGTCATGAACATGCTGCTGGAGATGCACACCCAATACCATGCCTTAAATGAGCTCACCACCTCGTATTACGCACCTTCTCCCTTCACCCAAAAAGCGCTGCCTCTCAGTAAATATTACCTGAGTAGACTATTGGATGCATTGGGAGACCGGGTCTTCGACCTGTCAGTGGATTTTTCTCCCGACTCCCCCACCCGCATCCATCGGGAAGGGATGCCCATCGAGTTTGCCCTGGCAGCACAGGAACATGACTTGACCCTGACTCTGAAAGAAGACGGTGAAAGCACTCCCCCTGTTCAATTGACGCCTGACGGCCGCTATTATTTTTATCGCGGAGCAGTTTATCTGGCGACGGCCGGTCAGCAAAGGCTTCTTCCTCCCCTGCTCCAAACCTTTGCCAGGAAAAGTGCCGTGCACATGAGAATTTCCCCCAAACAAAAAGAGCGGTTTGCCTCGGAAATTCTCCCTTTCATCGAGAAAGCAGGCACCCTTACCATCGCCCCCAATGTGGCGGATAAATTCAGCCGGGAGGACCTGCGGGTGCAAATCTACTTTGACCGATTCGGAGAGGAAGGCTTGATCGCCCGGGTGGAATTCCATTATGGTGGTATAGTCATCAACCCCTTCGCCGCTCAGAATGATCAGGTTTCCGGACCTAAGGGCGATCTTATTCTGATCCGTTCCGCCGAACAGGAGCAAGCCCTCCTCTCTGTTTTTGAGGCCGCCGAATTCAAAGTAACCCAAGGCAAGGTGATTCTGGAAGGGGAAGACCGCATTTTTGAATTCACCACCCGCTGGCTCCCTGAATTACAAAAAAGCGCGGAAATTTTTTATTCCGATGAATTTAAACTGAAAATCCGCACCTCCACCAACTTCTCCGGCCGGGTGCAGCTCAACAGTACCTTGGATATGCTGGAAATCTCTTTTCAGTACGGGGAGATCAACTCGGAAGAATTAGGAGATATCTTTCAGGCCTTACGCATGAAAAAACATTACCATCGCCTGAAGGACGGCTCCTTCCTTAATCTGGAGCAGCCCGAATTCACCTCCATGTCCCAGTTGCTGGACAATTTGAACTTCTCCATTGAAGACCTGGAAGATCAGATCATTCATCTGCCGAAATACAGAGCCATGTATATCGACAGCTTTCTGCGCCAGAACCACTTTACGGGGGTACACCGCAACAAGGCTTTCAAACAGCTGGTTCAATCGATCCTGGAACCCCAGGACGGCGAGTATGAGTTGCCCCCCCATCTTCAAACCATAATGAGAGATTACCAGAAAACAGGATTCAAATGGCTGAAAACCCTCGCCGATTACGGTCTGGGCGGTATTCTTGCCGATGACATGGGCCTGGGCAAAACCTTGCAGGTGCTGGCCTTCATCCAATCGGAAAAAGACAGCCGGACTTCATTCCCACCGGCTTTGGTCATCTCTCCTACTTCTCTCATCTATAACTGGCGGGAAGAGGGCCGGAAATTCACTCCCGATCTCAACATCCTGGTGATTGACGGAACACCCCAGGAACGGGCGGCCCAATTGGCCACCTTTGCGGACTGGGATGTGATCGTCGTCTCTTACCCCATTCTGCGCCGGGATATCGAGCTCTTTGCCCCGCTGGATTTCTCCTACTGCTTCCTGGATGAAGCCCAGCACATTAAAAATTCCCAAACACTCAATGCCAAATCGGTGCAGCAGATCAAAGCGGAGAGCTGTTTCGCCTTAACCGGCACCCCCATTGAAAACTCCCTCTCCGAGCTCTGGTCCCTCTTTAACTGCATCATGCCCGGCTACCTCCTCACCCATCAGGAATTTCACCAGAAATACGAGATTCCCATCGCCAAAGGGGAATTCCCCCAACTGCTCACCGAACTTAGCCGCCATATTACGCCCTTCATCCTGCGTCGCCTGAAAAAAGACGTACTCCGGGAACTTCCCGACAAAATCGAAACCATCCTGAACGCCCCCCTGACCGAAGAACAAAAAAAGATTTACCTGGCTTACTGGCAGCAGGCCAAACAGCAGGTCGCCAGAGAACTCTCCTCCTCCGGTTTTGGCAAAAGCCATATCAAAATCCTGGCTGCTTTGACCAGGCTGAGACAGATTTGCTGCCACCCGGCCATGTTTGTGGAAGACTATCAGGGAGAAAGCGGTAAGATGGAGCTTTTCCAGGAAATCCTGACCGACGCTCTGGACAGTGGCCACCGCATCCTGGTCTTTTCCCAATTTACCAGCATGCTGGACATTATTCAAAACTATTTGCTTCAGGAAAAAATCGGCTATTTTTATCTTAACGGCTCGACAAAAGCTGCAGAACGCTCCCAAATGGCCAGAGCTTTTAATGAAGGTGAAAACGAAGTTTTCCTGATCTCTCTCAAGGCAGGCGGAACAGGCCTCAACCTCACCGGTGCCGACATGGTGATTCATTTTGATCCTTGGTGGAATCCTGCGGTAGAAGATCAAGCCACTGACCGGGCTTACCGCATCGGCCAAACCAACACTGTACAAGTTGTTAAATTGATTACCCGAGGAACCATTGAAGAAAAGGTCAATATCCTGCAAAATAAGAAAAAGGAACTGATCGACGCTATCATCCAACCGGGAGAAACCCTTCTCACCAAATTGTCTGAACAGGAGTTGCGCGATCTCTTTGATTTGACTGAAGTTTATGATAAAGGAGTTATAGCTGACGATGAGCGTATTAACTGTTGAAAATGTCACCCACGGCTTTGGCAGCCGCAGAATCTTGGAGGAGGCCTCCTTCCGCCTGTTAAAAGGAGAACATGTGGGCTTAGTAGGAGCCAACGGAGAAGGAAAGTCCACCTTTCTCAGCATCATTACCGGCCAGTTAACCCCGGATCAGGGCAAAGTGGAATGGTCAAACCGGGTTACGGTAGGCTACCTGGATCAGCACAGCGTGCTGACTCCGGGAAAGGCTATCCGTGAGGTCCTAAAAGAAGCTTTCCAATCCATGTTTGAATTGGAAGCAGAAATGCTGGCTGATTATGATAAAATGGCTGCTGCCACCGAAGAAGAAATGAACAAATTAATGGAAGATGTAGGGGAAATCCAGACCATTCTGGAACATAATGGATTCTATATGATTGATGCCAAGATTGAAGAGGTCGCCAATGGCTTAGGCTTGGGGGAAATCGGCCTGGAGAAAGACGTAGCTGATCTGAGCGGCGGTCAGAGAACCAAGGTCCTTTTAACCAAACTCCTCCTGGAGAACCCCACCATCCTGATTTTAGACGAACCGACCAACTATCTGGACGCAGAGCATATCGACTGGCTGAGAAAGTATCTGAAAAATTATGAGAATGCCTTTATCCTCGTTTCCCATGACATCTCTTTCTTAAACGATGTGGTTAACGTGATCTATCATGTAGAGAATGCCGTATTAACCCGCTATACGGGTAATTACGAACAATTCATGCAGCTCCTGGATATTAAGCGCAATCAGGAGCTGAAGGCTTATGAAAAGCAGCAAAAAGAAGTGGACCGGCTGGAGGATTTCATTGCCCGCAATAAAGCCAGAATCTCCACCACCGGCCGGGCCAAAAGCCGTCAGAAGCAGCTGGACAAGATGGAAATCCTGGAAAAGCCCAAGGAAAAAATTAAACCGACCTTCCGCTTCCAGGAAGCCAGAACTCCCGGCCGCACCATCTTCGAAACGGAAAATCTGGTGCTGGGCTACAGCGAACCCTTGACCCGCCCCATGAAGCTGATGCTGGAACGGGGGCAGAAAGTAGCGATCCGGGGCGTGAACGGCCTGGGCAAAACCACCCTGCTCAAAACCCTGCTGGGACAGATTCCTCCTGTATCCGGCGAAGTCCGGCTGGGGGACTATCTCTTTCCCGGCTATTTTGAACAGGAAAGCAATCAGGGCAATATGAATACTGCTCTGGAAGAGGTGTGGAACGAATTTCCCGGTCTGACCAACGGAGAGGTGCGGCAGGCCCTGGCCCGCTGCGGTCTGACAAATGAACATATCTCCAGCAAGATGATGGTACTGAGCGGAGGGGAGAATGCCAAGGTCCGCCTCTGCAAGCTGATGCTGAAAGAAAACAACTGGCTGATTCTGGACGAACCGACCAATCACCTGGATGTGAACGCCAAGGAAGAATTAAAAAAGGCCCTTAAAGAATTTAAGGGCACTGTTCTACTCGTTTCCCACGAGCCGGAATTCTACGAAGGCTGGGTCACGGATATCTGGAATCTGGAACAGTGGACAACCAAGATTGTGTAAAATCACAATTTATTGATTACCCCCGTAGTTAAGAGACCAGGTTACTCCGTAGCGGTCGGTCAGCACCGCATGATAAGCGCCCCAAAAGGTCTTTTGCAATTCAAACTGAATATGGCTTCCATTGCTCATTGCAGCATACAGGGCATTGATTTCCTCTTCGCTCTCCAGATCCAGCAAGAGGTTGATCTGTCCTGCTTTTTTCTCTTCACCAAAAAAATCATTAAAATAAAGAATACAGTACTCATTGATGATTAATTCGGCATGGGTAATCTTTCCTTCATGCCCTTCGAACATTTTATTGCCGTCTGCCATTTGAACATTTTTCACTTCGCCATGGAACACATCTTTGTAATATTCCAGAGCATGCTTGCAGCTACTGACACTAATGTGTGGAATAATTCTTTTCATTGGACATTGCTCCTTTTTATCTTGTTATAATTCGATTTAAGCTTTTCTTCTTATTTTGTATTTTAGTACTGTTTTTTATGCTGTTCAATCTTCTCTGCCAACTCATTGAGATAAGTCCAACGCTCCATCAGTCTCTCCAGCTCCCCCTCTGTGGTCTGTTGCTGTTTTACCAGATCTTGAAGTAAAGCATAGTTACTGCCGGCTTGATTAATATTTTCATTAATTTCCGCCAGCAGCTGCTCTGTCTGTTCAATCGTTCTATCAATCATTTCGTATTCTCGCTGTTCTTTGAAACTAAACTTAGGAGCCTTGGCTTTCTCCTTGGCATTGGGTTCCTGAGAGTCTATGCTCTCCCCCTTCGTGGCCTGTTCCTGCTTTTTTCCGCTCTCTTTTTGAACCTTTACAGATCCACCCTGCTCGGTCTTAAGAGCCAGGGTATTTTTTATTTGCTCCATATAATCAGAGTAGTTTCCTACATATTGACTAACTTTTCCCTCCGGCTCAAAGGCAAAAATCTTATTGCTCATCCGATCCAAAAAATATCGATCGTGGGAAACTGCGATTACCGCTCCCGCGAAGCTTTCCAGATAATCCTCCAGAATGGTTAGGGTCTGAATATCCAAATCATTGGTTGGTTCATCTAATAAAATCACATTGGGTGCACCCATCAGTACCCGGACTAGAAACAAGCGACGTTTTTCCCCGCCGGAAAGAGTCCCGATCGGATTCCACTGCATATGAGGAGGAAAGAGAAAACGTTCCAGCATCTGGGAAGCACTGATTCTGCATCCATCGCTTGTCTCCAACATTTCTCCCTCTTCCTGCAAATACTCGATTAAACGTTGTTCGCTCTTCATCTCCGTATTTTCCTGACAGAAATAACCAATCTTCACCGTAGGACCTATCTCAATCGTCCCTTGATCCGGTAACAATCGCCCGGTCAGTATATTCAGTAAAGTAGATTTTCCAAAACCATTTGGCCCCACAATTCCAATTCTATCCTGACGCTGCAAGATATAGCTAAAATCATCCAGAACCCTTTTCCCTCCGAGCCGCTTGGTTACATGTTCTAACTCAATCACTTTTTTCCCCAGGCGGGTGGAAGCAACAGAAATCTCGATCCTGTCATTCACGGCCTCTGAAGATTGTTCCACCAAAGCGTTAAAACGGTCAATGCGAGCTTTTTGCTTGGTCGATCTGGCCTGGGCCCCCCTCCTGATCCACTTCAGTTCATTGCGGATCAGATTTTGCCGCTTTTCCTCTGCCGACGCCTCCTGTTCCAATCTAGTCAATTTTGCATTGAGGAAAGTGGTGTAATTTCCCTCATAGACATAAAGTTTACCCTGATCCAACTCAAAAATTTTATCCACCACTCGATCCAGGAAATAACGATCATGAGTCACCATAACAAGAGCACCTTTACGTCCCCTCAAATAACCTTCCAGCCATTCCACAGTCTGGTAGTCCAAATGGTTGGTCGGCTCATCTAAAATCAGCAGATCAGCGTCAGATATGAGGGCACTGGCTAAAGCTATCCGTTTGCGCATGCCGCCTGACAGGTGTTCCACCTTATCACTGAAATTTGAAATGCCTAGACGGGTCAAGACGGCTTTTGCCTCAGATTCCAGCTGCCATGCTCCCATTTCATCCATCTGTTGGCTTAAACTTATCACTCTATTTTGGAGGGAAACCTCTTCCTGATCCCTGGCCAAAGCTTCTAAAGCAGCCTCATAACGGCGCAGAATTTCCATTACCGGTGAACTGCCCCGAAATACCTGCTCCAGTACTGTCGTTCCCGCCTGAAATAGGGGTTCTTGAGAAAGATAATCACGGAAAACATCGTTCCCATAAATAACCTTTCCCTGTTCGGGCTTTTCCTGCTCGGCTAAAATTTTTAGAAAAGTAGATTTACCTGTGCCATTGATGCCAATAACCCCAATTTTTTCTCCTTGCTCCACACCAAAACTCAGACCGGAGAGCAAGGGCTTCGTTCCATAAGACTTGCTTAGATTTTCTACAGATAAAATGTTCATACTTTGTTCCCTTCAACATGATGTCCTGTCACTGATCTTTACCATTTGAGCTGATCTTCATTCAAATTGATCCCTGCCATATGAATAAGATACATAGCATTTTGAGTAGTAGATAAGCCTTGTCTCAACTTATAATCAAATTTAATCTCACTGTTTTCATAGTACTCACGGAAATGATAATTCTTAATCTGTCCCCTGCTCTCCTTTTCCAAATCTCCCAGCTCCAAATCATGGGTAGAAACCATGCCCACTGCTTCATTAAGATTAAGTTGACGGATCAAAATTTTTGCTCCCATGTGACGATCCTGAGAATTGGTACCCCGGAAAATTTCATCTAAGAGGAAAAACAGAGGCGGACCGGATACCTGTGCCGCTTCCACCATCGATTTAATGCGCAAAAGTTCTGCATAAAAAGAGGAGATACTTTTTTCCAGATTATCGCTGATCCTCATGCAGGTATAGATCCGCATAACGGAACAACTGAATTTTTCGGCACAAACAGGAGCTCCCGCATAAGCTAAGACTAAATTAAGACCCGCGGTCCGTAAAAGGGTACTCTTTCCTGACATATTGGACCCGGTGATCAATAAAATCCCTGCCGGCTTACGAATCTCTAAATCGTTGCATACTCTTTTTTGCGTCAGCAAAGGATGGCCCATATTCTTGGCCGTTAAATAAGAGTCTGTGTCAGAGACCTCTGGCATAGCC
>JAEWCM010000038.1 GCA_023390635.1 Bacillota bacterium
GAACACAGGCCGCTTAGCTCCTTGCTTTATTCCGAATGCCATTCCCAATTGTGCAATTTTACAGCTGTGGCTGTTTAAAACCTTACTTTTGGGACACCCTCTTTTTTAATCAGTTGCTTTAATCTAATGCTTACGTTTAATGCTTTACTTATTTAAGTTTACTCTTTATAACCTCAATAGCCTTCGTTAATTGTGTATCAAAGGTAGCCGTGGTTGGTGCAATTGTGATCTTTTCATCTTTGCCCAGATCAACGCTCACATCAGGTTCAATTCCTTTTTTATGGATGTCAATCTTTTTAGGCGTCAAATACTTGGCAGTCGTCAGTTTTACACTGGTTCCGCTGTCCAAAGGAAAGATTGTCTGTACAATACCCTTGCCAAAAGTTTTAGTCCCCACCAGAGTCCCAGAACCGTTATCTTTAATGGCTCCTGAAACAATTTCTGAAGCAGAAGCTGTTTCTCCGTTCACCAAAACAACTAATGGTAGACCCAAATAGGTTTGATCAGTATTTTTGGTCTCAGTGTTACCCTTCTTATCTACGATATGCACTACCGGACCGGCAGGAATGAAATAACTGGCTGCTGTCACGGCAGCATTCAGTTCTCCGCCATGATTGTTGCGCAGATCAAGGATAATTCCCTTATACTTGGAAATATCCAAAGATTTCAAAGCCTCCCCTAATTCTGTTCCTGTATCAGGGGAAAACTGAGAAATATCAATATATGCAATATCAGAATTTCCCGGCAAAGGTGAAGCCTCCACCGTAGGAACTACTATGTTTTCCCTAGTCAGAGTTTTCGTCAAGGTTTCCTTAGTCCTGTCCCGGTAAATGGTCAAAGTGACTTTTGTCCCTGGATCACCACGCATCAACGATACTGCTTTGTCCTGATCAATGGTAGATGTATCCACATCATCAATTTTCATAATTTGATCTCCAGCCTGAATGTCTGCTTTAATAGCCGGACTGTTCTTCACCGGACTGGAGACAATCAGTTTAGTCGGATCAGTTAAACTCAAAATGATTCCTATGCCCCCGAATTTCCCCTCTAACTGCTCAAACAATTCTTGATTTTCTTCAGCACTTAAATACTGTGAATAAGGGTCGTTTAGGGACTCTACAATTCCCTTCATCGCTCCGTCAATTAGTTGGTCGGTCGTGGTATTCTCCAAATATTGATCCTTAATTAAACTCCACACGCTGTACATGCGGCCTAAATGACTAGCATTCGTCACTAAGGCTCCCCCGACTACTGTGGTTACGATAACACAGAAGGTCAGAACGATCACTGCCAAAACCTTTATTATCCGCTTCCAATAACTCGCCAACATTTCAGCCCCTTCCCGATAGATCACCATCATCTAATTTAGTATAATCGATTTTCGCTTGATTCATGTGTTTTTTATTGATAATAGGGCAGGGGATCCACTGCATTACCATCGACTCGAATTTCAAAGTGTAAATGATATCCCGTACTCCATCCTGTGGAGCCAACATATCCTATCACCTGTCCCGCTGCTACCGTCTCACCTGCACTCACTGCCTGCCGGGACATGTGCCCATAGAGAGTGGAATATTTTCCGCCATGATCAATAATCACCATGTTCCCATAAGCATCATTCCAGCCCGAAGAGATAACTGTCCCGGCACCTGCAGCTTTAATAGGAGTTCCGCCTGGAGCAGCAATATCTGCTCCGGTATGAAGGCTGCGTTTACCGGTAATAGGATGAATCCGGTACCCAAAGGGATCAGTGATCTCATAATATCCGGGTACAGGCCAAATCCAACTGCCATCTTTGATTTGTCCTGATCCGCCGGAAGAATGACTGCGAATCAGAGCGGCAATTTTATCCTGTTCCTTAGCCAGAGCCTCACTTTGCTCAGCCGCTTCCTTCTTTTGCTGCTCGGTCTGTGTCAGCAAACTTTGCTGCTGCGCCTTTTTCTGATCCAGATCTGATTTCGCTTTAGCCGCCTCTTGCTGAAGCTTGGCAGTTTGGTCCCTTCGCTTTTCCAATTCCTTTTTCTGTGCCTCAATTTGTGCCTTTTGCTCTTTGATTCCCGTCAACAGTTTCTGATCATTGGCAACTAAAACATTCATGTACTCGATCCTGGATATAAAATCTCCAATGCTTTCAGATTCAAACAGAATCTCCAGATAACTAATCTGTCCATTCTCATATAGACCCACTAAACGTTGACCCAGAGCATCACGCCGCTCATCCATCTGCTTTTCTTTTTCATCCAGCTTTTGCTGGGCAGCTGACACTTCGGCCTGAGCCTGAGAATAAGCAACTTCCCGCTGCGTCAGTAAAGTCCCGGCTGAGGCAATTTGGGTATCCAGATCCTTGAGTTGGCCCTGCAGCTTTTCTGCAGTGTAAGTCAACTGATTCTTCTTGTTTTCCAATTCCTGCTGCTGTTTATTGATATTCTGCTGCTGATTTAAGGCATCCGTCAGGTCATCTGCATTCACAGGCGCTGACATGAAACTGCTGATCATTGCTATTCCTAAAATCAGAGGAAGTACTTTTTTCCTTAATCCTTTTCCCTTTTTCTTAAGCACTGTTCGTCCCCCTTTACCTGCTCCTCTCTCATTCCGTGTCTGCGATGCTTCTATCTTATATTTTTAAGAATTTGCGTAAGGAAAAAGCACTTCCAATCACGCCGATCATCATCCCAATGAGCAATATTCCACCAAATATTTGACCATATAACGCTGTACTATTTGCTACCGGTATAAAAGCCAGCGTATTTTCCACATAGGATGCTGCCAGGCGGCACCCTAGCCACACGATAACGGAAGCAATAACTCCTCCCAACAATCCCAAGAACATTCCCTCAATGAGAAAAGGCCAGCGGATAAAACCATTGCTTGCTCCCACCAGCTTCATAATCTGGATTTCTCTGCGGCGGGAAAAAACATTCATTTTAATGTTAATGGAAATAAGAGCAATCGACGCTACTGCAAACCCAATAATCATAGCGATCCCAATCCACCTGACCCAATGCATGACCGCCAGAAAATTATCAATGAACTCTTTACCATAACTTACTTTGTCAATTCCCTGGATGCGTTCCACCTGAACTGCTACATCTGCCACATAATCAGGGTCGGTCACCTTAATGGTGAACTTGTCCGGAAGAGGATTCTTTCCTCCCAAATCCTCCAATAGACTATCGCTTTGACCAAGCTGAGACAGTGCCTCATCTTTGGGAATCAAGGTGACCGATGCCACATGATCCAGTTTCTCAATTTCCCTTTTCAGGTTGTCTAAAGTTGTTTGATTAATTTCTTCATTTTCTTCATGAACAAAAGCCCCGATCTCCACTTGGGACTCAAAAGTAGTAGCCCAATTTGCCACATTCGCCAGCAAAAAAGCAGAGAATCCCAAGATAATCATGGTAATCATGACCGTTGCTACAGATGCAGTGCTGAGCCATGGATTTCGCTTAAGAGACTGCACCGTTTCCCGCAAGATATAACGAAAGGAGTTAGCCGTCATAGCC
>JAEWCM010000072.1 GCA_023390635.1 Bacillota bacterium
GTATTGAACCATAGAATGAATCACACTCTGAGGATGGATTAATACCTCTATTCTATCATAGTCCAGATGGAAAAGGTGATGAGCTTCAATCACTTCCAAACCCTTGTTCATCATGGTAGCTGAATCAATAGTAATCTTGGCCCCCATGGTCCAGTTCGGATGTTTTAAGGCATCCTCCCGTTTTACACCTTCCAGTCTATTTCTGTCCCATCCTAAAAAAGGTCCGCCTGAAGCGGTAATCATAATCTTCTCCAGAGTCTTCCTGTCTTCTGCCAAGCATTGAAAAATCGCCGAGTGCTCGCTGTCCACAGGCAAAAGGGCGCA
The DNA here is from genome assembly GCA_023390635.1 of Bacillota bacterium. Lineage (GTDB taxonomy): Bacteria > Bacillota > Desulfitobacteriia > Desulfitobacteriales > Desulfitobacteriaceae > JAEWCM01. The sequence continues at coordinate 325 of JAEWCM010000072.1, forward strand.
GCCGCATTGTTTGGCTTTAGCCATCACCAGATCTCCGGCAGCGACCAGGGTCTCCTTGTTTGCCAAGGCAACTTCCTTGCCAGCCTCAAGGGCGGCCAGAGTAGGCTCCAATCCCGCTCTCCCACTCATGGCAGAGACCACCGTATCGACTTCGGAGGCTCTCACCGCCTCCAATACTCCTGTCATTCCCCACTCTACGCGGACAGGTAAGTCATGCACCTGAAGCTTCAGCTCTCCGGCTGCCTTTTCATCCATCAAAACAGCCAAAGCCGGTTTATAAGCTCTGATTTGCTGTTCCATGACAGCAACATTCCGGTCAGCTACAAGAGCATATACTTTTAGATGCTCCGGAGCCGAGGCCACAACATCTAATGTTTGTCTTCCGATAGAACCGGTTGATCCTAAAATTGCTAAGTTTTTCAAATGATTCACCCTTGCTGCAAAATTTTATGTTACGAACGGGGAATTTTAATAATTCCGGCTTTGCGCAACGCTTCGTATACAATAACAATTCCCGGTCCAAGAATTAATCCCAAGCCACCGAACAAGTTCAGTCCTGCATACATGGAGATCAGAGTGGCCAATGGATTGAGCCCAATACCCTTAGACATGATTTTTGGTTCAAGAAACTGACGCACGATCACTGAAACAGCGTAAACAATGGCCAGCTTAATCGCCATTCCCGTCGATCCGGTCACGATCAGCACTACAATCCATGGTACAAAAACCATCGCCGTTCCAACGACAGGCAAGACATCCAACAAAGCGGAGAAAACGCCGATCGTCACCGCATAAGGATTACCAATGATCAGCAGCCCTAAAGTTAAAATAAGTGCGGTAATGGAAACCAAGATGAACTCCGCCCGCAAAAAACCGAACACAGCTGTTCCTAAATCATCGGTTATAGTTTGCACATGTTTTTCCCAACGCAGCGGCATCAGTCCGATAAAGAAGCGCTTCACGGAAGGAAAATAGATGCTAACCAAAAGGGTCGCCACGATGGAAATGACCACCACTGCAAAGAATCCAGGCAGCCCGGAAATAATACTTAACACCAGTTTGCTTGCCCCCGTGACCCAACCGCTCACCGTACCGACAATAGTGCGTGATGAAGAGAGCAGGGTGTCCTGAAGCTGAGCACTGACATTAATATTGATATATTTCTCAATGGTCTCAATCTGTGTTTCCATAAAATTTACCGCCGCATGATAGTCAGGCAGGGAAATGGAGAGGTCGGATAATTCGCTGTATAACCGAACAGAAATCAGAAAGAGTGCCAAACCAATCAGCAGAAAAGCCAAAACCAACGTAAGGATTGCAGCATAGGGCCGTCTAAGTCGCAAATAACGCATTAACCTTACTACGATAGGTTCGAGCAGGAACGCAAGAATACACGCTATCACAAAAGGCAGAAACGCACTGAAAAGCTGACCTGCGAAGGCTCCCAGGACGGGCAGGAACTCCTGCACAATGTAGGTAAATAACTTCAGCCCCAACAAAACGGATACAATAAATATCAAACGATTCAGGGCCGGCCACAGTGGGTGATCTTTTTCCATCATCTCACCTCATAAAAAAGAGAATAACACCATAATACACCATAGGAAGAGCAATTACAAAACTGTCAAAGCGGTCAAGGAGTCCACCGTGTCCTGGAATCAGATGTCCCGAGTCCTTTACCCCCGCACTTCGCTTCAATGCTGATTCCATTAAATCCCCCAACTGCCCCCCTATGCTGACAACCAAAGCCAGGATGAGGAAAAACGGCAGTGATCCGCCAATCCAGAAATATCCCACAATTCCAATCAACAGGGCAAAAACCAATCCGCCGACCGATCCTTCCACAGACTTATTGGGACTAATTTCTGGTGCTAATTTTCGCTTTCCCCAGGTCATCCCTACAAGATATGCTCCGGTATCCGTACTCCAGACCAGGAAAAAGGTAAAAAAGACCCATTCAATTCCCTGCGGGAGCTGTCTGAGTAAATATAAATGAGAAAAAAGTGCGGCAGTATACATCACTGCAAAAAAATTATAGCAGGTATCGGCGATTGTAATCCTAGGGAATTGAGTCGCCTGATAGAGGAGCACTACAATCAGCCACGCTATGGTAGCCGGAAACAGAAATTCCTGTCCGCCGAAAAACAAAGCGACTAACCAGAGCACAACTCCCCCTGCCACTACGGCGTACCAAGGCTTTATCCCCATTTTTTGCCCTAATTGCAATACCTCATAAACTGCTCCCAATGTGAGAGCAATCACTAAAAGTCCGGTATAGCCTCCGCCTAAATAGCTTAGTCCTAAAAGCAGAGGAATACCGACCAAAGAACTTATTAATCGTTTTAGCATAACCTACTCCTTGCTATCTTTCACTCCGCCAAAACGGCGATCCCTTCCCTGGTAAACCTGAATGGCTTTTAGTAAGGTTTCTTCATTAAAATCGGGCCAGAAATCCTCTACCACCACAATTTCCGTATAAGCTAGCTGCCATAGGAGAAAATTGCTCAGGCGCATTTCTCCGGATGTGCGGATCAGTATATCAGGATCGGGAAGGTCGGCTGTGTAAAGGAACTTGCTGATATAGGCTTCATCAATTTGCTCTGGCCGAACATGGCCAGATAGGGCTTCAGCGCTGATTTTTCGTACAACTTCCACAATTTCCGCTCTGCCGCCATAATTAAGGGCCAAATTTAAAATAAGCCCGTTATTATCTTTCGTTATTTCATAAGCTCTCTTTAGCTGTACTTGTGCATCTTCAGGCAGACTACCAATATCTCCGAGGGTACGGATCACCACCTGATTTTTGTGTAGTTCATTAATTTCTTTGCGTAAATAATCCCTAAGCAAAGTCATCAGTACCTTTACTTCTTCTTTGGGGCGACGCCAGTTCTCCGTAGAAAAAGCATAAACTGTCAGTACCTTAATACCCAGCCGGGAACAGACCTTGACTACGGAACGCAGAGCCTCAACCCCTGCCCGGTGACCCATTGAGCGCGGTTGGTTGCGGTGCTTTGCCCATCTCCCGTTGCCATCCATGATCACAGCGATATGAACAGGCAGATTTTCCAGATCAATCTTGTCTGGCTGGGCTTGCTTTTTCTCTTTTCTCCAGGGGTTCTTCCACATTATCCCACACCTCCAGGGGCGCCTTACTCCTATTGTTAAAAGGCCCCCTCAATCCAAGGGGGCCTGCTTGCCTTCTGTCTCTACCTTTTCCCCTGTCAAAACAAACTCCCAACCTTTTGCGGTTTTTCTTACCCTTACAATGCGATAGCCTGTCTCAGCTACTTTGGCATTAGGGGCTGTTGTTATCACATAGGAAAAAACAAGGCCTTTTTCACGAAGAATTGGTTCAACCTCATTCCAACGTTTGGCTAGATATTTTTCCATCACACTTCAGTGATTTCTTGCTCTTTTACTTCAAGGATACGGTCTACTTCTTTGATCATTTTATCAGTCAGCTTCTGCACATCGTCTTGAGCACGTTTCACTTCATCTTCCGACGCAGTATGATCTTTTTCTAATTTTTTTAAACTTTCAATCCCATCCCTGCGTACATTGCGGATAGCCACCCGGGATTCTTCTGCTTTCTTTTTAACAGTTTTGACTAAATCTGCCCTGCGTTCTGCAGTCAATTGAGGAATGATAATACGAATAACGGTTCCGTCGGATGAGGGGTTAAGCCCTAAATCCGATTTTAGAATCGCTTTTTCAATGGCAGGTAAACTAGACTTATCCCAAGGCTGGATCGCCAGCATTCGAGGTTCGGGAACTGAAATATTAGCCAACTGATTGATCGGTGTTGCAGCACCATAATACTCCACCTGAACCTTATCCAAGAGACTGGGATTAGCTCTGCCTGCACGAATGCTCCCGAATTCCCGCTTCAGAGCTTCCAAACTTTTTTGCATCCGTTCATCTGCTTCACTGATTACCTGGGAAATCATAGATTTTCCCTCCCTACATATGTTCCAATTTCTTCGCCTAAAATAGCCCGACGAATATTACCCGGTTGGTTCAAGTCAAAAACAATGATGGGGATACTGTTGTCCATACACAACGATGTGGCTGTCGAATCCATCACACCCAATCCCTTGCTCAGCACCTCCAGATAGCTTAAACTATCGAAGCGAACAGCATTGGGATTCACAAGAGGATCTGAATCATAAACTCCATCGACGCGCTTAGCCATCAAAATTACATCGGCCTCAATTTCTGCAGCCCGCAAAGCAGCAGTGGTATCAGTGGAGAAATAAGGGTTTCCCGTTCCGGCTGCAAAGATTACAACCCGGCCCTTTTCCATATGCCTGATCGCCCGGCGCCGGATATAAGGTTCTGCTACCTGTCTCATTTCAATAGCTGAAAGTACCCTAGTATCCGCGTCCTGCTTTTCCAAAGCATCTTGAAGAGCCAAAGCGTTCATCACTGTAGCCAGCATGCCCATGTAATCTGCCGTAGCCCGGTCCATTCCCCGATCACTACCCTTAATTCCGCGCCATATGTTTCCTCCGCCAACAACTAAAGCCACTTCCACACCCATAGCCCGGATTTCTGCTACCTGTTCCGCCACCATGAGCAGCATATCCTGCTCAATACCAAACCCTTGTTTGCCAGCTAATGCTTCACCGCTTAATTTGAGGATAACCCGCCGATATTTTGGTTCTTCCATGAACAATCCCCCGTCAATATTATTCTCTACATTTCCAATAATTCCTTTATGCCGAAAAAGAGAACACCGTGGTGTTCTCTAGGTTTTTGTCTTAACGGTTCATTTCCTTCATAACTTCTGCAGCAAAATCTTCTTGACGTTTTTCAATCCCTTCGCCTAACTCATACCTAGTGAAACGGCGAACAACGATCCGCTCCCCAATTTTAGCTGTAGCCTCCAACAAAAGTTGATTAACTGTTCTGTCTGGATCTTTAATAAAGGATTGTTCCAACAGACAATTTTCTTTATAAAACTTTTCAATACGGCCTTCAACCATCTTATCGACAATCTTTTCCGGTTTACCTTCATTAAGAGCTTGGGCACGTAAAATATCTCTTTCATGCTGAAGTACTTCTTCCGGCACTTCTTCCTTATTCAGATAAAGGGGATTAGCCGCAGCAATCTGCAGAGCTATATCACGGGCTAATTGTTTAAATTCATCGCCCATTGCCACAAAGTCGGTTTCACAGTTGATTTCTACCATAACACCAATTCTGCCGCCGCCGTGAATATAGGCTTCAACAACCCCTTCAGCAGCCACCCGGCCTTCTTTTTTAGCAGCAGCCGCCAAGCCCTTTTCACGAAGATAATCAATTGCCTTTTCCAAGTCACAACCGCATTCGTTCAAGGCCTTTTTGCAGTCCATCATACCAACGCCAGTTCTCTCTCTCAATTCCTTTACCATTGCAGCACTGATTTCTGCCATTTAATACCCTCCTATATTAGCTGATTTACAGAAAAAAGCAGGGTGATTTCAGGGGGAGTTATCTATCAGCCCCTACTCTCACCCCGCTTCTCATTATTCAGCAACTACTTCTTCATTTTCCTCAACCACTTCATCTACGCTACCTTGCTGTGCTTCAATAATTGCGTCAGCGATCTTCGCAGTCAACAATTTTACAGCCCGAATTGCATCATCATTAGCCGGAATTACCACATCGATTTCATCCGGATCACAGTTTGTATCCACAATGCCAACAATGGGAATATTCAAACGGCGGGCCTCGGCCACAGCAATCCGTTCTTTGCGGGGATCAACCACAAATAAAGCATCAGGAAGCTTCTTCATGTTTTTGATACCGCCCAAGAAACGTTCCAGCTTATCCATTTCATGCTTCAAAGCAGCTACTTCTTTTTTCGGCAGTACTTCAAAAGTGCCTTCAGCTTCCATGTGTTCCAGTTCACGCAAACGCTGTACACGTTTCTGAATGGTTTGGAAGTTCGTCATCATACCACCTAACCAGCGCTCGTTAACATAGTACATTCCGCAGCGTTCAGCTTCCTCTTTTACCGACTCCTGAGCCTGCTTTTTGGTACCTACGAAAAGCATCGTACCACCTTCAGCAGCCAGATCGCGGACAAAATTGTAAGCCTCATCAACCTTTTTTACCGTCTTTTGCAAGTCGATAATATAGATTCCGTTCCGCTCTGTGAAAATGTAACGTGACATTTTAGGATTCCAACGACGTGTTTGATGACCGAAGTGAACACCGGCTTCAAGTAATTGCTTCATAGAAATTACAGCCATGTGTTGCACCTCCTTTCTTTTTTTTGTTTTTCCTCCGCAGGTTCATCGTAAAACACCCCTGCATCACACAGGACCTGGTGTTTCATTCCCGCTGCGTGTGTATTTATCACACCTTGAATAGAATATCATAATCTTTTTTCTGATGCAACTGTCTGTTTAGCGATTGCAGCGCACATTATTGCATTGAATCAGATTTTCCAAATCAGCCATCAATTCAGGGAAAGGAAAATAGAATTCACTTAAATAATAAGAATCTTTGGCTGTCCTGATCACTACAACTTCATGACCATCTGCTGTCCATGAGAATACGACCCGACGAATATCGGCAGGAAGGATTTTCTTTTCTCCCAGCAAGGATTGAAAAATGATTTCATCATCCTTAACATAAACACGTTTGGTTTTTGCCACAATCCATAAGATGATAATTCCCAATGCGATCACGGCATAAATGGAAATTAGCACCTTTAATTCAAGTGAAGGAAATTTCAAAAACAAGTACAGCAACCCCAAAACCACTGGATATGCGACTAAAAACATAATGCCGCGAGAGACAAGCGGTCTCATTAAATAGGTATAACCTTTTTCTTCCATCTTTATCCCTCTAATCTCTGCCCTTTCTTGATTACTTTATATGCTTAGCATACTTCTCCAGTTCGTCCAACAAACGATCATTCAATACACGAATGTAAGTGCCCTTCATCCCTAACGATTTTGACTCAATCACGCCAGCAGATTCAAACTTGCGCAGTGCATTCACAATCACAGAACGGGTAATCCCTACCCGGTCTGCAATTTTACTGGCTACCAGCAATCCATCTCCACCGCCCAGTTCAGCAAAAATATGCTCCACTGCTTCCAGCTCTGAATAAGAAAGAGTGCCGACGGCAATTTGTACTGCTGCTTTTTTTCGGGCCTCTTCATCAGCCCTTTCTGCCTTCACTCGTAGAATTTCCATGCCTACTACCGTAGCTCCATATTCGGCAAGCACTAAATCCTCTTCCGCAAAATCCTCGTCGAACTTAGCCAGCACAAGGGTTCCTACCCGTTCCCCTCCACCTAAAATCGGGACAACGGTAGTCACTTTATTATTGAACTGACACCGTTCTTCAACATTAAATACGCAGCCATTAGCCACTTGAGTTGTGTTAGAACGGGTTTCCGAAACCTTGATCAACCCTTCGTTATAACTTACGGGGAAGCGCTCAGAGTGAAGCACAATTTCTTCCATGGTAGCACAGGTGAAATCCTTCATAAAACTATAACCAAGAATTCTCCCTCTGCGTCCCACAATATAGCAGTTAGCTACCACGGCCTGACTCAACACTTTGGCCATCTCTTCAAAGTCAACCGACTGTCCTGAAGAACGTTGAATTAGCTTGCTTAAAGCTCTCGCTTTTTCCAATAGAGATTGCATGGTTCCTCGACCTCCCTGTTAATAGTTTTATTTGATTACAAAATATAGCGGGACATATCCTGATCGCGGACAATCGGGCCTAAATTCTGCTGTACATACTCCCGATTAATGATCACCTTATAATCTTCCGGCAATTCAGATGCTTCAAACGATAATTCCTCCATGACTTTTTCCATCATCGTATGCAGCCTGCGGGCCCCTATATTCTCCGTAGTCTCATTCACCGTAAATGCCACTTCCGCCAGTTCATCAATGGCACTTTCCGTGAATTCTACCACAATTCCTTCGGTAGCCAACAAAGCTTCATACTGCCTAATCAACGAGGATTCCGGTTCGGTAAGAATTCGTTTAAAATCAGCTACACTCAAAGACTCCAGTTCCACCCGAATTGGAAAACGGCCCTGCAATTCCGGAATCAAGTCGGAAGGTTTGCTGACATGAAAAGCTCCGGCAGCAATAAATAAAATATAATCAGTTTTTACCGGTCCATATTTTGTTACTACCGTCGAACCTTCAACGATGGGCAAAATATCCCTCTGTACACCGCCTCGGGACACATCCGGTCCATTGCCATCCCGACCAGCGATTTTATCGATCTCATCCAGGAAAACAATTCCCTCATGTTCAACGCGCCGAATTGCCTCCTGCACTGCCTCATCATGGTCAATAAGGTTTTGCGCCTCTTCTTGGGTAAGAATTTTCCTGGCTTCCCGAACGCTTATTTTGCGTTTCTTCCGTTTTTTGGGCAACATCCCTGACATCATATCCTGGATGTTAAAGCCCATTTCCATTCCGTTCCCCCCCAGTATATCACCGAGAGGCATATTTTCTTCCACTTCAATCTCCACCAGATGTTCTTCCAGTTCGCCGTTCTTTAAACGCTCCATCACCAAACGACGTTCCTTCTCAATCTCAGGTGTTACCTTTTCCTCCTGGTCTTTTTGTGCAAATAACATTTGCAAAGGATTCCCGGAATTATCACTTTGCTTGTTGGGAACAATCAAAGCCGCAAGCCTTTTTTCTGCATTGACGGCCCCCAGCGCCTCTACTTCCGTCATTTTCTCGCTTTTAACCATGCGCAAGGCAATTTCCATTAAATCTCTGATAATACTTTCTACGTCACGGCCCACATAGCCTACTTCAGTGAACTTAGTGGCCTCAACTTTTATAAAAGGAGCTTTAACTAACTTTGCTAAACGCCTGGCAATTTCTGTCTTTCCCACTCCAGTCGGACCAATCATGAGAATATTCTTAGGAAGCACTTCATCTTTTAGCGTCTCGGACAGCAGCGAACGACGGTAGCGGTTTCTTAATGCAACAGCCACCGCTCTCTTGGCTGACTTTTGCCCTACTATATAACTATCTAAAGCACTGACAATCTCCCGGGGTGTTAAATGTTCCATCCATATCACCTCTTATATCTCTTCAACAATAATATGGTCATTAGTATAAACACATATTGAAGAAGCGATCAATAAAGATTCCTTTACCAATTCGGCTGCCGATAAATCACTGTGTTTGGCTAAAGCCTTGGCCGCTGCCAAAGCGAAATTACCGCCTGATCCAATCGCCCCGATTCCGTCATCTGGTTCAATCACTTCCCCTGAACCAGAAAGCAAAAGAATTTGCTCACGATTAGCCACAAGAAGCATTGCTTCCAAATTGCGGAGCATTTTATCTGTGCGCCACTCTTTAGTTAATTCAACGGCTGCTCTTTGCAAATTCCCATGATATTCCACTAATTTAGCTTCAAATTTATCAAACAATGTAAAAGCATCGGCCACCGAACCGGCAAATCCAGCCAAAACTTGTCCATTAAAAAGGCGGCGTACCTTACGAGCATTATGCTTCATTACCGTCGTCTGGCCCATAGTTACCTGACCGTCTCCACCCATCGCAACGTGGTCACCTTTTTTAGCTACAACAATCGTAGTCGCATGAAACATAATTAAACCTCCCTCTAAAGGCAGTTTACTTGTTCATTTAAATCAAGTCAAGTTAATTGTATACAATTAACTATAAATTTCCGACAATTAAAATTCTGTTACAATGGCCTTACTTGGCCCGCGGGTGGGCATGCATATAGACTTCTTTTAAATGTTCACGGGTCAAATGTGTGTAGATTTGGGTGGAAGAGAGTTTTTCATGGCCCAATAATTCCTGCACGCTGCGCAAATCTGCTCCCCCATCCAAAAGATGAGTGGCAAAGGAATGTCTAAGCATGTGAGGATGGATATGCTGGTCAAGACCCGCCTTCCTCATAATTTTGTCCAGGATTCTTCTCACCGAGCGGTCGGACAACCTTGTTCCCTGATAGTTGAGAAGGAGAGAGGTATCTTCATCATTTCGCTGCCTCAAATACTCTTTAAGAGCCCGCAGAGCCGGATTGGTCAAAGGCACAATCCGCTCCTTGTTCCCCTTCCCTCTCACTTTCATCAACCCGTTGTCCATATCCACATCCTGACGATTCAACCCTACCAGTTCACTTACCCTGAGTCCCGAACCATAAAGTAGTTCCAATAACACCTGATCCCGCAGTCCTAAAAGTTTAGTGCAGTCAGAAATGCTTAAAAGTCTGTCCATTTGCTCTACATACAGAAAATCCGGAAGTTTTCTTCCCATTTTCGGAGTCGCTACCCGCTGCACCGGATTAACTTCAATTTCTTTTTCCCGACAAAGAAACTTAAAAAAAGAGCGCAAGGCTGCCAATTTTCTGGCTATGCTTCTGCGCATCAGTCCGTGATCCGCAAGAAAGCCCAGGTAACTGCGCACCACATAAATATCAATGGACTTAAACGTTAAAGCTTCTTCTTTAACTCCAAGTTCATGAGCTGCAAATTGAAAAAACTGTCCCAAGTCAGACTGGTAGGCTTTAATGGTATGTTCAGACCGATTGGCAGCATATTGCTGATTGGCAAATAAAGAGAGAGCTGTGTCTATATCCACTTTTAAGCCTCTTTTCTCATCCTTTTCCGGATATCTGAGGATCTCAATACTTTCCCTTTTTAAAGGGAATCCCTTCCCGAGCTGTAAATTCCTCCAATGCATTAAGCGAACGCAGGGAAAGCTGGGCATTTTTCTCTTTCTTTCCTCTAATTCGCTTCTCCAGAGGAGGCAATAGTCCAAAATTAATGTTCATCGGTTGGAAGTCCTGGCTAGGTGATCCCTCCAAGTGTCGGGCCAGGCTTCCTAAAGCCGTTTCTGCCGGAAAAAGCCAAGTAGGTTTTCCCGACAAACGCCTCCATGCATTTAATCCGGCCAGCAAACCGCTGGCCGCCGACTCTATATAGCCTTCAACACCTGTAATCTGCCCGGCAAAAAACAAATCCGGACGGGAACGCAAGCTAAAATCAGCACTCAGTATTTTGGGGGAATCAAGAAAAGTATTGCGGTGCATTACACCATATCGAACAAATTCAGCCCTTTCCAAACCAGGGATCATACGGAATACTCTCTTCTGCTCTCCCCATTTTAAGTGGGTCTGAAATCCTACAAGATTAAGCAGGGTGCCGGATAAATTTTCCTTGCGAAGCTGTACCACCGCATAAAATTTTTCATTTTTCCGCGGATCACTCAGCCCTACCGGTTTCAGAGGACCAAACGTCAATGTCTGATAGCCTCTCTTTGCCATCACTTCTACAGGCATACAGCCTTCAAACACATTGCCTTTTTCAAACCCTTTTACCTCTGCCGTCTCTGCCTCTATCAAAGCATGATAAAAAGTATCATATTCTTCCTTTGTCATTGGGCAGTTCAGATAATCCGCTTCTCCTTTATCATAACGGGAAGCCCAAAAGGCCTTGGTCATATCCACCGACTCTAAGGTAACAATCGGAGCAGCCGCATCGTAAAAAGACAGATATCTTTCTTTAGTATAACGGATGATCTCTTCCACTAACGCATCCGAAGTAAGAGGCCCGCTGGCCACAATCACCACCCCGGCAGGTATTTCTTTTACCTCTTCATGGTGAACTTCAATCATAGGGTGATTTTCAAGGTAATCTGTTACTTTCCGTGAAAATCTTTCCCGATCCACCGCTAAGGCTCCTCCGGCCGGAACAGAATGACAGTCGGCTGCTTTGAGTATTAAAGAATTCAGGCAACGCATTTCTTCCTTTAAAAGGCCTACAGCATTTTCGATTCCGGCTGCCCGTAACGAATTACTACATACCAATTCAGCAAAGTAAGCGGTATGATGAGCCGGTGTTGTTTTATGAGGCCGCATTTCATAGAGATCAACTTTAATACCTCGTTCTCCCAGCTGCCAGGCAGCTTCAGATCCGGCTAACCCTGCTCCGATTATCGTAACCCTTGTTTCGTTCATTTTCTTCCCCTCATGCAATCTGTCATTTATCTAATTTCTATCCCTTAATCTTCTATCCTGCTGCTTACAGCTTCATTTACTTCTCTTCCGTTAAAGGCTGAGCATCAACAACTGTCCGGCATTCTGGATTTGAACACACATATTGGCGACTCCTCTTTCCCGCCTTGATAGTCATCATTCCCTGACAATTAGGGCAATTCTGAGGAGCCGGTTGGTCCCAGGAAACAAACTCACATTCTGGATAGCCGCTGCATCCGTAAAACCTACGTCCCTTTTTGGAGCGGCGTACCACAAGCGGTTTTCCGCATTTTGGGCAATTAACGCCGATCTCTTCCAATAAAGGTTTTGTATTGCGGCAATCAGGAAAACCAGGGCAGGCCAGAAATTTGCCAAACCGCCCCATCTTAATCACCATGTGCCGACCGCATTGATCGCAAATTTCATCCGTTACCTGATCTTCAATCTTCACTTTTCCAATCTTCTCTTCTGCTTCGGCCAGCGTCCGGGCAAAAGGACCATAAAACTGTCTAATAACTTCTTTCCAGGGAGTAGCACCTTCTTCAATATGGTCCAGCTCATTCTCCATATTAGCAGTGAATTCTAAATTAATAATATTGGGAAAATGTTCCTTTAGAAGGGCCAGAATAATTTCTCCTAGTTCCGTAGGTAAAAGCTGTTTGCCCTCTTTTACAACATAGCCTCGGGATTGAATGGTCTCAATGGTAGGCGCGTACGTACTTGGGCGCCCAATACCTGCTTCCTCCATTTTGCGCACCAGGGATGCTTCTGTATAACGCGGAGGCGGTTCGGTAAAGTGCTGTTTTTCTTCCGTTTTCACTAAATCGAGCTTTTCCTTAACTTCCAATGGAAAAGCAAGCACCGTATCCTCGTCCTCCTTATCCTTAGTGTCCCCTTCATCCCGTCCCTCTTCGTAAATGGTCAAATACCCATCAAAGCGGATCGTAGTGGCATTGGCACGAAACAGATAGCTGCCTGCCTCCACGTCTACCGTTAAAGTATCCATGATAGCAGCGCTCATCTGACTTGCCAGAAACCGTTCCCATATCAATTTGTATAAACGGAATTGGTCCCTGCTAAGGAATTCTTTAATAGCAGCAGGAGGACGCTCAGCAGATGTCGGCCTGATAGCCTCATGAGCCTCCTGAGCCCGTCCCTTCGTGGTAAAATGGCGGGGTTCTTTCGGATAATACGTCTCTCCATATTGAGAAATGATCCATTCCTTTGCTTCAGCTTGAGCTGTTTCGGCAATATGAACCGAATCGGTTCTCATGTAGGTGATTAAGCCAATGGCTCCTGCCTTACCAAGTTCAATTCCTTCATAAAGCTGCTGAGCCAGCATCATCGTCCGCTTGGGAGACATATTAAGCTTGCGATAGGCCTCTTGTTGCAGACTACTGGTAGTAAATGGCGGAGCAGGCTGCTTTCTCTTTTCTTTGGTCCGCACATCCGACACTACAAAAGAAGCTCTATTTAGATCTTTTAAAATCTCATCCACTTGCTGCTGTGAGGAAATAGAAAGTTTTTGATTATCTTTTTTAATTAATTTAGCAAGAAAGGCCCCCTGCTCCGCTTTTAACAACGCAGCAATACTCCAGTATTCTTCCGGAACAAAAGCACGGATTTCTTCTTCCCTGTCACAAACTAATCGCACAGCTACCGATTGAACACGGCCGGCACTGAGACCTTTTTTTACCTTGCGCCATAATAAGGGACTGAGCTGATAGCCCACTAAGCGGTCCAGAACCCTTCTGGCCTGCTGTGCATCCACTTTGTTCAAATCAATTGTCCTGGCATGTTTGACCGCAGATTTAATCGCCGGTTCGGTAATTTCATGAAATTCAATCCTGCTCTTTTCCTTTTCATCAAGGTTCAAAAGGTGGCTTAAATGCCAAGCAATCGCTTCTCCTTCCCGGTCGGGGTCAGAGGCCAGCAATACTTTGTCTGCCTCTTTGGCAGCAGTACGCAATTCTTTAATTAAATTTCCTTTACCTCGAATCGCAATATATTTAGGCTCAAAATCATGCTCCAAATCAACACCGAACTGGCTTTTAGGCAAATCGCGCAAGTGCCCCATAGAAGCCTGTACATTATAGCGGGAACCTAAAAATTTTTTAATCGATTTAGCTTTTGCCGGAGATTCTACAATAACAAGCGTTTTAGCCATACCTCACCTCAAATATCTAGATTTAAAAAGGCTAACGCCGAGTACTAATAATTCAAATCCTTAAGTTTCTTTACATCCTCTAGTCTTCTCATTATTATTTACCCAGTTTATTTATTTTTTAACGCTTATGCCCTTAGAAATTAATAATCTACTATACAATATAACAATTTACCATTAGTTTAAACCCAAATTAAAAATAAACTCTATAAACTATGCAATATCTTAGCTTTTTTTCTCCATCATGTCCAGTATTAACGGTTGAGTACATAATACCCGCCAGGAAGACAGACGATCTTCCCCCCCAGTTCCAATTCCAGCAATGCCAGGGTAACTTCCCCCTGCTTTCCTATCGACTGAACTTGAATTTGATCAAAATGAAGCGGTGAATCGCCTAATAGACTGAGAACGTTCTTCTGGATTGCGTCTGTCTTACTTTCCTCATCGCCATTTCCAATGTCATTTTGTTCAGGTCTCCTTTGTTTGTTCTTAAGCTCTTCTCTAAAAGGCCAAAAAGCGGCCCACGGCGAAATCTCGGGCCAAATATCTTCAATACTCTCTACCAACTTTGCACCCTGGCGCAAAAGATGGTGGGTCCCCTTGCTTTGCGGGCTGAAAATTGATCCCGGTACGGCGAATACCTCTCTGCCCTGTTCCAGAGCAAAATCAGCTGTGATTAATGCCCCGCTTCGTTCCGCCGCCTCAACCACCACGACACCTCTGCTGCAGCCACTGATCAATCGGTTTCTGGCAGGAAAATGTCCTGCTTCCGGGGGGGTGCCCGGAGGATATTCACTGATAAGCGCCCCTTGCTCTTTAACTTCTGCCGCTAACTTTATGTTTTCATTAGGGTAGATCCTATCTAAGCCACATCCCAAAAAGGCCCATGTCACACCCTGTCTCTTCAATACTCCGCAGTGAGCTGCCCGGTCAATACCCAAAGCCAAGCCGCTGACTACCACAATTCCCTGTAACGCCAACTGTTCGGCCATCTGCTGAGCAACAGCCCTTCCGTAAGGGGTGCTCTTACGAGCTCCTACAATCGCCACCGCCTCTGCTTTTCCTTCGATGGTTCCCTTGTAGTAAAGCAGAGGCGGTGCATCGGTTAATTGACTCAGCAGTTGAGGATAAGTCTCTTCTTCCGGTGTCGTAAGATTTATCTCCAGTTGCCTGAGCCTGCTTTCCACAGTTTCCGGATCAAGCAACTTACGCTGACGCAAAAATTCTCCAATCCATTTCTGATTTCCCCAACTGGCATATTCCCGCTCCTTAGCTTTCCAAGCACTAGTGGCGTCTCCAAAATATGTAATTAACGCTTTTAATCGCTGACTTCCCAATCCTTTAATTTGCCGCAGACAAGCCCGCATAATTTTTTCTTCATTGACAGTCATTCACTAAACCCCCTTCCTCCAAAGTTCGAGGCAGAGATTTATTCTCCTGCGCAGAAAAATGTAGGAATAGAGAAGATATAGGAGATTTAGGAAGAAACTAATATCTTCTATTGATATATTCCAATCGTTCAACTAGCAAACTTGCCAGTTCAACACAGTCTTCAGCGTTAAAAGCACAAGTTAGCGGTTCTCCAAATAGGATTGTCCCAGCAGGGGGAAAATCCTTATCACCCTTCCAAATCACTAAAGCGATGGAACAGGCAGGCAAAATCTCCACCGTTACTCCTACATCTCCTAAACTATTGGGACAGCCTCTCATAGCATGGGCTGCTTTGATCAAATTTTCGGGAACACTCCCAAACGAATTCACTAAAGGTCTAATGGATCGCTTCATGAACGTATCTTTATAATCTGAACCATCCAATAAGTCTTTATAAGAAACAAGGGCATCCTGTCTTCCTTTCCCCGTGTGCTTTGCTAAATACTGAAGGATTAAAATTCTGGCAGACAGAGATAGCT
>JAEWCM010000061.1 GCA_023390635.1 Bacillota bacterium
CTGCTACCCGTTTGACATTGATCAGCTGACTGACACTGACATTGGCTGTCGTTGAATTATGTCCCATTGAGCCACACCCTAAGGTCAGAGAAGGGGTATTTGTATTATATATATCTCCAATCGCCCCAAAGGTGGAAGGGCTGTTCACCAAAAGACGTCCGGTACGCACCCTCTTGCTGAACTCGGCAATGACGGACTGATCTTCTGCGTGAATGGCAGCAGTGTGGCCCAGACCACCGAATTCTGTCAGTTCTTCACAACGGCGTATCCCTTCTTCATAGTTCTCCACTTCGTACAAGGCCAAAATAGGGCTGAGTTTTTCCCGGGAAAGTGGATAGTCGGGCCCAACCCCCTTTAAAGGTGCAATCAGCACCTTAATCTGAGGTGGCGCATCAATCCCAGCCATTTGAGCAATTGCTGGAGCAGTCTGACCTACAATAGCGGCACTAATCCCGTTTTTTTCCCGGTCGAATGCAATTCCCTCCACCTTTTTTACTTCTTCCTCGTTCAATACATAGGCTCCGTAACTTTTTAGCACAGCAATGACCTGAGATACAATCGGTTTATCTACGATAATAGCCTGCTCGGAAGCACAGATCATACCGTTATCAAAGGTCTTGCTGAGGATTATATCGTTGACAGCCCGGTGGATTTCCGCACTCTCATGAATATAAGCGGGAACATTTCCCGGTCCGACACCTAACGCCGGCTTACCTGTGGAATAAGCAGCTTTCACCATTCCTGTTCCTCCGGTAGCCAAAACGAGCGCCACCTCAGGATGATTCATCAGCTTTTGAGTAGCCTCGATGGAGGGATGCTCAATCCACTGAATACACCCTTCCGGAGCCCCCTTGGCAATGGCCGCGATTTTCATGATCCGTGCTGCCTCCACACTGCATTTCTGAGCCTTGGGATGGAAAGCAAAAATAATCGGATTTCTGCTTTTAACTGCAATCAGAGATTTAAACATGGTTGTAGCCGTGGGGTTAGTCACCGGAGTCACTCCGGCAATAATACCTACCGGCTCAGCCATTTCCACATAGCCGTCCTCAGGGCTTTCCTGAATTACTCCGACAGTTCTGACTTTTTTAATATCATGGTATACCTCTTCCGTCGCAAACAGATTCTTTGTCACTTTATCTTCATAAACACCCATTTTTGTCTCTTCCACCGCCATCCTGGCCAGTTCCATGTGTTTGTCCACTCCGGCCATCGCCATCGCTTTGACCATTTGATCAATCTGCTCCTGATCGAATTTCAGATATTCGCTCTGAGCTTCCTTGGCAATTGCCAATAGCCGGGCAATCTCAGATTCTTTGGCATTTGTATTCATATTGACCCTCCCTAAAACTTTACACTGTGTATTAGGTTGGGTTTTTCTTAGCTTTTCATACATTAAATAAATATATAAAAAAAAGCGGCCCTAAAAGGGCCGATCAAAAAGGGGATATATTATCCTTTAGTGGGAGGAAGAAATCACAATTGGATCATTAATAACCAACTGCAACTCTATTATAACATCAAATAAGCTTATTTCAGTAAAATTCTTGTCAAAACAATGTTAAGTTTCAGTTAAAGGTCTGAGATCCCGTTGCCTATTTGTTATTTACACTGGCTTGTGCAGCTGCCAAACGAGCAATCGGCACCCGGAAAGGAGAGCAAGAAACATAGTTCAATCCGATCTGATGGCAGAATTCAATCGAGGAAGGTTCTCCCCCATGCTCACCACAAATTCCCAATTTAATATCCGGATTCGTCTTGCGTCCTAATTCTGCAGCCATTTTCATGAGTTTGCCCACTCCGTCGCGATCTAAAACTGCAAAAGGATTATTGGCGAGAATTTTTTCATCCAGATAAGCGGGGAGGAATTTACCTTCAGCATCATCCCTTGAGAAACCCAGAGTGGTCTGAGTCAGGTCATTGGTACCGAAGGAGAAGAAATCGGCCTGAGTCGCCACTTCATCAGCAGTGAGTGCTGCTCTTGGCACTTCAATCATGGTACCGATTTTATAAGCAAATTCTACTCCTCTTTCTTCCATCACAGTTTTTGCGGTCTTTTCTGTCAAGTCGCGCAGAATTTGCAGTTCCTTAACATGGATGACCAACGGAATCATTACCTCAGGATGAATGTCATAGCCTTCATTTACTAAGCGGGCTGCTGCCTGGAAAACAGCTCTGACTTGCATTTCATAAATTTCCGGGAAAGTAATTCCTAAACGGCATCCCCGGTGTCCCAGCATGGGGTTCAATTCGGCCAACCCACGCACTTTGCGCAGCAGTGCTTCTTTTTCCAGCAACTCTTGAGGATTTTCCCCAGTTAAGCGCAATTTCGTAATATCTACCACTAACTCCTCAACGTGAGGTAAGAATTCATGCAAAGGAGGATCCAGAAGGCGGATGGTCACCGGCAATCCAACCATAGCTTTGAGGATACCGTAAAAGTCTTCTTCCTGCATAGGCAGAAGCTTATCCAAAGCAACTTGACGCTCTTCCTTGCTTTGAGCAAGAATCATCTCTTGCACAATGGGAATACGGGCAGGGTCCATGAACATGTGTTCAGTACGGCACAGCCCTATGCCCTGAGCCCCGAAATCACGAGCTTTTTGCGCATCCCGCGGATTATCTGCATTAGCCAGAACCTTTAAACCTCTGATCTCGTCGGCCCAGGTGAGCAGTTCTTTAAATTCCTTGCTCAGTTCAGGATCGATCATCGGAACTTCGCCTTTAATTACTTTGCCCGTTGCTCCGTCGATGGAGAAGACACTCCCCTCAGGATAGACCACTCCGTCAATGGTGACGGTTCGTTCCGTATAATCAATTTTCAAGGCTTCGCAGCCGCACACTGCCGGTTTACCCATATGGCGTGCCACTACAGCGGCGTGGCTGGTCATTCCGCCTCTGCTGGTCAGGATACCTTGCGCAGCGAGAATGCCATGAATATCATCAGGCGTAGTCTCTGTTCGGACAAGAATGACCTTTTCTCCACCATTGCCTGATTTTTCCGCATCATCCGCATCCAGGACAATTTTGCCTGAAGCGGCACCGGGTGAAGCAGGCAACCCCTTAGCTACCACGTCCAATTTAGCGTTGGTGTCCATGCGGCGGTGCAGAAGCTGATCCAGCTGGCCGGGTTCGATACGGGTGATAGCTTCTTCTTTTCCGATTAACCCTTCGTGGTGGAGTTCGACAGCTACGCGAATCGCTGCCGGTGCCGTCCGCTTGCCGTTGCGTGTCTGAAGCATATACAGTTTACCCTTCTCAATGGTAAACTCAATATCCTGCATATCACGGTAATGGTTTTCCAACCTGGTAGAGATCTCCACAAATTGTTGGTAGATATCTTTGTTTTCTGCAGCTAAGGAAGCGATAGGCTGAGGTGTTCTGATCCCTGCCACTACATCTTCCCCTTGAGCATTCATGAGATATTCACCATAAAGAGCTTTTTCTCCTGTGGATGGGTTGCGGGTGAAGGCAACACCTGTACCGGAATCTTGACCCATGTTACCGAAAACCATGCTCTGCACATTAACCGCAGTTCCGATATCGTCAGGAATAGCGTTGATTTTTCGGTAAAGGATTGCCCTGTCATTGTTCCAAGAACGGAATACTGCACTGATTGCTTCTATCAGCTGATCTTTCGGTTCTTGCGGGAATGGTCTTCCGGTATTTTTCTGTACAAGGCCTTTATACTCTTGAACCATCCATTGCAAGCTGGCCGGAGAAAGTTCAGGATCGGATGTAACACCTTGCTTTTCTTTGGCCGTTTCCAGAATGCTCTCAAATTCATGATGAGGAACCTCTAAAACCACATCCCCAAACATTTGGATGAAGCGGCGATAGCAATCCCAGGCAAATCTTTCGTTTTGGGTGGACTCAGCCAGTGCCAGCACTGTCTGATCATTGAGACCTAAGTTAAGAATCGTATCCATCATTCCAGGCATGGAGAACTTAGCTCCGGAACGTACCGAAACAAGCAAAGGATTCACTTTGTCTCCAAACTGCTTGCCGGTCTTCTTTTCCAGTTCAGCCATTGCCGGCTCAACTTGCTCCATCAAACCTTCAGGAAACTTTTCACCTGCTACATAGTAATCATTGCATGCTTCTGTGGTAATGGTAAAACCTTGCGGCACAGGCAGACCGATATTCGTCATTTCTGCCAAATTCGCCCCTTTTCCTCCCAACAGTGCACGCATTTGTGCGTTTCCTTCGTGAAAATGATAAACATACTTCTTAAACATTTCGCTCCCCCTTATATAATATTTCAAGTACTAAACTTGCAGTTTCTTCCACAGCCTTTCCTGTCACATCGATGACGGCGCAGCCCACCTTTTTCATAATCCTGCGCGCATATTCCAATTCATCCAGGATACGCTGCAAGCTGGCATAATCGGAACCCGGAGCCAAACCCAATGTTTTGAGGCGCTCTGCCCTGATCCCATTTAATGTATCTGGCTTTATCACCAGCCCAATCACTTTTTTTGGTGATATCTGAAAAAGTTCATCTGGAGGGTCGATTTCCGGAACTAAAGGAATATTGGCTGTTTTAATCCCCTTGTGAGCTAAATACATGCTCAGGGGAGTCTTAGAGGTCCGGGAAATTCCGATCAACACCGTATCGGCAAAAAGAACCCCTCGCGGATCTTTTCCATCATCGTACTTTACGGCGAACTCCGTTGCCTCGACTTTGCGGAAATACTGTTCATCCAGGCGGTGGGTGATATTAGGCGTATGGCTGGGCTGCAGCCCTGTGCGTTTTGTCAGTTCTCCAATTAAAGGTCCTAAAATATCAACCGTAGTCAACCCTTTTTCCTGGGCCCGCTGCTCTAAGTAATGCTTTAAATCCAAAACCACTAAAGTATACGCTAAGATAGCATTATCCTGAACAGCCTCTTCAATTATTTCATCTACATGAGCTTCATCTCTCACATAGGGCACTCGGCGAATTCTGGTTCTTACACCACTAAATTGGGCTGCTGCTGCCCGACTGACAAACTCAGCCGTTTCCCCGAGAGCATCTGAGACGATGTAGATTACCGGCATCTGATTTACCAAACAAAATCCTCCCGTCTCTATCTATTCATACTGATCAAGCGGTAATCTCAGCGATTTCTACAAAGAGCTTGCTGAGATTCGTTTTGGTAAAACGACCCACCACCTCATATCGTTCATCCCCATTTTCATCGATAAAAGTATCCACCACCGGTAATGAGTCCACTTGATGCTGAACTAGCTTTTTAGCTGCTTCAAGGACCGGCTCATCTGTCAAAGTAGTGACAATGTTAGGCATTCTGGTCATAATCACACCCACAGGGACTTGTTGAAGATCCATCTTGCCTAAAGCAGCCTTAAGGATATCCTTGCGGGATACCATTCCCAGTAAAAGCCTGTCTTCGCCCACTACAATCAAACTGCCTACATTTTGAGTAAACATAGTGACAATGCAATCGTAGATATTGGTGCCTTCCCGTACACAGACAGGAGCAGATTTAAACGTGCCTACGCGCAAATCACGAATCTGGTCCAGTAAAGGAGAAGAGTTTCTTTTTTCTCGGTAAAAATAGCCTACACGTGGCCGGGCTTCAAGGATTCCCGACATGGTCAAAATCGTCAGGTCAGGACGTAAAGTGGCCCGCGTCAAATCCAGCTTAGCCGCAATCTGTTCTCCAGTAATCGGGCTTGCTTCTTTAACAATTTGTACGATGCTCGATTGACGTTCTGTTAATTCCAAACACTTCACCTCCCTAACCCTGCAACCATATTGTGACACATTATTGATGACAATAGGGTTAATTATTCCACACCAATTCTCTTTTTCCTGCTCACAATTTACATTTTCTCTACAAATAAATCGAATTTATTATATACCTATATTCACATTTATCAAAGAAAAAATCTTTTTAAAATACAAAAAAGGGGCTGCCCACAACAGGAGGCCGCCCCTTAAAAACATTTTAGAACACAAGAGCGCTCAAATCGCCGATACACCCGAGCATCCGAACACATTCCAGTAAAAGCCCGATCCGGGATCTTTTTAGTTCTTCATCATCCGTCATAATCATGACTTCTTCGAATAAGGTTTCAATTAAAGGTACAATCTCTGCTGCCATCTCATAAGCCTCGTTATATTTCAGCTTATTGATCAATTCATTAAATTGATCATGGCGCATTTCCAAAGCCTCAGCCAGTTTAAGTTCGGCTGGAGCACTCAGATTCTCTTTATGCCATTGGCTGTAATTTTCCTTTTTGGTCAAATTAAAGCAACGGATATATGCCTGCGCATAAGAAGTAAATTCAGCTTCCTCCCTCTTAGCTGTCAAAGTCTGCGCCTTTTTCAACGCCTTGTAAGGCCATTCTGCTTCATAGCTGAGGACCGCATCGATCACATCATAGCGGAACCCTTGCTCCTGCAAAGCATAATGCAAGCGCTGCTTAAAGAAATTCAGCATGCCAGGCTTGATATCATTTAAGGGCAGAAGGATAATCCCAAACTTAATATAAAACTTGTGGGCACCAGTGATTAATGTCCCCACCGA
>JAEWCM010000079.1 GCA_023390635.1 Bacillota bacterium
ATAAAAATCCTGCCGAAAGCAGGATAAAAACAATGTTTTTCCCAAAAAACCCATCCTCTTGGCCAGAAATGCTCCTGCGCCTAAAGAAATAAAAAATTCCAATTGAAATTCCTAAGAATATGACAGAATAAATCAGAACCAAACCTGCCTCGCTACCGTTCACATCTTAAGACCTCTCTTTATTTAATCAAGGAATTTAATCAGTCCTCACTCGGAACACCCAAAACCGGCTGCCTACAAAATTAATCGCCAAACTGATCACCATGGCTAATAATCTTGCCAGGAGAACAGGCCAGCCCCAATGCATATGAAACCATACTAAAAGCAAATAAGTTGCAGTGAGGCTAAACAAATTAATTGTCACAAACTGAGTTAATTGCCCCATCATCTTTTGGGGAGCGTCTGCCCTTCGGAGCGTCTGCTTCTCTTGGGACTTAAATGTCCACTTACGGTTTAAAATGAAACTGTTGCCAATCCCACAGCTATAAGCAAGGATGTGAGCGAACAACAAAGGGAGTCCTAAAATAAACAGTCCCGTAAACACTGCAAAGTCAATTCCAGTATTTAGAATTCCGACCACACAAAATTTTAAAAATACTTTTTGCGGCATTGTTAGCTTAAGCAAATCGTTTCACTTTCCATTTCCCTTCTCATGCCCTTCGGCCTTATCTTGATCAGGGGCAACTTTAATTTTGACCTATTTCATATAAAACTTCTGATCCCAGGTCCGTTTCACTGCTTGTAAAACTGTTGGCTGAGTTGCTGCCCTGCCACTGAGCCGGGGAAATTACCTTGCCATTATGCTCGATCCACTTCAGTAGGTCTGTGTTTCCACGCTCATCATCACTCGGTGAAAATAAAAAGTACTTTACCTCATCTCTCGCTATCATTTCCTTTAATCTGTCGACTGTAAGGATAGGGTCAGATCCGGAAAAGCCCCCCATCGCCATCACCGCTTTACCTGTTTTAATAACATAGGCTTCAGCCGTATTAATATTTGTAGTTGCAAATAAAAACTTTTCTCCTGTATTGTTGTTTTCTAAATACATTAACATGGCATTATCTACACCGGATTCTTGTCGGCTAAGTTGCCCTGCCTCCTGCCGTTCTGACGGAATATCATTACCACTCACCTTAAGTAACGGACTTGCGAGCGGAAACACGCTGCTATCGCCATAAAGGAAGGGCGTGGCCGCCCAATATAAAGGTGCGCTCAACAACACCACTATACCACCAATTGCCACCCAATGGGAAAATTTCTCTTTTCCCCAATACAAGTAAATCGTTATTCCTATTCCGGCAATTCCTACTGCAATAGGCCATCTCAGGCCGATTTGCCCCTGATAGGGCAGTAAAATAGCCACCTGAAATAAGGTAGTCAGCCCAAGGGCGGCAGGAAGAAGCCACCTTTTCCAATCCTTCTTTTCATCATAATCAATCAACATTTCTGTTAAACCCGCTCCGCACAGTACTGCTATAGCAGGTGCCAGCATCACCAGATAATACTGATGAAAAAAATCAGCCGTACTGAAGAATATGGCCATAGGGAACAGCCAAGTCAGCCAGAAGAGACATTCTTTTTGCTTTGAAGAGACAGACTCTTGTTTTTTCCATCCCACTAACACTCCCATTCCGCCCAAACAGGCCAAGGGAATCAGCCAACTTATCTGACCTGCTAACTCCGTTTGAAACAAGCGCAAAGGCCCCGGTGCTCCGATATTGAACAAGCTGCCGCGTGGACCTTGCCGGACCCCTTCTTCCTTTCTCAGCCAGGCAGCCAGAGTATTGCTGTTCTGAACACCATATTTTGAAAAGAAGGAACTTTGACTTTCACTCCCAACTGGCGGTGACTGGGTTGTTTCTGCCTCACTACCCCTTACCTGTTTCTCGCTATACAACATGCTGGTTTCTTCATCAGGCCTTTTCTCCTGATCCTTCACAACCGTCCTATGCTGACCTATCAGACGGGATATACCATTATATCCGAAAGACAATTCCAATACTGAATTGGTCTCACTGCTTCCGATGTATGGCCGCTTATCTTGGGAGATATTATCCACTGCCACAGCCCATGAAAAAGAAGTGCCAAGCAATATAAAGGTAGCAAGCAATAATGCTCCAATTTTTCTTCTTAACTCTTCCTTATATCCTAACCAGAAAAATATATAGAAAGCGGGAAGCACCATATAGGCTTCAAGCATCTTTGTATTGAAACCTAACCCTACCATAGCAAAAGCTGCTAAGATGGAAATTACTCTTTTGTTCTTCACACCCTTAAATAATAGCCATGTTCCCATCAGCAGGATAAAAACCAGCAGACTGTCTACATTATTCGTTCTGCTCACAGCTACGGCAATCGGAGTACAGGCCATAACCAGAGCCGAGAGCCTGGCTGCCCTTTGACCGAAGCTGGGCTTAACAAGAAAGTATATCAGAATGACAGATCCAATGCCTGCTAATGCCTGAGGTAAAATAACACTCCACCCGTGAATCCCCAAAAGAGAAGCAAACATGGCTTGCACCCAAAAGGCCAATGGAGGCTTATCAACTGTCACAAAGCCTCCCGGGTCAAAAGAGGCAAAGAAAAAATTATGGAAGCTTTGCAGCATGCTTGTCACTGCCGCCGTATAGTAGGGATTGGCATAAGGCTCCCGCCATATGCCGTATATGTTCAAAAATGCCGCCATCAGCCCGCTCCCCACGAGAAAAGGATCGATGGATTTAAGCTTTGCTTTTAACTTCATTAGCAGCCTGCTCCTTTTAAGTGATCACAATATAGTCCATTATAACGGGAGATGTCAGCTCTTTACTTCCAAAATCAAATATAGGCTTAAATTAAGTATTTTCTGTTATATTGTATTGAAATAATTGTGATAAACAAATTAAAAAATCTTCATATTTATTGTCAAACATAAAGTAAAAAAGCCTATTTTACAGTCGCTGTAAAACAGGCTTTATTCTTCTGGTCGTACTTTTCGGCATTACCCCGGTAAAAAAGAACCGACCATTCCTGATCCCTTTTTGCCCAAAAATATGGAACAACCCGTAGCCAGAAGGCTGAGCACCAGAATAGTCACTAAGTTAGAGTGTGTGAACCCTTTGTATAAATATAAAATAAAGATAGCCAAAGACAACACCTGAAGCACAAGAGCTGCCTTAATTTTGCTGATCAGTAGAGGGGTCCCCAATTTTTTAAACCGATACTTACCATCGACCATTCCGCTAATGATCCCGATTAGAACAAAAAATGGCAAAGCTAAAATTGAATATTTCGCCACAATTAAAAATTCGCTGCGCAATGGATCTTGAAAGATCAAAGCCACAACCATGCTAAACACAACTGCAATAATTAAAACCTGAGGAAAATGAGTCAATATTGGATGGAAGTGCTGTTCGAGAATCATCCTGCGCCTGGGAGATAGTTTCTTGGTATAAGGCTCAAATGCCATTTTAGGCATCCCACAGGCAGGACATTCCTCTCCGAGATGGCTGGCCTCCATAATATAGCCACACGCTCGACAAATTACATACTGTTTCACCAGAATTCCCCTCCATATTAAAATAATTATTAAATTATATTTAATATAATATATATCTTTTATGAGATCAACATATTTAATTATTTTTCCAATAGATACATGCTATTTTTGCTGTTATCCGTTCTCTGACAATACCTTTTTCTGCCGTCTGCAGTAAGAGATTATTAGCATCTTCTTTTTTTTTTTTCGATAGATTTGCTGACATTTCCAGCTTAGAAAGATAATGAGACCTGGCTTCCGGCAAAGATCTGGTTACTTCCCGTTCAGTATTAAAATAAAAAACTTCCGGATAAAGTTTGTATAGCCATAAAATATTCAGACTACAGTAAAGCCCTCTGTTCCCTAAATCCTCCTTGTCATTAATCCCTATGATTTGCTGGCGCAGCGGATCACCAACCGAATCGGAGCGCTTCACAAAATGACTGATCAGACAGCCGCCCCTGCTTGCCTCAATCATTTTATCCAGACTCGCTTTGCTGCAGAAGGCGGGAGACATAATCGCAGTCACCAAATCAAATCTTTTTCTCCATTTCAATGTGCACAAATTAACCTTTTCCCAATCCATTTGAACAAACTCTACATTATTTGCCCCTGATTCAGCACAATTATTTTCAGCCTGCTGCAACATCTTTTGAGAAATATCCAAGCCTGTCACGCTCTTTGCCGTCTGAGCAAAGGCAAGGGCAAACTTTCCCGGGCCACAACCAATATCCAAAACCGAGCTTCCTTTATGCAGCATCCCCTTATCCTCGAGCATACCTGTAATTAGTGTAATCCGCTCATCGGGTTGCTGACTGTTAAACTCTTTAACCCGTCCATCCCACAACTTGCTTTCCTTGCTTTGGCTGCTCCCAATCTGCTCCTTTTCATTCCACAATCTTTCAAAATACGTTACGTCCACAATCAGCACCTCCATAAACCATAGACCCGATAATATCCTAAAACTAAAAAGCAGAAAAATTCTTCCGTTTATCTATCCATTTCTTTCTCATTATACACCACACGATAGAAAAAAATGGGAAGAAGAATTTTTCCGCCTAATCCTAAATTGCAAGCCCTATATTTTCGTCGCTATTCGCTAACTGAAGGAAGATTGCTTAGATTATTGGACTCTCCCCCATCAGGAAGAGATTTTAAGTATTCATTGCCGTTTCTTGTGGCAATCCCGACTCCACGAATCTCCCCCTGTTTGGCAAGTTCAACTCCCTCTTCCTTGTCTACCCGGTTGCCATCTGACAGCTCATAACCAGCAACCCGGCCATTTTCCCTTACCATAGCAACAATGTCTTTGGCATCTTCCCTGGGTTCGGGAATATCCTTTAGCGCCATCATAGGTAAGCTTGATAAATCTTTTTCCTTATCAGCCATAGAACAAACCTCCTATTCAGCTTGATTAATTTATCTATAATGATTCTGTCCTGATCTCTAATAGTTTGTGAGAAAAACGCAAAGATATTCTGCGGCAAAGGTATAAATATTTCATTAATAAAAAGAGCTGTGTATACCGTAAACTCATTATTCATATAATAAACACATTGCTCACTGTTCTTTATCCGGCACAGGTCTATTACAGGAGTACATATTCTCTTGCCTACTCTTCTCAACAATATTTACAATTTCCCGCTTCGAACAATGAATTCAAGATCAGGAGGTGCCCGAATGGGTAAAATAACCCCTCGTTTAGTGAGACAAGCATTTGGTATCCTGACTTTCGCCCTTATATCTTTGGCTCTTATGCCAGGTATTATCAACGCTCAATCTGATACAACCTGCCTTCAATGCCACAAAGATAAGTCTGCAGAACTAGCAAAATCTGCTCATGCTGATGTAAGCTGCACGGGTTGCCACAGTGATATTAACTCTTATCCCCATTCCAATGTACAACCTTTCAGCAAACAAAAAGAAGTGGCCACTTGTTCCAAATGCCATGAAGGAACGGTAACGGAAAGCTATGCCGAAAGTTATCACGGTAAGGCCGTAACTCTCGGCAGCAAAAACGCTGCCAGCTGTGTGAACTGCCACGGCACTCACAGTGTCCTGGGACAGGCCCAACCTGCCTCTAAAGTAGCTAAGGCTAATTTGTCTCAAACCTGCGGCAGCTGCCATGGAAAAGCCTCCCCAGGTTTTGCTGAAGGCAAGGAGCATTTCAAACTGGAAGCTCAAGGGGCGGGAGCGCCCATGTTCTATACCTCTAAATTCTTTGTCTGGCTCACGATCATTACTATTACGGCATTGATTATTCATATCGAACTTCAGCTCTATCATAACCTTCGCACCATTTTGATGGAAAGAAAAAGGAGGTAATTTATATGGCCGGACAAAAGGCTTTCGTGCGTTTTGACCTTCATCAACGCATT
Source organism: Bacillota bacterium (assembly GCA_023390635.1). Lineage (GTDB taxonomy): Bacteria > Bacillota > Desulfitobacteriia > Desulfitobacteriales > Desulfitobacteriaceae > JAEWCM01. Next base: position 5,897 of record JAEWCM010000079.1, read on the forward strand.
CAGCATATCACCCTTTTAATTACTTTTGTTCTGCTGGCTTTTACCGGCTTGCCGATTAAATTTGCCAACAGCAGCATTTCACACTGGATCGTTTCCCTATTCGGCGGAGTAGACAACCTGCTCTCTGTGCATATGATTATGGCTGCCCTGCTGACGGTGGTCTTTGTTTATCACCTGCTCTATCTTATTCTCTATCCCTTTGTGACCAAAAAGAAATCTCTGGCTATTGTGCCCAGTGGCAAAGACTTCGTAGATGTAACTCAGGATGTATTGTATATGTTGGGCTTGAGAAAAGAGCGACCTCAGTTTGACCGCTATTCTTATAAAGAAAAATTCGATTACTGGGCAGTCTTTTGGGGAGTTGCCATAATGGGTGGCTCCGGCCTGCTCATGTGGCTTCCCCAAACCTTTACTCAATACATGCCCCGCTGGGTTATCGACGCATCCCGCTATGCCCACACCGATGAGGCTATCTTGGCCGTCAGTGCAATCTTTATCTGGCATTTCTTTAATGTTCATCTTACTCCAAAGTTTTTTCCCATGAGTCGTGTTTGGTACAAAGGTACTTTAACCAGAGAAGAATTGGCTGAAGAACATCCCTTAGAACTGAAAAGATTGGAAGCGGAAGATAAAAGACATTAAATAATAAAACAAGGAGGTTTGCCATGTCTGAGGATCATAAATATCAAAAAAGTCTCCCCTTGACTGTATTTCAAATGATATTTTACGCCGTTATTCTTTTTCTGTTTCTTTTTTGGGAATTTGCCTGAGATACCTGCCAATATATGATAACAGGGAGGAAGTAAAGTTGGATATTAACACCTTATCCTATTGGCACAAAACAGCCACAAAAAAGGATTTTCCACCATTAAAAAGTGATCTTGAAACAGACACCTTAATTATCGGAAGTGGTATCACCGGAATCACAAGTGCTTACTGTCTGGCCCGGCGTGGTATAAAGCCGATTTTAATTGAAGCAGGCGATTTATGTGATGGAACTACAGGAAATACTACAGGAAAGATTACCATTCAGCATGGTATTATTTACAGTCATCTTCTGGAGAAATATGGTCATGACAAAGCTCAACAGTATTCCGAATCTCATACTCAGGCTTTAAATTTTATTCAGAACGTAGTAAAAGAACACTCCATTGATTGCCAGCTTGCCTTTAACACCGCATACCTTTATGCTACCACGAAAGATGAAAAACTTATGCTGGATAAAGAGTATCAAGCCGCGAAAGAACTGGGTATTGAGGCTGACTTTCAACAGAAATTCGATTTTCCCCCCGGTAATTTTGGTGTACTTGGATTTAAGAATCAGGCTGTATTTCATCCTGTAAGATATATCAACAAACTGGCCCAATGCGCAGTCGACCATGGAGCCCAAATTTACTGTTCTACAAAAGCTGTGAAGATTGATGATGGTGAACTTATCACTGTAATCTGTGAAAATGATTTGACGATCAAAGCCAGACATCTCATCATGGCCACCCAGTATCCGATTTATGACGGTCCCAACATATTTTACACCCGCTTATACGCCAAACGAGATTATGGTATCGCAGTATCCACCCAAAAAGACTGGCCGGACGGGAGTTATATTAATGTCGGACAACCTACGCGCTCCCTCCGTACTCATATTGAAGGGGACGACCGTATATTGATTGCTGTGGGTGAAAGCCATCCTACGGCAAGAGGACCTGAAATGAATGAGCATTACGACGCTTTGATTAATTTTGCCCAAAGCATCACCGAAGTTAAAGAAGTTTTAGCAAAATGGTCTGCTCAGGACTATGATACCCCTGACCAGATTTCCTATATTGGGAGAATTTCCAGTGGTTCAAATATCTATACGGCCACAGGCTTTGGTAGATGGGGACTGTCCAGCGGTACCTTAGCCGGAAACATGATCACAGAGTTAATTCTGGATCGGGGTACCAAATATGAACAATTATATTCCAGAGAACGGGAAGACTATTCAAGTTCCCTGGGTAAAGTAATTACCGAGGTTACCGACTCAGTAGGTGAATTAATCAAATCTAAGCTGGAAGGATTCGAAGAACTCGAAGGACTGAACAGAGGAGAAAGCCGAATCATTAGCTATCAAGGACACCGAGCCGGCGCCTATCGGGATTTTGAAGATAATGTAATTATCCTCGACATATCTTGTACCCATATGACCACCGAGTTAAATTTCAACGATGCAGAAAAAACCTGGGATTGCCCTGCTCATGGTGGAAGATATTCAGTGGAGGGAAAACTCCTGGAAGGGCCACCAAAGCACTCACTTCAGCTACTTTATAAAGGTAAATACACCGATCTGTTTTAGCCATAGGAAAACCATTTGATCATAAGTAAAAAAACACCTGAAAAGCCAGGAATCGCTCTTTCAGGTGTTTGGTTTTATTTCAGATGTTTACATGTTTATATTTACATAGCAGTATTAATATAAGAAATCATTTTAGGAGTGATGTGAGGGATAATCATGGGAAGCATATTAGACATCAATGAATCCATAGTCTTCGGAAGCAAGTCAGGCATCAGAGCCTCCATATCTTCCGGCAGCTCTCCTACCCGTCGGGAAACTTCCTTCAGCATGTCGGGCATCACTTTTGGCATAATTCCCGGAACCAGTATAGGCATTAATAAAGGCATCATCTTGCCCATCAGATACAGGCCGCCAGGAATGTGCTTCATTGCCTTCATCATCGGTACCATCCCGGTAGGCATAGCTGCCATCATCGGTTTGAAAAGTGCAGCCATTACCTCAGCCAGCATTTCCGGCTGCATGAGGTCAATAAACTTCTCAAAATACCCCCACATTTCCAATGAATAGCTGCTCTTGTCCTCAATGGTATAACCCAGTCCCTGGGCTGCCAAACGAGCCAGATCACTGATATGCAGGTTAAAATCATTTTTTACATTGGAATCCCGCAGCTGTACCTGACAGCAAGGGCACATTGTCACCACTGTATCCGCTTTTATATCAACTGCTTCCTGTAGACGCATACTTCCAAGCTTAGGTGCTACACAGCTTTCACCTACCAAAGTCAAGACTGAGCCACAGCAATAGCCATTCTCCCGATTGTGCTCCATTTCAACCAGCTCAACTCCAGGAATGGCCTCTAAAATTTCCCGAGGCGGCTCATAGATGCCTTGGGCTCGTCCTGCGTGGCAGGAATCGTGGAAGGCAATTTTTTTCTTAACCTCATGGTCAAAAACCAGTCTACCGTCCTTAATTGCTTCCGTAGTCAATTCAGAATAATGTTTTACCTCAAAATCATAGGGAATCTTCTTCTTCGCCGCCAGTTCAGGATAAAGCTCCTTCCAAACCAGACCGCAGGCCGGACAAGAGGTGACAATGGTCTTCACACCCCTTTTTTTAGCCTCTTCCACATTATGCTCAAAAATTTCTTCAAAGATATCCCATTTGCCTGCCATCTTCATAGGAATGCCGCAGCAGGCTTCTTCCTCGCCCATATAGGTGAAATCAATCCCCGAACGCTCCAACAGGCGCACTGTGGCCTCTGCCACATCCGTATTGACAAAGGAAGCCGTACAACCTGCAAAATACATCACCTTACCATGGTCCTTAATTTTATTCTTCAAGTCCTCGGGCACCCAATTCGCCCGTTTTTCCTTTTTACCTGCCCAGATATTGCGTTCACCCTGCAAGGAAGCGGCCATCATTTCGAATGGAGGAAAAGTCATATTTCCGTCTTCATGAATTAACTTGCCCCGCAGCTTCATCCAATGATGCTCTATCGGAATGTCCAGCTGACAACGATTATTACATAATTCACAAGTAGTGCAAAGCAAAAAGGTATTAATGGCTTTCTGATCAAATTTCTCCTTACCTGCCACAACCTCACGAATAAAATGGTATTTGCCGCGGGGAGACTGGGACTCCCATCCTCTTCCGCTATACTGTTCACAAGTGGAAACACAGTAACCGCAGCGTGAGCAAGCTGTGGCAAAATAAGCAATCTCACCGGAAATTCCCTTTTTCTTTCCCTCATCCACGGCTTTCCCCAACGCCGATTTAGCCACATTGGCAAAGGGGCGGATCACACCTTCCATGGCAGCAGCAGTCCCCATTAAAGAATCAATGATCCCTTTTCCCAGCACCTTACCTGGATTCATGAAATTCTCAGGATCAATTACCTTTTTGTAATCTTTGACCTTATCATATCGTTCACTGCCCAAAAGGTCTCTTGCTTCTCTGCGGAAGTATAAACCAGTGGAATAAGCACTTCCACCTGCTTTCTTGGCAATTTCAATTACAGACAGGGAAAGGGCAAAAGCCAGTGTAAACGCAAAAGTGCGTTCATCATGAGGAATAAATCCCAACAACACAACCTTTTCTCCCTGGACCACCATGCCCTCTAAGATGAAGGGCTGTTTGATTTTCTGATCAATTTCATTGAGTACTTGAGGCAAATTGTTTAAAGGTACGACCACTTCTGTAGGAATGATCGAAGGTCCGATTCGCTTAAACCGCATGGGCCTGAATCTTTCTTCCCATTCATGTTCTGCTGCCTCCCGGGACATCTTTTTCCCCGAATTGGCCCTGACAATCACATTTAGTTTTTCTTCAATCGCTTGGCTTCTGGACTCCGGATAGGCAATCAGAAGAAGATAGTTTTCCGGCAATTGAGGCTCAGCATGATGTTTGTTCTCTTCATATGGATGACCATGACGTGCCGGAATCTTTTTCTTTAAACGGGTAGATTCAGGATTGAGGAAGGTCACAGACCAAATGGGCAGTTTGTTTAGCTTAATGGCTTGTAATGCAGCTCCCATATCTTCACAACGGTCAAAGACAATTAATTGATGGATTTCTTTCTCCAGCTTCCTTACCTTAAATGTCACCTGGGTTATGACTCCGGTGCTGCCTTCCATATCGGCAATCAAATCAAGCAATTCTTCCCCACAAAATCTTTCAATCTCCCCATTGGGAAGGGCGACTCGGACGGAAACCACGTTTTCTTTAAAACTCCCATATTCAAAAGCCCCAAACCCATAGCCTCCCTGAGCCAGCCAACCACCTACTGTGGAGGACGGTGCCGAGGAAGGATATAGACAAAGATCAAGTCCTTTCTTGTTCAGCTCCCTGTTCAGCTGTTCCCAAATGACTCCCGGCTCCACAGTTACAGTTGAGTTTTCCTCATCCACCTCGATCACATGATTCATTCCCGATAAATCAACAACGACAGCCCCTTCTTCCGGGAGAACTCCCCCATAGCCCGAAGTTGACATTCCTCTCGGTACCAGTTTCAGTTTTTCCTTCTTGGCTAATTTGATTAAGTCAACGATTTCCCCTTCCTTAAAGGGGCGAGCAACCGCTCCTGGGATTCCTGCCGGCACGAAAGGTTTAATCAACGAAGGCATTACTCCAATATCAAATGAATACATTTTTCGTTCTACCCTGTCAGTCCGGACTCTGTCACCAAAAAGATTTTTTAAACTATTTTCAACTTTTTGACTGAAGTCTGACATAAGACTCCCTCCATATTATTAAATTGGACGCAATTTATTAGCGCAGCTTAATCTTGAATCATATTTAAATTTAAATCTGTGATTAAATCACCGTATCCTCTAAATTGCTAAAGTGATTTAATCACAGACTTGCTGTGTAAGGTTCTTATAATTAATTACTGTATTAATTTTTCACTTGAATAAAATGGAGGAATCAAGCATGGCCGTTAAAATCAATAAAAATAGATGTCCCCAAAATCACCGGTGTCCCATGATCCCCTTTTGCCCTGTAGGAGCCATCAACCAGGATGGCTGCAAACTGCCGCAGATTGACGATAAACTTTGCATTGAATGTGGTATCTGCATAAAAAAATGCCCTATGAAGGCAGTAGAAAAAGAGATAAGATAAAGATGCCAGTATTATTTTCTTAGTTTCTTGGGCAGAAAGGCGGTGTAACCTCG
>JAEWCM010000120.1 GCA_023390635.1 Bacillota bacterium
GGGCAGAGGTTATGTTTCTGCGGAAAAAAATAAGCAGAAAGCTGATCATCCCATCGGTGTTATTCCCATTGACTCTATTTATGCTCCCATATATAAAGTGAACTACACGGTAGAAGATACACGGGTAGGGCAGACAACGGATTATGATAAACTGACCCTTGACGTATGGTCGAATGGCAGCATTTCTCCTGAGGAAGCCACGAGCTTCGCAGCCAAAATCCTGACAGAGCACTTGCGGCTCTTCACCGGATTGACCGATAAACTCAACAATGTTGAAATTATGGTGGAAAAAGAGGAAGAAGCCAAAGATAAAATCATGGAAATGACCATTGAAGAATTGGATCTTTCCGTCCGTTCCTATAACTGCTTGAAGAGAGCAGGAATTAACACGGTGGAAGAGCTGACTCAGAAGACGGAAGAAGATATGATCAAGGTGAGAAACCTTGGACGCAAATCTTTGGAGGAAGTACAACAAAAGCTAGGTGATCTTGGCTTGGACTTCCGCAAGTCTGATGACTAATTCGGTGCAAAGGAGGGGAATGTAGTTGGCATACCGCAAGTTAGGTAGAAATTCAGGGCACCGCGGTGCAATGCTGCGTAACATCGTCACTTCTCTGTTGAAACATGAGCGCATTGAAACCACTGAGGCCAGAGCTAAAGAACTCAATGCTATCGCGGAGAAGATGATTACGCTGGGCAAGCAGGGAGATTTGGCGGCACGCCGTCAAGCTATGTCTTATCTGATGGATGAAGATGTAGTGAAGAAGCTGTTTGACGAAATTGCGCCGAAATATGCTGACCGTCAAGGAGGATATAGCCGGATCATGAAATTGGGCTATCGCCGGGGTGACGCAGCAGAAATGGTACTGGTAGAATTGGTTTAATAGCGAAATACAAGTAGCTTTAAAATAAGCCAGAGCTCTTTTTATTTAAAATGAGCTCTGGCTTTTTTATTGACTTACCTCCTATACTTACCTATGATCTAAATTATATATTAATCTGTAATTTAGATCATAGTGATTTAGACAATGTAAGAGTCTTGAAATAAAGCTCAGGGCCAACCGAGAAGGAGGTGCGGCATGAACCAAGAAACAGTATCCTATCTTCCAATTACCTTGGAGCAAAGACATTCAGAAGCTGCTGGAGGCGGATTTATTAGAAATGGTAAAGACCCAAGAGGTAAAGGGTGTGGTGGAGAAATATTACCGCTCGAAAGGAACAATATTTAGAGCAAGAGCAACTCCCTGCCTATGAGTTTGAACAAAAGCATCTTCAGCGATTGGCCAGTAGGCTTTCTTTATCAGCGGAGGAGCATAAAGAGTTTTATGACGACCTTCTCCTGTTATTGAAGAAATGGGAAGGAAAGAGATAAGTGGGGAGGAGTATGGTGTACTTATTACCCTCGGCAAAGTAAAAGACGAATAGGTAAGGAGTGGAACCCTGGTGGAAAAAGAAAAGATCAGCAAACTTGGCATGTTTCTTTATAATTATGCAGAACCTTTTAAACACTCCAAGGCTTTTCCCTACTTATGGGGTGGAGAGACGATTGCTTACCTGGGCAACTGTGTGATGAATATTGTCCTCCCCTCAGTGGTCTATTCAATTTCCGGTTCAGCGGGGACGATGGGTCTGGTAATGGCTGTCTATATGCTGATGTATGTGGTGATGCTACCTGTTTCAGGTGGTCTGGTTGACCGTTACGACAGGTTGAGGCTGATGATGGGCGCCGATCTGGTCCGCTTCCTAATAACCGCTTTAGGTGCCGTATTGATACTCACTCATCATTTGACCCTTCCTATCCTGCTGATCCTGATCAGCTTTTACGGTTTGATGAACGGCCTTTTTCAGCCGGCCTATGCTGCAATGCGGGCTGTGGTTTTCGTTCCGGAGATACGCAATCAGGCCAACGCCCTGACTCAGGCCAGTGAACAGACAGTGAGACTTATCGGTCCGTCACTGGGCGGAATATTGATTGTTGCCCTCTCCCCGGGGTGGGGTTTTGGATTTAATGCAATGACCTATCTAATTTCCTTTATTTTTCTTTTTAAATTAAGGAGAGCTAAATCTTCCCTTATTAAAAGGCCGAAAGAAAAAAATGCTGCAACAGGGTGGAAAGAGGATTTCATGACGGGAATCCATATCCTGAGGAAAGATCCATGGTTGTGGATTACCATCTTAGTCTTTGCTGTCATTAACATTTTTTACAGCGGAGTCACCAGTATACTACTTCCCTGGCTGTTCAATGTTCATTTCCATTTCCCGCCCACTGCCTATGGAGCGGCAGTGACTTGTTCAGGTGTGGGAGCAATTCTGGGGGGATTGGTCTTCGGATCAAGAAAGCATTGGAGAAAGCGGGGCATCATGGCTTATGGGGGAGTGCTTCTCAGCGGTGTCGCGCTCTTGGCAATGGCTTTTGTTTCATCTCCTTATGGCCTAGTGGCTTTATTTGCTTTGGAGGGATTTGGTCTAATGATCTTCGGCCTGATCTGGGAAACCAGTTTGCAGGAATTGGTACCCCCTGAATCTTTTGGCAGAGTAGCAAGCCTTGAAATGCTAGGTTCATTTGCCTTACTTCCTTTGGGGTATTTATTGGTAGGAAAACTGGCGGACGTTATTAATGGAGTAAATGCTATGATGCTTTTTTCCGCAATTGGTATTGTTATTGTGCTTGCATCTCTCGCTCTGCCGGGCATTCGTCAGTTTGACTGACAGTTTGACTGTTGAGGAGCGGGACAAGATCAGCTTGCACAAGAAGAGGAATTAATGTAAACTTTCTTTATAATTTTAGTTTACATTTTTGGAGGAGTCAGTGGCTGAGCAAATTTTGCAGATTGAGGAATTGAATAGCGGTATATTGAAGAATATCAGTTTTACCTGGAAACAGGGTGAAACGTTGGCCATAATGGGAGCTAATGGATCGGGCAAGTCAACTTTAGCCAGAGCATTGACTGGACTGGACCGGAGCGAAGGTCAGATTCATCTATACTACGAAGGAGGATGGCAGGATTTTTCCCGGTTGCCCAGGTGGCAGGTGATTGGTTTGGTTAGACAACATCCGAGACGGCAGTGCATAGGGGCCAGCATCGGAGAAGAATTGAGCTTTGGGTTGCTCAATTTAGGCTATCATACGAATGAGATTATAGCAAAAACTGAGGAGCTTCTTTCCTTCCTAGGCCTGGTAGGAAAAGAAAATCAATCTCCTGCAACCCTTTCCGGAGGGGAGCGTCAGCGTTTGGCTGTAGGAGCGGTATTAGCGATGGCTCCGCCTTTTTTGATCTTAGATGAAGCCTTTACTATGCTGGATTATAGAGCTCAAGACAGCCTCCTTAGAATGCTGAAAGAAAAGCACGCCATGGCCGGTCAGCTTTGGATTACTCATGATCCGGAGATGGCGCTTAAAGCTGATCGTTTGTTTTTAATGCAAGAGGGAAAGATGACAGAGGTCAAAAAGGACACCTTGCTGGATCAAAGCCTTTGCTCCCAGTACGGCATTCGTTCTTTGCTTTCCGTATATGGACAGGATCATAATCAGAGCGCAAAAGAAAAAGAGAATATCCCCCGCAGTGGGGAAGAATTCCGAAGGGAAGCGGATGTGTTAGTATGGAACAAGGCTGGTTACGGAGAAAGAGGAGAACGCTTAAAGATCAATCAAAGGGTAAAAGAGAGGGAATTTATCGGGATTGTTGGTCCGTCCGGTGCCGGTAAGTCTACCTTGTTGGAAAGTGCCGTAGGATTGGTGCACCCTGAAGAGGGAGAAGTATGGCTTTTAGGTAGTTTGATTGGAAAACAAGGGAAAAGTATTAAAAGTTTGGGAGAGCTGCGTAAAAAAGGCCGCTTAGTTCTTCAAGAGGCGGGTGAATTCTTAGTGGGAAGAAATATTTATGAAGTTGTATTTGGGCGATCCCGCAAGAAATGGCGGCCGGGAGAACAGCAAGAGCATTTAGCGTACTTACAAGGTTTTGGGATTGATGAAAGGCTTAGTGATGCGGCGCCGGAACTTTTGAGCGGAGGGGAACGACAGATGGCGGCACTGGCCTTGGCTCTGGCAGATGGCCCTAAGCTCTTGCTCTTGGATGAACCCATGTTAGGATTGGATGCAGCAGGGCGCAGGAGGGTCCAGGAAATTATCGAGGGAAATTTAGGGCGAAGAACCATTCTCTATGTAACCCATGATTTAAGGGAGATACTTCCTTATGCTGACCGTATATGGGGAGTGTACCAAGGCCGAATTATGTTGGATTGTCCTAAAAAGGAATGGGGTAAGCATCGGGAAGAACTTGAGGTTCTGGGCGTGAAAACGGAGTGGGGAGGGAAAGATCGGATATGCCTGGAAAATTATAAGTGATATCAATGATCATTCGGTTCATCAAAAAAAGGAAAGCGAGAAAATAGGTTAGAGTGAGGAGAAGTTGTGGTACGGGGATTAAAAGAGGAACAGAAAAATTTAATCAGTAATTTGGACGCTAGGCTTAAGGTTGGAATTCTGGCAGTAGTCAGTATTATGCTCAGTTTTGCGAATTGGAGTGGCCTTTTATTAACAAGCATTAGTTTGGTGGGCATGATTATTTTGGCCCGCACCCCTCTGCGTCTTTACCGTGGGGTGTTGGGAGCAGTGAGCATTCTCGCCCTGTTTTATGTGGGATTGTCTGGCTGGGTATGGGATGATCCGTGGAAATTCTGGCAAGGTCACTGGTCTGTGCCTGGGTTGAAATTAGCCTTTTTGCTCATATGGCGGCTAGGTATAATCTTTATACTCACCCGCCTGTTTATTGCAGTGACATCTCCTTTGGAGCAGGGGTTGGGCATTGCTTATTTCTTTACACCACTGGTGAAAATTAATCCTAAGGCAGCGGATTTTTCTCTCCTTCTTACTTTGACTCTGCGCTTTGTTCCCATGATTAAAGAAGAGTGGGCGATGATCTGGAAGGGATGGATCGTGCAAGGGAAAAAAGAGGACGGGATTCTGGAAGGGTTGAAGCGGATTATCCGCTTTCTTCCGGCTCTACTCCTGATCACTTTTCAAAGGGCTGAAGAGGTGGGGGAGAATATGATTGCCAGAGGATATGGGAGCGGAAAATATCGGGTGGTATTCATCCGTTCGTGGCAAAAGCAGGATAGCTGGGGAGCAGCGATTGCATTCCTATTTGTCCTTATTTTGCTGTTGGTGCAACTTGCATAGCTTTCCAAATTCAGCGACCTGTCTGCAAAAAGGTTATCAATCTAGCAGTCAGGCGCATTTTTTTATATAGTGTGATTTGAATTTATTTCAAATTCATCGTAATATTAAGACCACAGGAGACATCCGAAGTAAGTAGGGAATGGACGGTTATGTATTTTTTGCGCATGGAATAGCGGGAGACAGGAGGTAGTGCAGTGGATTTATACAAGAGTGAATTCAGAAGGGAAAGAGATCTATTAGGAGAAAAACAGATTCCCGCTGATGCCTACTATGGCATTCACACAGCGCGCGCTATGGAGAACTTCCCTTTTGGTCCCCGGACCAATCTTGATTTGATCCACGCGCTGGTGCTGGTAAAAAAGGCTGCGGCTCTCGCCCACTGTAAGCTAGACCATTATCCGCAGCAATTAGCGAAGGTGATTGCCGCAGCGTGTGATGATGTGCTCAGCGGTCAGTATGACAGTCAGTTCATGATCAGTGCTTATCAAGGCGGGGCAGGAACGTCTGCCCATATGAATGTTAATGAAGTGGTTGCGAATCGGGCATTGGAACTTTTGGGCCGGGAAAAAGGTGGATATGAAGTGGTCCATCCTTTACAGCATGTGAATTGCTGCCAATCCACCAATGATGTATACCCCACGGCTTTGAGAATTGCAGCAATCAAGCGGCTGCGTCCTTTAAGCGAAGCTTTTGCTTCTTTGCAGGAAAGTCTACAAGCTAAGGAAGAGGAATTCGCCGGTATCGTTAAGCTGGGCAGGACACAACTGATGGATGCCTTGCCCATGAAAGTGGGACAGGGTTTTGGAGCTTATGCCAGAGCCATAGCCAGGGACCGCTGGCGTTTATATAAGGTAGAGGAGAGGCTGCGGGAAGTCAATATTGGAGGGACAGCAATCGGGACAGGCATGAATGCCTCGCGCCAATATGCTTTTTTGATGACGGATATTCTTCAGGATATCAGCGGTTTAGGAATTGCTCGCAGTGAGTATCCGATGGACACCACCCAAAACATGGATGTGTTTGTAGAGGTATCTGGGCTGCTTAAATCAGCTGCCGTCAACTTGATAAAAATCTCTGGTGATTTAAGGTTGCTGGCCTCCGGCCCTGCCGGAGGACTGGGAGAGCTTAGGCTGCCTAAAGTACAGGCCGGGTCATCAATTATGCCGGGTAAGGTGAACCCTGTGATTCCGGAAATGATCACTCAGGTTTGTTTACGGGTAATTGCCAACGATGCGGCCATTACCGGGGCAGCCCTCTATGGCCAGTTGGAATTGAATGCTTTTATGCCATTGATCGGAGAGAGTCTGCTGGAATCTCTCACCCTGCTCTGCCAAGGGGTGGCAGTCTTTGAGCATAAATGTATTGAAGGAATTGTTGTGAATGAGGAGAATTGCCTTAAACATGTGGAAGCATCCTCCGCTCTGGCCACATCTCTGGTTCATTATATCGGTTATGAAAGGGCTGCTGAAGTAGCGTTAAAGGCCCAAAACGAACAAAAGACCATCAGACAGGTTATGACAGATGAGAAGATCCTGCCAGTTGAATTATTGGAAACCATTTTAGCTCCTCAGCAAATTACCGGACAGGGGATTCCTGGTAAGGGACTGAGTGAATCGGGAGGCTGAAACGTGAGTTTAAACGATACTCCCCGCTCTGAGCGGGTGCATATTGCTTTTTTTGGACGGCGCAATGCGGGAAAATCCAGCTTGATCAATGCTTTAACCGGTCAGGAACTGGCGGTTGTGTCGCCGGTCGGAGGGACGACCACAGATCCTGTTTATAAAGGGATGGAGCTGCTGCCTTTAGGCCCGGTTGTGCTCATAGACACTCCCGGACTGGATGATGAAGGGGAATTGGGTGAATTGCGTGTTAAAAAAACCAAGGAGGTTTTGCATAAAACCGATTTGGCAGTGCTGGTTTTTGACGGTGAAAACCTGATGGCTGGAGAGATAGAAGGGTTGGAGTCACAATTGGCGGATTATCTCCGTAAAACCAGAGTTCCTATGATCGGTGTTTTGAACAAGTCGGATATCGGACAAGTAAAGGATGAAATCTTAAATGCATATGAGCACAGGTACGGAATAAAGTTTTACGCCGTCTCGGCCCGGGAGGAAATAGGAATCAAAGAACTGCGCCAGGCGATTGGAAAAATGGTGCCGACGGAAGAAGACAAATTTACGATTGTTGGCGATTTGATATCAGCAGGTGATTTTGTCGTCTTAGTGGTGCCGATTGATAAGGCGGCACCGAAAGGCCGTCTGATCCTGCCGCAACAGCAAACCATTAGGGATATTTTGGAGAGCGATGCTATGGCGGTAGTAACCAAGGAATACGAATTGCGGGAAACTCTGGAACATTTGGGAAAGAAACCTCGCCTGGTGATTACCGATTCCCAGGTGTTTTTGAAAGTAGCGGCTGATACGCCTAAGGATATTTTGCTCACTTCCTTTTCCATTCTGATGGCAAGAAATAAAGGAGATTTGGCGGAGTTGGTGCGGGGTGCCAGAGCAGTGGAGCAATTGAAGGAAGGGGACAAGGTCCTGATTGCCGAAGCATGTACTCATCATCAGCAGGCCGATGATATCGGGAAGGTGAAAATTCCCCGTTGGCTGCGCCAGCTGACAGGTAGAAATTTGGAATTTGCATTTTGCCATGGTGGAGAATTTCCGGAAAATCTGCACAACTATGCTCTGGTAGTACACTGCGGAGCATGTATGTTGAATAGAAGAGCCATGCAATATAGGATTGCTCAAGCTGTAGACGTCGGGGTACCAATTGTTAATTATGGAATTTTGATTGCCTATGTTCAAGGGATTTTGGAGAGAGCCATTAAGCCTTTTCCTTTAGCCCGCATAGCATGGGAAGAGTCCGGTCAGGAGGGTAGGAGAACATGACTAAAACCGTATTAATCACTGGGGGAGCTAAAGGAATTGGAGCAGCTGCAGTGAAGGTTTTTGCTGGCCATCATTATAATGTCATGATTAATTACCTGCATTCGGAGCAGGAAGCCTTAAGCCTGGTGGGAGAGCTTCAAAAGCAGGGGGCGAAGGCCATGGCTTGTCAGGCCGATGTAAGCAGACGTGATCAGGTCGAGGCTATGATTGAAAAAGGAAAGGAAAGGTTCGGCTCCATTGATATTTTAGTCAATAATGCGGGAGTCTCTCAGCAAAAGCTTTTTACCGACCTGACAGAGGACGAGTGGGAGCGTATGATGGCTGTTCATGTTAAAGGCACATTTAACTGTTGTCAGGCAATCCTTCCTGATATGATCAGAAAAAGGGCCGGAAAGATTATTAATATTTCATCCATTTGGGGAATGGTGGGGGCTTCATGCGAGGTACACTATTCGACGGCCAAAGCAGCAGTTATCGGTTTAACTAAAGCGTTGGCCAAGGAACTGGGACCTTCAGGTATTCAGGTAAACTGTGTGGCACCGGGAATTGTGGAGACAGAGATGATTGCTTTTTTAGATAAAGAAGAAAGGCAGAGTCTGGAGAACGAAACGCCTCTCATGCGCTTCGGAAGGCCGGAGGAGATCGCCAATACTGTGTTTTATTTAGCTTCAGCCCAGGCCGATTTTATGACAGGTCAGGTGATAAGCCCGAATGGCGGGTTTGTAATTTAAGAGCTTTCTAGTGCCTTTTAATATTATAAAAAACTCCCAGGGATAGAGGAGAGTTCTCTGATGGATGAGTTAATCGACAAATTATATAAAGAACATTACTTAAATAAGAAGGAAACCGTTTTTCTGCTCACGCACTTGAATAAAAGAGATAAGGAGCAGCTTTTTCAGTATGCACGCCAGACAAGAGAGAGATTTTACGGTAATAAGATATATATGCGCGGTCTCATTGAATTTTCCAATGTCTGTCGGCAAAATTGTAAGTACTGCGGGTTAAGATCTTCAAATCGCAAAGTAGCACGCTATCGTATGACTAAGCAGGAAATTCTTAGCTGCTGCCAAAAGGGATATGATTTAGGATACAGGACTTTTGTCCTGCAAAGTGGGGAAGATCCTTGGTATAGCATTGAGCGAATGATTGATATCGTAGCCGAAATAAAGGGCTCTTTTCCCGACACGGCCCTTACATTGTCCATTGGCGAGCG
Source organism: Bacillota bacterium (assembly GCA_023390635.1). Lineage (GTDB taxonomy): Bacteria > Bacillota > Desulfitobacteriia > Desulfitobacteriales > Desulfitobacteriaceae > JAEWCM01. The sequence continues at coordinate 9,287 of JAEWCM010000120.1, forward strand.
AAGCCGGGAGGATTATCAGGCATTATTCCAGGCTGGGGCCGATCGCTATTTGCTCAGGCATGAGACAGCTTCGGAAAGGCTGTATAAGCAGCTTCATATCGGCATGGAGTTTAATAATCGGAGAAGATGCTTAAAAGATTTAAAGGAAATTGGTTATCAAATCGGAGCGGGTTTTATGGTTGGACTGCCCGGACAGACAGCAGAAGATCTGGCCGAGGATCTTCACTATTTAAAATCCATCCAACCTCATATGATCGGGATAGGGCCGTTCATTCCCCATAGTGAAACACCGCTTGCCAACGCCATGGGAGGTACGGTGGAAGAAACTTTGGTGATGCTCGCCTTGACCAGACTGTTTGTACCAGACTGTTTGCTGCCGGCCACCACAGCCTTGGGAACCCTGCATGAACAAGGAAGGGAGCTGGGCATAAAGGCCGGAGCAAATGTTGTGATGCCGAATTTGACTCCTGTCGGGGAGAAGGCCAAGTACGCACTTTACGAAAATAAGATTTGCATCGGCGATGAAGCAGAGCATTGCCGCTTCTGTATTGAGGGCAGAATTCAAAGTACTGGATGTACCGTCGATATGGGGAGAGGAGACAGTTTCAGAGTGGAAGTACGCTGAGATACGGTCATTCAATACCAAATTAATATATTGTTAAATTAGCATCAATAATTAGAAGTCGGTTAGGATTTGGAACCGACTTCTTTCTCATATTATTAACTTTGACAATGGCAAAGTACTTAGAGCAATTTTAAACGTTTTGTTACGATTTATGGCTAAAAAACGATTATGGTAGATAGTGAAGGAAGGAAAAGCAAGTATTTAGGAAGAAATATATGGAAGAAATGCATTATTTGAACGGGTTGAACAGTGAACGACTTGGAAAGTAAAAGGAGTTTAAGGCCATGGGCAGACGGAGACTATGGGGAATGCTGATATTATTCGGACTATTGAGTTCCGGCTGTGCCATCCAATCCATGCCTCTTTCCTTGATGGCACCGCCCAAAATGAATTATAGTCAGGAAGATGTAAAGAAAGCGATCCAGAGCTATTTGCCGAAAGATAGCCAGCTGATCATTCCTAAGGAGCAGGAAGAACTTTCGGCCATTAACTATGTTGATCTCGATGGAGACGGTAAGGAAGAGATCGTGGTTTTTTACTCTTTACCCAAGGATTTATCTACCTTAGGAATACTGATCCTAAAGAGTCAGGATGGGACAAACGGGGTTAAAAGTTGGAATATTGAGGACAATTTTACCGAGCTGGGGAAGGATATCGTCTATGCAAATTTTGCTGATTTCACGGGAGACGGCCATTCTGACATTATCATCGGCCTGAGTGGCGGTGAGAAGTTGAATAACGAGCTGACTCTCTACACCTATCAATTTGGTCGGGGAGAAGTGATAGAGAGTATACCATATCAGGACATGGCAGTTGGAGATGTGAACGGTGATGGGCAGGTGGAGGTTGCCATTCTTAACCAGGAAGAAAAAGATTACCCGGAAGTTAAACTGACACTTTATCACTATGCTGCCCAGCAAATGCAGAAGATTGATGAAAAAAAACTGGATGGTTACGCCTCTGAAGTGAAGATTGCTCGTGCAGCGTCAGAGAAAGTTGGAATCTTTGTCGATATGCAGATAGGCGCGCACTCTGCCTACACAGAGCTTTACTTTTTACAGGGAAGTAAACTAATGAGCCCTTTCAAGGATAAACCGGCGATAGATCAGACTTTTAAAGCATATCCTTTGAACTGTATGGATATCAATAACGATGGCATCATGGAAATTGGAATTCAGAAAGAACCCTTCGGCTCTGAAAATTTACCGATGGTGGCAACCCCTTGGTTTAATGCGTGGTATCAATGGAATGGCCAAGGTGGTTTGGCATGGCAGATGGAGAGCTACGGGGATTATAGCGAAGGATATGAGTTCATTATTCCTAAAAGCTGGCAGGACCGCTTTACTATTAAGAGAATCACTGAGGGTGATGAGATTTCTGCAGTAGAGTTTTATTATACGGGAAAAGATCGGAGCCAGTGGGCAAAGCTTCTAACCATTCAATATTGTGATAAACAGACATGGAGTGCTAAAGAAGAGCAGCTGCAGGTCAAGAATCGGCCATATACTGTGGTTGGCGAGAATTTGCAGAAACTATTTGTGGCTGTTCCGGAAGATGAGCAGGAGAATTTGCCTGAGCCTTATTTGAAAGAGTATAAGCAGATTAATTTGCAGAAGGAAGAGCTGAAAAGCTGCTTTAGATTTCAATGATGATTTAACTTGCGGATTAAAGCGGGAAAAGAGGGGCAAAGACTTGAGTACGGTAAAATTAGATAGAGGAAAACTAAAGAGCAGAACCACAGTTTTAATAATAATCTCGGCATTAATACTTTCTTTAGGCATTTATGTAGTAGGGATTATGACTCTTAACTCTACGGATCAAACACCGGTGGATTTGGGAAAGGTTCCCGATCAAGGGCCGGTCAATTCAGGAGTGACTGTTCCCGGCTCTGATCTGGACGAGCAAGAGGCGGCGGACCCCCAGCATTCTGAGGAAGATACACAAACTCCCCTTAATGGAGAAGAAAACAAGCCGGGCACAGTGGATGATTCAAAAAGTCAGCCTGGTGTTTCTCAGCCTGATCCTCCAGGTACTCCGGTTCGTCCCTCTTATGATGAAGCCGGAAATCCTCCCACTGCTCCGGGGCTAGTAATGAAGCACAGAGATTTTAAAGCAGAGCCAGCCAAGGTGGCTTATCTCACCTTTGATGACGGCCCCTATCCGCAGACTACCCCGAAAATTTTGCAGATTCTGCAGGATGAGGGGGTTAAAGCGACCTTCTTTGTGCTGGGCAGCAGAATAGAAGGTAATCCGAATCTCTTGAAGGAAATTTATGCTGCTGGTCACGCAATCGGCAATCACACTTATACCCATGACTATAAGGAGCTTTACCAGACACCGGAGCATTTTCTGCGTGAAATTCAGTGGACAGAGGATCTGATATATCAGGATATCGGGATAAGGCCGAAAATCGTGCGCGCTCCGGGGGGATCTTCCAATTTTAATGTGGGCTATTTTAATCTTATGGACAGTCAGGATTATTTGATGTATGACTGGAATGCAAGCAATGATGATACAACCCAGGCCCTCCTTCCTGTTGATGCATTGGTTCAAAATGTGATCAATACGACTCAAGGTAAGAATAAGGTGATTGTGCTGATGCATGATTTAGGGGCAAAAACAACGACTGTGAAGGCCTTACCTCAGATCATCAATTATTTGAAGCAGCAAGGGTATGAATTCGGCGTACTCAGCCCTGATGTGGCACCGATCCTTTTTAGTTCAGGTTTTAATAAATAATCGGAGATAAATAGCAGGTGTAAGTTGCCTAAATTGCGTAAAAGCTTGACTTTTCCGCAATTTGGGCTATTCTTTTAAAGAGGATTTTTTCAGTATTTAAAAAATTTTAGGAGAATTCAATGCCTAATATATGTTTGACGATTGCCTATGACGGCACTGAGTATCATGGATTTCAGAGACAACCTTTATTTCATGGGCCGACAGTTCAGGGTACTATGGAGCAGATATGGAAGGAACTTATAGGTGAAGAAATCAGCATTGCCACGGCGGGACGTACTGATACAGGAGTCCATGCTGCAGGTCAGGTAGTAAGCTTTTATTCCCAGGCCAGGATTCCGGCAGAGAAGATTCCCAAGGCGTTTAACAGCTTGCTGCCTCATTCTATTCGGATCTTAAAAGCCCAATTTGTTGATGAGCGGTTCCATGCCCGGATTTCTGCTCGTTGGAAACGCTATGACTATAGAATTGATAATTCTCCGATTTTTAATGTTTTCACCCGCTTATATGCTTTGCATGAGCCAATTCCTTTAAATGTAGAATGGATGCAGGCAGCGGCTAAATATCTGGAAGGCAAACATAATTTTAAAACTTTTGCAGCGGCGGGAACTTCCAGCAGAACTTTTGAAAGAACCCTTTATCGCTGTCAGGTGAGCAAGCAGGAACAAAATTTTACAATTACCTGTATTGGTGATGGCTTTCTCTATAATATGGTGCGTATCATTTCCG
>JAEWCM010000142.1 GCA_023390635.1 Bacillota bacterium
GGATGGAGGTCGGGTGATCCGGGCCTGGCTGACTGAGGCGGCAGGGTTTGTCCACATCACTAAAATTTTAGCTTGGGCAGGAAAATGGCTGGGACTGGGATTAGGAATTGTGGGAATTGTCAGTACCGCATTGGTGGGTTTAGGGGCGGAGACGCAGGGAAATTTATATTTTATTCTTCTTGGCGCTTTCTTTTGGGTAGCGGGAAACAAAGAGTTAAAGGCAGCCCGCCTTACCTTTTTGCGCCAGCTTACGCATAAAAAGGCAGAACTATTGCGTAAGGGGCTAATGAACAGCAAATGGCTGACGGTTCATGAGACGACACCGGTGATTCGCATAGTAGAAACATTAACCCCTGACCGCTATGCTTTGATAGCATTGGAGAAAGGGGATAAAGAAAAAAGGATTTTGACGGAAACGGAGGTTTTGGAAGGAATGATCAGAGAAGGGATCTATTTTCCGGTCGGTAAACTTTAAGATCAGTTTGAGAAAGCGAAAAAGGGGCAAAAATAGAGAAAAAAGAAGATATATGGCCATATACATGGAGATAATCATAATATTGTGTTATAATATACAATTACATACAAAGACACCAAGGGGGCCATATGAGCAACATGAGCAATCTTACTGCTGCCGAAATACGTGCAAAGGTTCAGCGTTTCCTGCCAAAAGTACTAAAGCCGGGCCGCTATTTGGGACAGGAATGGAATTCTGTTCATAAAGACTGGGAGAAAACCAAGGTGCGCATGGCATTCGCGTTTCCAGACGTATATGAGGTAGGCATGTCTCATTTAGGGACACGCATCCTTTATCATCTGGTAAATTCTTCACCTGACTTTCTTTGCGAGCGGGCTTTTGCTCCTTGGGTGGATATGGAAAAACGATTAAGGGAAGAAGACATTCCTTTATATGCTTTAGAGTCGTTTCGGCCTTTGAATCAATTTGATGTTATCGGGTTTACCTTGCAATATGAATTAAGCTATACCAACATTTTAAATATGCTTGACTTGTCTCATATTCCCCTTCGATCAGGGGACAGAGGACCTGAACATCCGTGGATTATTGCAGGGGGGCCTTGTGCGTATAATCCTGAACCGATGGCTCCCTTTTTTGACTTTATTCTCTTAGGTGAAGGAGAAGAACAACTGCCTAAAATCTTAGCTCTGATCGCAGAGCAAAAGATCAAGCCTGAGCCGCGCCGTGACTTTTTGCTTCGGGTGAGCAGGCTGGAAGGGGTTTATGTTCCTGAGTTATATCAAGTGACCTATAAGGAAGATGGCCGGATCGAGGAAATTGTTGCTGCGCCGGAAGCACCGCACCAGGTGAAAAAAGCTATAGTACAAAATATGGATAAAGCATTTTTTCCCACCGAACCGATCGTTCCTTATCTGGAAATTGTTCATGACCGTATGATGCTGGAAGTGATGCGGGGATGTACCAAGGGCTGCAGATTCTGCCAGGCCGGCATGGTCTATAGACCGGTCAGAGAGCGATCGGCACAGGTCCTGTTGGAGCAGACAGAAAAATTAGTCCGTTCCACAGGTTATGAAGAAATCTCTTTAACTTCCCTTTCTACCGGAGATTACAGTTGTATTGAGCCGGTCATCAGGACTTTGATTGCTGAATATGGACCGGAGCGGATTGGTGTATCCCTTCCTTCCTTACGCTTGGATTCATTTGATGTTAAGCTGGCTGAAGAGGTACAGAAGGTACGCAAGTCCGGTTTGACTTTTGCACCGGAAGCAGGAACTCAGCGTTTACGCGACGTGATCAATAAAGGAGTGACGGAAGAAAACCTTTTAAATGCTGCGGAGGCCGCTTTCAAGGCGGGATGGTCCTCTATAAAGTTATACTTTATGATTGGCCTTCCCACAGAGGAGCAAGAGGATTTAAATGGGATTGCCGATCTGGCAAAAAAAGTTGTGGATATAGGCACCCGTTTAGGCAGACGTAATGTAAAGGTAACTGTCTCCACTAGTTCATTTGTACCAAAAAGCTTCACGCCTTTTCAATGGGAGCCCCAGGAAGGTATGGCTTCATTGGAAGCTAAGCAGAAATATTTGCGAGAGAAGTTGAAAGACAGGCGGATTAAATATAATTACCATGATGCAAAAACCAGCTTTCTGGAAACCGTCTTTGCCAAGGGAGACAGAAAACTGGCTGATCTTTTGGAATGGGCGGTTCGTAACGGATGCTGTTTTGATGGCTGGAGTGATCAATTCCGCTATGATACATGGATGGAAGGATTTACAGAGTTGCAGATTGATCCCGGTTTTTACGCTCATCGGGTATCGGATTATGATGATGTGATGCCATGGGAGCACCTAAACGGTGGCGTCAGCAAAAAGTTCCTTGTTTTGGAACACCACAAGGCTCTCAAGGCAGGAAAAACTCCTGATTGCCGGAAGGCCTGCACGGGATGCGGCGTTTGTCAGGATGGGTATGCGTACATGGATTTGAAAGGGTGAATGCCATGCGGGTAAGAATGGCCTATGCAAAAGTCGAGGATGCCAAATTTATTGCTCATTTGGATTTGGCAAAGGTGTTTGAGCGGGCTTTGCGCCGGGCGAGAATACCTATGGCCTATTCTGAAGGGTTTAATCCCCATCCTAAAATTTCTTTTGGTTCTGCTTTAGCTGTGGGAGTTGAGGGAGAGCGGGAATATGTGGATGTGGAAATGCTGACTGAATTGGATTTAAAAGAGATTCTGGGCCGACTTCAAGAGCAGCTGCCCAAGGGAATCCGCGTATTGGAAGGTCAGGTAATCGAGCCCCATACTAAAGCACTGATGGCAGTGTTGAATGAGGCTAGCTATAGGATCCGAGTACCGATGGCTCTGCCTGTCGGGCAGGACCGTTTGGATGAGGGGATTTCTTCCTGGTTGGGCAGGAAGAGTGTGGATTATGTCCGCTACAGCAAGAAAGGACGGACGGAAAAGGATATTCGGCCTTGGGTTAAACAGTTGCAAGGGCAGGTTCAAGGCGATGAGGTAGTGTTTGACCTGGCAGTGGAGGTAGGCAATGCGGGAACAGTGCGCCCGGACGAAGTGATTGCCAGCTTGCGTGAGTTGGAGAATCTTCCTCTGGATGTGGATAATTTGCAAATTAAACGTACCGGAATTTATGTGAAACGACAGGGCAAGACTTATTCCCCTTTTGACGAGAGTTCAGCCTGTTAAAAAAGGAATTGCCTTTAGTAGGACGGTAACATGGAAGGGCATTGAGGTGAAACAAATGAAAGAGATTGTAATTCAGCAACAGCAACATAAATTGAGGGCCGCCTTACTGGAGAATGACACTTTGATTGAGGTTTTCGAAGAGGAAGAAGATAATCCGGGCCGGTTGGTAGGAAATATTTATCGGGGGCGGGTAGAAAATGTTTTACCTGGAATGCAAGCAGCCTTTGTTGATATCGGGCTGGAAAAGAATGCTTTTCTTTATGTGATGGATGCATTACCCGCTAAATTCTCTGAAGATGAAAACAAAGCAGAGACGCCGGAAAAAGTCCGTGTTGAACAGGTATTAAAACCTCGGCAGGAGCTATTGGTGCAAATTATTAAGGAACCGGTGGGGACTAAAGGGGCCAGGGTGACGACCAACATCACCCTGCCGGGAAGGTACTGCGTGTTGATGCCTCAGGTTGATTATGTAGGTATATCGCGGAAAATCTCCGATCTTGAGGAAAGGGAAAGACTGCGTGATCTTGCTCTGAAAGTAAGGAAGGAGCCAATGGGGGTAATTGTCCGGACCTTGGCTAAGGGGCTGGAAGAGGAAGAACTGGCAGAAGATCTCAAGAACCTATACAGCGTTTGGTCGGAAATTCAAAAGAAAGTTAGCAAAACTGCAGTTCCCGGTCTGGTTTATCAGGATGTGGATCTGATTACAAGACTTGTACGGGATTTTATTGATCAGGATATTGAAAAAATTACCGTGGACCAGGAAGAGATTGCTCAGGTTCTCCGTTCTTCTTTGCAAGCTCTTGGTCATAAAGCTGCTCGGCATATCAGCGTACGGTCACGCGATCTATTTGTAGAAAAAGGAATAGACGACGAAATAAGGAAAGCCTTGCGCCCAAAGGTCTGGCTTAAATCAGGCGGTTATTTGGTGATTAATCAAACGGAAGCTTTGGTTGTCATTGATGTAAATACAGGGAAGTATGTCGGTGAAAACTCTTTAGAAGAAACTGTGGTTTACACTAATTTAGAAGCAGCCCGGGAGATTGCCCGCCAACTGCGATTAAGGAATTTGGGCGGTATCATTATCATCGATTTCATCGATATGGTGTCTGATGAAGCACGTCAGACTGTGATTGAGGAATTGACAAGAGTTTGTGCTCAGGATAAGACGGTGTCTCACGTACTGGGATTGACGAAATTGGGCTTGGTTGAAATGACCAGGAAAAAGAATGGTCAAATGTTGATGGCTCGTTACACGAAGCCTTGCGATCACTGTGAAGGAGCAGGGCGGATTTATTAATCTTTATAATATTTGTTACCATTTGTAACTTGAATTTATATAAAATGAGAGCGGACTTAATCGGACAAGCTGGGGAGGAATTGGAATGGCCACTAAAATTTTAGTTGTGGAGGATGAAGATTCAATCCGCAGCTTTGTGGTCGTTAATTTGAAGCGTAATGGTTTTATCGCTGTAGAGGCATCCTCAGGTGAGCAGGCCTTAGAGATTATGAAGCTGGAAAATGATGTGGCCATGGTACTTTTAGACGTTATGCTGCCTGGAATGGATGGATTTGAAACTTGCCGAATTGCCAGAGAAAAGTATCCTAACCTTGGAATTATCATGTTGACGGCCAGGGGACAGGAAATGGACAGGGTAGAAGGGCTCACTTTAGGAGCCGATGATTATATGGTGAAACCCTTTAGCCCCAAAGAGCTAATAGCTCGAATTTTTTCCTTGCTGAGGCGGATGAAGATGCCTGTGCGCCGTACAGGGGACAGCGAGATGATTACCTCAGGTCGGTTTATGATTCACTTGGGGGAACGGAAGCTATATTACAATGAGAAGGAAATTGATCTTACTCCCAAAGAGTTTACTATTATGAAAATATTTATGGAAAATCCTAATCGGGCGATCAGTAGAGATGAAATTATTAACCGGGTATGGGGTTGTAATTATATCGGAGATTTAAAAATTGCTGATGTTAATATATCTCGAATTCGCAAAAAGCTGGAGGACGACGGACGAAATCCCAGTTATATAGAGAATGTTTGGGGATACGGATATCGCTGGCGGGGAGAAGATCATGATGCAGAGCATTAGGAAAAGGATGGTCTGGCGTTATTCTATTATTATCCTTTTTTCCGTCACAGTATTGGAAACCTTTTTTATTATTTATGTCAAGCAATATTATTATGGAAGTATTGAACAGGTTTTGACTACGAGAGCTGCTGTAGGAGCAGCTTTTAATGATAAATATATCGGTGGGGAATTACGGGATCGGGCGCAGCGTATCTTAGGCAATGAAGATGATTCGCGTTTGGCAAGAATTGAAATATTGGACAAAAGCGGGCGGGTGGTCATTGATTCAGACGGGTTTTCCGGTAATCAGATTATCTCTACCCCTGATGTAGCCAAAGGAATGTCCGGAGAGATCGGCAAGTGGACCGGTAAGCTCAGCGAATCGGGTGAGTGGGTGATGGCGGTCACTGCGCCCCTGAAAAGTGAAGATCATATCATTGGCGGTCTTCGGTATATTACTTCCCTTGAAAATACGAGAGAAGAGTTAAAACAGTTGGTATTAGCCGCTTTATTTGTGGGCTTCTTGGTGGTCATTGTAGCTTTTGTTCTGAGCATGATCTTGGCTCGGAGTATTATTATTCCGATTCGTAGTCTTACCCACACGGCAGGACAAATGGCAGCAGGGGATTATAGTCAGCGGGCAGAAAAATACTGGGACGACGAAATAGGTGGTTTGGCTGATACACTTAATTTGATGGCTGAAGAAATCAACAGAAGCGAGAAGATAAAAAGCGATTTTTTATCTTCCATTTCCCATGAACTCCGGACTCCCTTGACATCGATCAAAGGATGGAGCGAAACTTTGCTTTCCAGGGATAAAATGATGGATGAAGAAGCAACCCAGGGAGTAGAAATTATTTCTAAAGAATCGAACCGCGTGATTGGTTTAGTGGAGAATTTACTGGATTTTTCCCGTTATCAGGTAGAGCAGATTACACTGAAAAACCAACTGGTGGATATTAACAGAATTGCCGTGGAAACAAGCCGGCAATTTATGATCCGGGCCAGAGAGAATAAGATTAGTTTAAAAGTGGATTGCCAGATTGATAGCGGAGTTTTTTGGGGCGATCGGGACAGACTGAAGCAGGTGCTGGTAATTTTGTTGGATAACGCTTTGAAGTTTACTCCCGAAGGCGGAACGATTGAGGTAAATACGCTACAGAAAAATGATGAAATTTTGATCGAAGTGGCGGACACGGGAGATGGCATCGCACCGGAGCATCTAAATAAGGTTAAGGAAAAGTTTTATAAGGGAAGTTCCAAGCGACCAGGAAGTGGAATTGGACTTTCTATTGCAGAAGAAATTGTTCATCTCCATAAGGGAAGGTTAGAAATTAGCAGTGAACAAGGGAAAGGAACAATTGTTGAAGTGTATTTACCTGTTGATTTATTGACAAAGTAAACACTTTACTGATAAAATTAAAAAATGTGGTAGCTCTCTACTACAACCGCACGAAACAGGCAGACAACAGATTGGTTAATTTATTTTTAAATTAATCATCGGCCTGAAATAGGCGAGTCTGAGATAAGGGAGGTGTAATTTATGTATGCTGTAATTGAGACAGGTGGCCATCAATTCCGCGTGAAGCAAGGTGATGTGCTTAACGTAGAAAAGCTGGATGCCAACGTAGGAGATACAGTGACTTTGGACAAGGTACTGATGGTGGAGACTGAAGGTTCTGTTAAGGTGGGAACTCCTGTGGTAGCTGGAGCTAAAGCTGTGCTTAAGGTTCTGGAACACGGTAAGGGAGAGAAGATTATTGTCTTCAAATATAAATCAAAGAAAAACTACCGCCGTAAACAAGGACATCGTCAACCTTACACAAAAGTGGTTGTGGAAGCCATTGAAGCATAATCATTTAAAAATGTTTGCTGATAAAATGGGCCGGGGAATTAAAGTGACCCTTTGGCGGGATGGGCAGGGCAATATCCTGTGTTTTTCTCTGCTGGGTCATGCCGGTTATGGGCAGGACGGAGAAGACATTGTGTGCTCCGCTGTTTCTGCCTTGGCAATTGCGGCTGCTAACGGTTTGGAACGTTTCATGAAACATCCTCCTCATACTGAGAATGGTGATGGATATTTGAAATGTGAGGTTAAGGCCGATAGTTCGCTTGAACTGGATCAGGCTCAATGGATTTTGCAAACGATGGTAATGGGTTTGGAAGCTATCCAACATGACTACGGAAAAAAATATTTAAAAATTGAGTATAGGGGGTGAACTCCATGCTAAAAATGAACTTACAACTTTTTGCCCACAAAAAAGGGGTTGGAAGTTCCCGAAACGGTCGGGATAGTGCTGCTCAGCGCCTTGGTTTGAAACGCGGTGACGGCCAATTTGTAACAGCAGGCAATATTATTGTTCGCCAGCGGGGAACAAAATTTCACCCTGGTAAGAACTGCGGATTAGGTAAGGATGATACTTTGTTTGCCTTGATTGACGGTTATGTGAAATTTGAGCATAAGGATCGGAAACGCAAACAGGTTAGCATCTATACCGAGCGTCCGGTGGCTAACGCCCAATAATTAGCAGTATCCAAACCCCTGGGTTTTACCCAGGGGTTTTTGTCGATTACCGGGATTTTTCATTATACCTTTATGGATTAATGGAGGTAGAATTTTTATGTCGGAGCTTTTACATACTTTGCTGGCTGATCAATTAAGTTACTATCGATTGCAGCGCCATGATTTTCTTAATCATTGGCAGGTGATCAGGGGATATTTACAGCTTAATATGCCTGAAAGAGCAATGGATTATCTGAAGTGTCATAGCGGAGATTTGAGCGGGGAACAGGAAATCGGCCAAATACCACAACCCCTGATTGCAGCGAGCTTATTGAGTTTGATAATTGAACTGAAAAAGATAGGAATTCCTGCTGAAATTGAACTGGAACAGGAGTTTAAGCAAGAATGGTATTGGCATGAGCATCCGGTGGAAGAATACGGAGAAGCCTTTTATGGTTACACTAAAGAGTGTTTGGCGGAAACCCGGAAGAAAGTTGGTCAAGAGAGCGGGGAACATGAAGCAGCAGAAGGGAAATCTGCGCTTAAAGCTCGCATAGCTCTGTTTGGAAATAGATCAGAGGCTGGTGGCACCTGCATTTTTGCAATAGAAGATCAGCAAAGTAATGGTAAAATGGTAACATCAATAGAGAGAGAGTTCAGGTTGATTTAACTTAAAATAAGGAGTTTGATAAATGTTTTACGATCAGGCAAAGATTTATATTAAGGCAGGCGACGGGGGAGCAGGAGCAGTGGCTTTCCGGAGAGAGAAATATGTTCCGGAGGGAGGCCCTAACGGCGGTGATGGCGGTCGGGGTGGTAATGTGATTCTTGTAGCAGATGAAGGTTTACGCACTTTGGTAGATTTCCGCTATAAGCGCCATTATAAGGCGGATCGAGGAGTCCATGGCCAAGGTAAAAACATGCATGGGAAAGGCGGAGAAGATTTGCTTCTTCGGATCCCAGCAGGGACAGTTGTAAAAGACAGCGAGACGGGAGAGGTACTAGCTGATTTGACAGAAGATGGTCAGCAGGTGATTGTGGCTCAGGGAGGACGAGGCGGGAGAGGCAATGCCCGTTTTCTCAGCAATACAAATAAAGCTCCTACGGTAGCGGAGAATGGAGAGCCCGGTCAGGAACGGTGGCTATTATTAGAGTTGAAGCTGCTGGCTGATGTGGGATTGGTGGGATTCCCCAATGTGGGAAAATCTACTTTGATTTCTCAAGTATCAGCGGCGAAGCCTAAGATTGCAGATTATCATTTTACTACCCTAGTACCTAACTTAGGTGTGGTGGACTTGGAAGACGGAGAAAGTTTTGTTATGGCGGATATTCCGGGACTCATTGAAGGGGCTCATACGGGGGCAGGCTTGGGGCACGAATTTTTACGTCATACGGAGCGGACCCGCCTGATCGTTCATGTCTTGGATATTGCAGGAGCGGAAGACAGGGATCCCTTGCGCGACTTTGAGGCCATCCAACAAGAACTTCGCCTTTATAGTACCGTTTTGGCGGAAAGACCGATGTTGATTGCCGCCAATAAAATGGATATTTCCGGTGCAGAGGAGAATTTGTCCCGCCTTAAGGAAGAATTGGGAGAGCAGTATGAGATTTTCCCTATTTCAGCTGCTACGGGAGAAGGGTTAAAGATGTTGATCTATCGGATTGGTGAACTATTGCCCACCATTCCAATCCCCCATGTCATCGTAGAAAACAAAGAGGAAGAACACAAGGTTACCCAGGCCAGAGCAGAAGAGCGTTTTACTCTGACGAAAGAGGAGGATGCTTTCGTTTTAAGTGGCAAGGAAATAGAAAAACATGCAGCTATGACTTATTTTGAGAGTGAAGATTCCCTGTACCGCTTTCAAAATATCCTGAAAGTGATGGGAGTAGATGATGCCTTAATTGGGGCAGGCATTAAAGAGGGAGATAAGGTAAGAATCGGTAAATTAGAGCTGGAATGGCAGGAATAAGCAAGCTGTATGATTATAACGGATATAGCATTCTGCTGACGGACGGCATCATAAACTAAATGATAGATGAGGGGTTAGAATTTATGTTAACAGGCAAGCAGAAAAGGTTTTTAAGAGCAATGGGCAATGAGATGGAGCCTATTTTAATGGTGGGAAAGGGCGGGATTTCCGACAATTTACTTATCCAAGCCCAAGATACCCTGGAAGCCAGAGAACTGATCAAGGGCAGAGTTCTTCCTAACAGCCTGGAAGCTCCCAAGGAGATAGCAGAAGCTTTGGCAGCTAAGGTAGAGGGGGAGTTAGTCCAGGTAGTGGGAAGGAACTTCTTGATCTATAGAGCTTCGGAACGTAAACCGGTGATTGTGCTGCCGGAATAGTGAGAGTCTTCGATGGGGGGAAGATGGGTGGGAGCGGAAAAGGAGCAGGAGAAAAAGCAACTGGAAAAGAAGAGGCATCATCCCCAATTAATGGCAAGAGATTTCTTGCGGTATATTGGCCTTGGCTTTGCTCTTTGCTGGAATTGCATCCTCTGTTACGGCGGGAATGGCGGGTGGAAGTATATTTGCCGGGCTGTATAAAGAACCTTATGATATTAATGACAGCCATACCCGCATTGGGGTGGCAATTACCCTGATAGCTGCCACGTTCGTGATCTTTTTTATTAGTCAGCCTTTTCAAGGCTTGATCATATCCCAGATGATTTTAAGTATTCAATTGCCCATTACTGTGTTTTTGCTCCTATATCTTACCTCTTCTCCGAAGATTATGGGCAAATATGCCAATACTTGGAGAACAAAGGTGACCCTTTTTACGGTAGCTTTGATTGTCACGGTTCTAAATATTATGCTGTTTATCACCAGTTTAAGCGGATAGTAAATATAGTAAGAAAAATTTAAACTGGATATTACATTTTATCCCTTATTTCCCTCTTGACTATTAGTTTTTGTTGGGTTATAATTTCCACAATATTAAAGTTAGTTGTGATTGGTTTGATTTTGTTTGCTTGAGTTAACCGAGAACAACATTCTATTGAAACTTAATATGACTCCGAGCTGTTTATCCTAAGGAGTTTCTATGGTGAACAGCCTGGGCTTCGGCCCACGGGGTAATTCTGGAAACGGAATTGCCTTCACGTATTTGAAAAGGAGGAAGGATTATGTGTATTGTGCTAGTAGGTGGGCACGACAGGATGCATCAGGAGTATAAGCTCAAATGTAAGAAAGAGGGACATCGGGTAAAGATTTTTACGCAGATGCCCAACAATTTTGAGAAGATGATTGGCAGTCCCGATGGAATGGTAGTTTTCACAGCTACGTCTTCACATAAAATGGTGAATGTGGCTATGACTTATGCAAAAAAAAACAAAATACCTGTTGTCAGATGTCATACCAGCAGCTCGTATTCCTTAGGAGTTTCCCTAAAGGAATTGGAAACGATGACAGTATGTCATTAAATTGAATTACTTAATAAGAAAGAGGTTAAGGCTTGAAAAATAGGACAGCAAGTATTGCTGAGATAAATTCAGCACATTAAAGGTTTTTTGTTTCTAGAGCGGCAGCTTTATAAACAAAAAGCCTTTTTTAATACTTTAAAAGGCCTGGACAGAGTTTTGATGTATAATAAGGTATAAAGGAAGACAAGGAGAGTGGGGGATATCTTGCTGCCTGAACTTAAACAGTTTTCCATTGCCGATATTCTAAATGAAAAAGATAATCCGCTGGAGATTGGAGAATATGTGGAACATCAATCTAAGCCGGGATTTATTCTGGAAATAGTAAGCTGTCCTTATCAAACCCTGACAGGAAAGGAAGGGATAAAGGTGAAGGATAGAGAAGGGAACGTCTTTCCTGTTCTTCTGGAATTATTAAGGCGTTATATGTAGAAAGAAGTTTTCTCATGTAATGATGCATATGAATAACATAGATTTTCTGTAAGAGTTTATAATAGGAACAGTTGGGTTGAAATTTAAAGATTAATTGTTTTTTACATAGCAGTTGCAATCGACTGCATAGTATAGGAGACGAAAGACGAGGCTGAATAGGTGAAGAAAAATGCATAGAGTAGGTATCATGGGAGGAACATTTGATCCGATTCATTATGGGCATTTGGCAGCTGCCGAAATGGCCAGGGTAGAATTTTCCTTGGAAAAAGTAATTTTTATTCCCACCGGAATTTCCCCCCATAAGGACCAAAGGGAAATTACGGAGGCGGAGGTGCGCTGTGCTATGGTAGCGCGTGCCATCGAAGATAATGAACATTTCGTGCTTTCCCGCATCGAACTGGAACGTAGAGGCCCTTCTTATACGGTAGAGACTTTGGAAGAACTGGCTGAAAACCATCCTGATTGGGAAATGTATTTTATTACGGGAGCCGATGCTTTCCAACAGATCTTTACATGGCGGGAGCCGCACGAGATTCTGGAGTTAGCTCATGTCATCGGGGTGTCACGGCCGGGATTTGAGAGAAGCGGCGCTTTTCTCGAACATGTTTCAACGGACCGTAAAATTGATGCGAACAAAGTGCATTTTATCGAAATACCGGCTTTGGCAATCTCCTCTACTGATATTAGGCAAAGGGTAGTTAAGGGGCAGACTATTCGCTACCTTCTCCCTGAGACCGTTCGGCAAATGATTCTTGAAAAAGAATTGTATACTACGCGTTGATTTGCTTATACTATGTAAGAATTCAAGAGCTGAGAGGTGACATTGATGACAACAACCTTATATGTAGGAAATCTTCCCTGGAACACCACACCTGATGACTTAACGAACTTTTTTGCTCAATATGGTGAAGTGTTAAGCAGTCGGATTATTACCGATCGTGAAACTGGAAGGTCCAGAGGCTTTGGCTTCGTTGAAGTTGGAGACGTAGAAGTGGATCAGATGGTTCAAGAGCTGAATGGGAAAGATTTTAACGGCCGGCCGTTAACTGTAAATGAAGCAAAACCTAAACAGGCACAGTAAGACAAGTCAAGAGAAAAAAATATAAAAAGCTTTCAAAATAGATTGCTTTTCATGCCGACCGTTCTCATAAGATTGAGAACGGTTTTTTTATACATTGCTATTGAGAGACCATCCATGTCAATTAGGCCTGAGTGTACGCAGTTATTTGCATTTGAACAAAAAAATATTTAT
>JAEWCM010000155.1 GCA_023390635.1 Bacillota bacterium
CGGTGCAGGAGCCCCCACCGTGAGAAAGTCATGCACCTTTTTGGCCACATCAATCACATAACCGGGAGCGATCACTGCCCCGATTCTCCATCCCGTTACCGAATAGGTTTTGGAGAGTGAGATACAGGTCAGTGTCCGCTCCCACATCCGCGGTAGGGCCGCAAAGTAGATATGCTCATATGGCTCATAGATAATATGCTCATAGACTTCATCTGTGATCACAAAGGCATCATATTTTTCCGCCAGATCGGCGATTATTTGCATTTCTGCCAGAGTAAAGACTTTACCGCTGGGATTTGAGGGATTGCAGAGAATCAGGGCTTTCGCACCCTGACGAAAGGCTTCTTCCAACACATCAGCATCAAAGGTATATTCAGGCGGCGTTAGCGATACATAGATCGGCTCTGCTCCTGACAAAATGGCATCTGCAGCATAGTTCTCATAAAAGGGAGAAAAAACAATCACCTTGTCTCCCGGGTTGACAACACTCATCATGGCTGTCATCATGGCCTCTGTGCTTCCGCATGTCACGACAATATCTGTTTCCGGATTAATATTCAGCCCGGAAAAATGATGATGTTTTTTGGCCAAGGCATCGCGGAAATTTTTCGCTCCCCAGGTCACCGAATATTGATGAGGGCCTTCTTCCGCCGTCCGTGCCAAAGCCTCCAGCAGCGGTTTCGGAGGATCAAAATCAGGGAAGCCCTGGGACAGATTGATTGCGCCATATTCGTTGGAAATCCTCGTCATCTTGCGGATGATCGATTCAGTAAAAAAATCCGTCCTCGTACTTAAAATTGGCATAGTCTTTCTTCCTTCTTCTTAAAAATTACGATGGCAGGTGCAGGCTGGGTTGGTTTAGAAAATTGCCGCCTTGCCATCGGATCAATGGCTCTTCCTCTCGTCAATAATTCTCTTTGCTTTATGAGTCTCTCTGGGAATTGCCCCTTCCTCCAAAACGATCACTGCTGCCGGTTTAACACCCAAACGGGATTTAAGCGCTTTGGAAACACGGCCTTCCAGGTCTTTATGATTCTCCTGAGAATCCTTGGTGATCTCTACTTCCACCGCGTATCTTGTCGTGTAATTCTCTTCATAAAGGCGAATTCTGTACTCGCCACTGATCCCTTCCAAACCCCTGACTACATATTCAACATCACCAGGGAATACATTGACGCCCGATACGATAAACATATCATCAATACGTCCTACCACTTTGATTCTGGCATGGGTTCTGCCACACTTGCATGGGGTGCGGTCCATAATCCCGATATCACCGGTGCGGAACCTGATCATCGGTCTGGCTTTTTTGCGCAGGGTGGTCATCACCATTTCACCTCTCTCACCATCCGGAACAGGTTCACCTGTCTGTGGATCGAGAATCTCAAGCAAAATATGATCTTCCACCAGGTGAAGACCGTCTCTCTCTTCACACATCCCGGCACAAGCCCCAAAGATATCTGAAATCCCGAAAAAGTCGTATAGCTTGGCATCCCATAACTTTTCAATGGCCTCACGGGTGGCGGAGATTGATCCTCCCGCCTCACCGGCCACAATGATCGTTCTGATGGCCAAATCCTTAGCCGGATCAATGCCGTGTTGCTTGGCAGTCTCCCCAAGATACCAGGCATAAGATGGTGTGGTCCAAATTATAGTAGGTTGAAATTCTTTGAGAATAAAGAGCAGCCTTTCGGAAGGAACAGTTCCGCACCATATGCAAAGTGCTCCTAAATTCTGGGCTCCGATTACATCCGGTCCACCTACAAAAAGGGTAAAGTTCAGAGCATGCACATACCTATCCTGCTTTCGCATTCCTGCCGCATAAAAAAGCCGGCTTTCACAGTCCTGGAATTCATCAAAATCCTGTTTGGTAAAAGGACTCAGGGTAGGCACTCCAGTCGATCCGGAAGAAGCAGAAATAAATACTACGTCATCCTCACTTACTGCGAGCATATCACCCAAAAGGGGTTTCTTTAACTGCCGTTCCCTTTCCGTCTGTTTATTCACAAAAGGAAACTTGCTGATATCTTCCAGCGTTTTAAAATCCTCCGGTTTAACCCCATGCTGGTCAAACGATTCCTTATAGTAAGGTGAATTTTCGTAAGCAAATGTCAGCATTTCCCGCAGTTCCCGCTCCTGCAGTTTTTCCAGTTCGGGGCGGGGGAGAGTTTCGATGGCCTCATTCCAATATCTTTGTTCACTCATACTTTTCTTCCTCTCATTGCATATTAAAAACTTCTTTTTACTCTTAGCGTCGATTGACCCGTCTTGCCATCGTTTCCCCCAATAGTTGTACCAGCTGTACAATAACAATTAAGATTATAACACAAATCACTAGTACAGTGGTCTGATATCTTTGATAACCGTGTCGTATTGCCAGATCACCTACTCCGCCTCCCCCGACGGTTCCTGACATCGCTGAATAGCCAATCAGGGATATAGCCGTTACTGTGATATTGGTGATCAGTTGGGGGAGCGCTTCAGGGATTAAGATATGAACAACGATATCGATAGGTTTAGCCCCTGATGCGACCGCCGCTTCCAATATTCCTTTAGGCACTTCAGAAAAAGAACTTTCAGCTAATCTGGCAAAAAAAGCAATAGCAGCTACCGAAAGAGGAACGATCACAGAACTGGCACCAATATTTGTTCCCATGATAAATTTTGTGAAAGGCAACAAAATAACCAACAAGATAACAAAAGGAATGGAGCGCACAATATTTACCACCACCCCGGCAATCTGATTGATTACGGCATTTTTAATAAAAAGGGAATTTGATGTTAAAAACAAAAAAAGCCCGATTAATCCTCCCAAAATGACAGCGATCAAGAGAGACCACCCCACCATCATCGCTGTCTCTCCAAAGGCTTTACCCAACTCGTGCATCAATTCTTCAACGGTCATCGTCACTTTTGAACACCTCGATTCTCTCCGTATTTTCCCGGATGTAAGCCACTGCTTCATCCAGATCTGCCCCGGCGGGCCCGTAAATATTCACAAAGATGATTCCGTAAGGTTGTTTATCGATATAATCAATTTTGCCATGTAGAATATTAAAATATATATTAAATTTGGCCGTGGCCTTTGAGAGAACCGGTTCCAGCGCGGATTGAGAGAGATACTCGATTTTTAGGATCAACCCTTTTGTCTCCTCTACAATCTCTTCGGGAATCTCAAATTTAGTGGTATGAGCGACCAGTTCCTTGGTGAACTTCTGCTCCGGGTTGGTGAACAACTCATAGACCTCTTTCAACTCGATAATTTCGCCATCCTTCATCACCCCTACCCGGTGACAAATGCTTTTTATCACTTCCATCTCGTGGGTAATCAGCACAATCGTGACCCCCAGCTTTTGATTGATCTCTTTTAAAAGCTTTAAGATAGAAGCTGTTGTCTCCAAATCCAAAGCGCTTGTCGGCTCGTCGCAAATTAATATTTTCGCATCGTTAGCCAGTGCCCTGGCAATTCCTACCCTTTGCTTCTGACCACCGGATAATTGAGATGGATAGGCATCGCGCTTTTCGCTGAGTCCGACAATTTTCAGTAAATCTGTAACCCGCTCATTGATTTCATTCTTAGACTTGCCTGCTGTTCTAAGAGAGAAGGCAATATTATCGAAGACCGTCTTGCTCGCTGCCAAATTAAAGTGCTGAAAAATCATACCGATTTCCCTTCTCAGCCGGCGCAATTCACTGCCTTTATAACCAATGATACTTTTCCCGTCAATCAGTACCTCGCCTTGTGTTGGACGCTCAAGAAGATTAATTGTCCGCAGCAGCGTACTTTTTCCTGCGCCACTTGACCCTACAATGCCAAATATTTCTCCCTCATTAATACGAAGATTAACTCCCTTCACTGCGCGGAAAATAGATTTCTTCTCTTTGAAATGAACGCTGACGTTCTTAAATTCTATCAATGCTTCACGCCCTTCCTTAAAGTCAACCCTAAGTGCACTCTCTCAGTAAAATCGAGAACAACTTAGGGTTGCCGTCAGCACATGTATTCACATGTTTTATTTAGATGCCTAACTTTTAAAATTAAAAATCTTTTGGTTTCTGGAAAGAAACAAATTCACCGTTGGGATCATTAATTACACTTTTAAAGGCATCAGACTTTACGATTTCCAGAAGATCTTTAGCAAGCTGGCTGTCCTTGTCTTCCGTCCGCACAGCAATCACATTGATATAGCCATCCTTAAGCTGCTCATTGAAAATCGCCTCCGAAAGCTTCAGTCCCGCACTGATTGCGTAGTTTCCGTTAATTACCGCTATATCGGTACTATCCAGCGTTCTCGGCAGCTGGGGTGCTTCAATCAAAGAAAACTTCAAGTGCTTGGAATTTTCAGAAAGATCCTTTTCTGTGGCAGTTGCCGAATCTTTCGTCGGATCAATTTTAACCAACCCAGCCTGTTCCAGTACCTTCAATGCTCTGGTCAAGTTTGTCGGGTCATTGGGAATGGCAACGGTCGCTCCGTCCGGAATGTCTGCAACCGATTTGATTTTATTGGAGAACACTCCCATGCCTGCCGTTGGCACTTCTGTAATATCTGTTAAATCAAGACTGTGTTCCTTCTTAAAATTATTCAAATAGGTGGAATGCTGAAATAAATTAACGTCAATCTCTTTATTGGCCAATGCGTTGTTAGGCTGAACATAATCGCTGAATAAAACATATTCAACTGTGTATCCTTTCTCTTTTAAAGAAGGCTCAATTCCCTTTTTAAACATATCTTCATACGGGCCTGCGCAAAACCCCACTTTGATCTTTTTATTCGCCTGTCCCTGATCTTTTGACCCGCTGTCGCCAGAAGTACCGCAACCTGTCAGCAATACTCCCATTAATCCACTCACCAGGATTAAACTTATCGCCTTCTTTAACTTTTTCATTAACCCTTCTCCTCCTCAAACTATACTATTCTTATATGTTAAATATAGATATCATATATCTGTTCTTCTGTCAACAACTTATATTTATCCAGATATAAAATTAGAGACAGCCTCCTAAAGAAGCTGCCCCTCGCGGCGGAAATATGCATTACAAAAATATCTTCTCCTGCTAACGGGGTAGGCTTAACAAGCTTTCAAGGTTGCCCCATAATATCTGCCGATTTTCCTCAGCCGTTAACCCCAGCTCCAAAAAGCGCTGCAATTCTTCCCTGTGGCTCCACATCGGATAGTCGGTGCCAAAAAGCACCTTATCCACACCGTGCCTGCGTATAACCTCCACTGCTTCTTCCTTTTCCAAATGCATCAAAGTGCTGGATGTGTCAAGGTAAAGGTTACGCCCCAACAAAATATCCCCTTGTTCCTTCCATATACTGTATGCACCCAAGTGAGCGGCAATCACAGTAAGTTGGGGAAAAGACTGCAAAATCCTGACTAAACGCAAAGGATCGGAGAAATCCACGCATTGATCTCCCACATGAAACAGTACCGGCAATCTCCCTTCCAACTTTTTGTAGATTGGCAGGAAGGAAGGCGCATCGATGTATACCTTTTGGCAATCAGGGTGAATTTTCACTCCCCTCAGTCCACACTCTATCATCCGATCTATTTCTTCATCTGCATCGGCTAAATCAGGATGAATGGTTCCGAATCCGATAAGCTCGGGGTGATCAGAGCAAACGGAAGCTATAAAATTGTTAATTGGCTTTACTTGATTGGGCGTCAGCGCTGCCGAAGAAACAAGGAAACGATGGATACCAGCCTTGTTCCCAGCATCCAGCAAATCAGACACTGTTCCTTTGCCTTGAGGCTTAATTCGATAAAACTCTCCAATCGACGCAGCCGCCTTAGCTGCAATTTTCTCCGGGTAGACATGCGCATGGGCATCAATAATGTGCGGATATTCCTGCAACATGATGTGAAACAATTTGTTTTCTGTCAAAGTCCTTTATCTCCTTTCTTGATCAAGGTATTAATATTTACTGTATTTAGCATAACATAAATTAGCATGCTAAGTGCAAAAATTTCAATTGACAGCTATAAACTCGCTATGGTAAGATTATTGGTTTTACATTGTTCTTTATTTCTGTTATAATATAAGTATAGCAGAAATAAAGAAAGGAGAAGAATTATGTTTCAGATTGGTGATAAAATTTTCTATCCTATGTATGGCGTCGGACTCGTAAAGGGAATCGAAGAAAAAGAAGTGCTGGGTCTGAAAAAGCTTTACTATACTCTTAATATTCCTCATATAAAAATGAGCGTTATGGTTCCCATGGAACAAGCTGCCAATTTAGGAATTCGGGAACTCGTTACACCCGATATCTTAGACCAAGCCCTTAATAATCTTTATAATGGAAAAACCGATCCTAATATTTATGAGAATCAACGCTATTGCCAAGAACTTAATAAAAAGAAAATGAAAAGCGGTGACATCTGTAAAAATGCTGAGATTATTCGCGATTTGACCCGCAAAGGTCAGAAGGGAAAACTTGGCTCAGAAGATTCTAATATGTTGAACAACGCCCGGCAAATATTTATCAGTGAACTTACGCAGATAAAATGCCTGACTCCCGACAGGGCAATTGCTTTTTTAGATAAAATTATCAGCGGGGAAAATGAAACCCTTTCCAATGCCAATTAATCTGGCCTCTTTTTTTTGCCCTTTTAGAACGGTAGTGCTTGACAAACGCCTCAATTTATTCTACCCTAAATTCATATTTACAGGTGATGGAGTTCACCTTTAACTGTTTAATGATTCAAATCATTAGCTAATAACTCCTACCGGGTGTTTTTCCGGTAGGAGTTTTTTTATCTCCATTCCCGCTCATAAAAAAGTAATAACGTAAGAAGGAATTTTTTATGATCTATCTGTTAACCGGACTTGGTGGAGTTGTCGGTGCCATTAGCCGTTATTTAATCGGAGTATGGATGGAACACTCCCCTTTGCTTAGCTTTCCTTTCCATACCTTGCTCATTAATCTATCAGGCTGTTTTATTCTTTCTATTTTCTATACCTTAGCGGACAGAAAAATAAAAGTTCATCCTTACTTTCGCACAGCTTTTGGCACCGGTATGATCGGTGCATTCACGACCTTCTCCACCTTTTGCTATGAGAGCGTCTCTCTGATTAAGTCAAACCACTTCGGCAGCGCATTTCTTTATATATTCTTCAGCATGGCCGGCGGATATCTTTGCAGTGCTCTAGGTGCATATTTAGGATCAGGCAATGGGAAAAAGCCAAAGTTATTACAGAAAAGGAAGTAATGCTCTATGGATTTATTGCTCATTGGGATGGGAGGATTTATCGGTGCTGTTGCCCGTTTCTATCTAATTGAACAGACGAAGAGAAAAGCGTCTTTTACCTTCCCGTTAGGAACTTTAATGGTCAACCTTCTTGGGTCCTTGTTCATTGGCATTCTTTATGGCTCAAACGCCTATCCTTCTCTTTCCCTCTTTTTAGGGGCAGGTTTCATCGCTTCCTTCACGACATTTTCTACTTTTATCTACGAGCTGCTCCAGTTAAAACAGAATCATCAGCCAGGCAATTTTGTCCTCTATCTCACATACAGCCTGATTGGGGGTCTCGCTCTTGTGACCTTAGGCTATATGCTAGGACAGGCTTTTTAAATATGACGGGTTAATTTCGACATCACCTGAAGATCACCTCTTGTTTGCCAGCCACTTCTATTCCAGAATTCTATTCCTACGATATTGTCCTTAAAAACAAAAATATGGCATTTGGCAATATTGATCTCTCTTAATCCATTGAAGCAAGCTTCAATCAGAGCTTTGCCCAATCCTCTTTTGCGATAACTCTTCTGAACTGTTAAATGATGCAAATACCCTCTCCGTCCATCCTGCCCGCACAGGGCGGCCCCAACAATCTGTCCCTCCCAAAGGACTACAAAGCTCAATCCGGGATTGCGCTGTAAAAATGCAGCAATATTAACTTTTGAATCAGCATCGCTAAGCCCTATTCCATCAGTAGCACTCCATAATTCAAGAACTGAGTCATAGTCTTCAATCCGCATTTCCCTGACTACAACTGTTCCCGCTTCATCAGGCCTCTCTCTTTCCATTATAAATTCCCCCAATCAAAATCGTCTGATCATTTTATTAACAGATTAAGCATTTTTTGCGGGTGATTGATAAATGCTTTCATCACTTGAAAATGCTCAGTGTCCTCATAATCCACGATCAGCGCTTTTTCCTTAATCTCATAAATCGTCGCTTCAGGATAGGCCATTAAAATAGGCGAATGGGTGGCTATAATAAACTGAGCACCCGCTTGCACCAAATCATGCATCCTAGCTATCATTGCCATCTGCCGAGCCGGTGACAGAGCAGCTTCCGGTTCATCAAGGATATATAGACTGTTGCCTTTGAACCTATTCTGAAACACAGCAAAAAAAGACTCTCCATGGGATTGTTCGTGGAGGGATGTTCCCCCGTAACCACTAATCAGAGAAGGTCCGAAAGAGCCCTCTGCATCCAGCTCCTCTATATTGGTGGCCAGATTATAAAAGCTCTCCGCCCGCAGAAAGAAGCCATCTTGTGGTTTTTTCACACCCTTCACCAAGCGAATATATTGATGAAGGACCGAATGCGTTGGTCGGGATGAGAAATTAAAGTTTTTTGTTCCACCTTCGGGGTTAAATCCGTAGGCTACGGCAATAGCTTCCAGAATGGTTGACTTTCCCGAACCATTTTCTCCCACAAAAAAAGTAACTTTGGGGTGAAATGTTATAGCCCCCAATTCCTTAATTGCCGTCAGATTAAAAGGATATGTATTAAAGGAGGGAATTTTTGTCTTTTCTAATTCCATTGACCGAATGTACTGGTTTAAAATTTCCTTTTCCAGCATAATACATCCCCTCCTAAATTGTTGACGCTTTAATTGCTTTCATTATACCTGCATCTTCTTTGATTTTTATCCAATGTTTTTTTGATTATCCTTCCGATTGGTGAGGAATAAAGAAAAAAGGACCGGTCAAAAGTCCATCCCACTTTTCCGTCCCCATAGCTGTACCATTAGCTATCAATTCCCAGTCAATTGCACAAAACTCTATTCCAAATCCAAATACTGATTCACAGAACTAATTCCCTCCCGAGCAATCTCTGCAATTCGCCCATTCAATGCTTCATCCCAGAATTTGCCCTGTCCACATGGCTGTGCCTCTATGTCTCGGTTCAGTATTTGAAAATCAGCTATGAAATTCGGCCAATCCTTCTCGCTCTCGATCCGGGAGATCAAGCTACATCCTTTGTGCGGAGAAAGCTTCCCACTAACAATTTGTTCACAGATCATTTTGACCCTATATAAACGTAAAGCCTTTTCGTCAGGATAATCATACCCTTTTTCCTTGATAATCGCACAAAGTAATTTTTTAACTTCTCCCGGCTCCGGTCTGTCTATTTCCGCCAATCGGTTTATCAGCTCCAGGGTACTCCCAGTTGCCACCTGATTCATCGCCCATTGAATAATATCAAAATCAGAAGTGGCACAGGATTCGTAATAAAAAATCATCTTAAGAAGATCTTCCTTCATAATAATACTTCCTACTCTTCTTCCTGAAGCAACCGGGAATAAAAAGAATGAGCAGTATAAAGAGCTGCCACAGGATTATGCCCTGTTACTCTGTCTTTTGTGATCAAAGTGGTGACCGGTGCTTCAGAATATTTAATAAACAAGGTATCATGACCGACACATAAACCAACAATCACGTTTAAATCGGTTTGCGCCTCACTGAGCAATTGAGCCTGCATAATTGGATTGCAGATCGCCTCATACTGGCCTTTTTTCACCTTATACTCATCGGGAATTCCGATTTCCATCTTATCTACTCCGCCGACCTTACATATCACACTATAATAATCAAGGCCTTTAGCTTTTAAGATCTTAGCAAAAATCTTGCTCTCTTCTATTAATCCGGCACAAGTGGCGATCCCTATTTTTTTTGCACCGATCTTTTTCGCAAAAACAATGATCTCCTCCGCCCGAGTCAGTTTCCCATAATATTGGCCCTCCACCCCAGCGGCAGCGCGAGCTATTC
>JAEWCM010000194.1 GCA_023390635.1 Bacillota bacterium
TCCTCCAGCCCGGAAAGTGATCAATGATCCCAGCACAATCAGTAAAATGCCTAAAATCATATTCTCTGTAATCGGTTCCCTTAATACTATAAAAGCTAAAACAGGGGCGAGAGCGGGTTTAATGAAAAAAACCAGCGATGCCTTTGCTACCGAAGCCTTTTCCATCGCCAGGAAGTAGCAAGTGTAACCTAATCCGGTGACAAAGATTCCAATATAGATCAAGCCTGGCAGGCTCTGAAGTGTAATCCCCTGAAAAACCGGAATATCGGCAAACTCAGAAAAGCCAGCATGTCTCAATCCTCCAGCAATTATAGGAATTTTTGAAGCCAGCATCAAGAAGAGCAATTCGATACTACCCATTAGAAAACTGAAAAAGCTAAGTACCACTCCCCCGTACTTCTGACTTTTTAACTTCCCTACCACCCCATACAAGGCAAAAGTAGCTGCCGCCAGCAAGGATAGAATGATCCCCGACACACTGCTGCTAAGCTGAAATGGATTCATGATAGTGATCATACCAAGAACGCTGATCGCTAAAGAAATCACGGTGCTTTTGGTAATTTTCTCTTTGAGAAGAAAAAAAGCTAACGGAATCACAAAAACCGGATTACAGCTAAATAAGATAGCCACGATAGAAGCTTTCGCCTCGAGCACTGCCAACTGATACAGCGTCATGCTCACTACAACACAAATAAATCCGGTCAAGGCAAAAAAAATAAAATCCTCTCTTTTGAGCCGGATTTTCCATTGCTTAATGTTTTTAATGGCTAGAGGCATAATTAGTAAAGCTCCAATAAAAAATCTAATAAAATTCATCTGGATAGGATTAAAACCTAAGGAAAACTTTTTTAATGCAATCTCCATTGTGCTGAAAAAAAATGTGGCCAGCACAATGTAAATATAACCCTTTTTCACGTTGCTTCCTCCAATAACTATATGACATACTTTAATTCCTAGTTAGCATACTCCTTTACTTTATTGATTACAAATTTAAAAGCAAAGCTGCTTGCCGTATAAAAAGCAAGCAGCCTGATGAAAAATTAGTTTAACTTAATTAAGCTTAAATTTCCTCATGGATTCATCCAAAGAGACACACAACTTTGTAATTCCATCCAAAGTCTCTGCCACTTCCTTCATATGCTCCGATTGGACTTTTGTTGTTTTTGCTACCTTATTAGCCAACTCATTTAGCTCCTCTGTAGTCGTAGCCACTCCCGTCATCTGACCTTGTACATGTTCCGTCCCTTGGCTCAGCTCCTGAATAGAGGCATTGATCTCTTCTACCTGCGCTGCCAGAGCCTGACTGGAATCAGTCAGCTGAGTAATGGTCTGTTCAAAATCGCCAATGGCCTGATGTCCTGCTCTGATTTCGTCCGCACCGCTATTAATCATATCCACCATCTGCTTCATTTCAGCCTGGATAGAATGAATTAATTCCCCGATTTCCCCTGCTGACTGACTCGATTGCTCGGCCAGCTTTCTCACTTCATCGGCAACTACGGCAAAACCTTTACCCTGCTCACCGGCACGGGCTGCTTCAATGGCCGCGTTTAGTGCTAAAAGATTGGTTTGGGCAGAAATTCCCGTCATTACCTCTGCAATATTACCGATTTCTCCTGAACGCTGAGACAAGCCAACGACCTGCTTTGCTGTCTGTTCTGTCGTTACTGATATACTTTCCATCATCCTGACCACCTGTTTTAGCGCTTGATTACCCTTCTCAGCAATACCGGCAGACTTGACTGCATTTTCAGAAATATCTTCAATAGCCGCTCCAATTTGTCTGGTGTTTTCTCCCATCTGCGCTGTCGTAAGAAGCACATTATCCGTGCTCTCTTTCTGTTCTCCCATATTTGCAGCCAACCGTTCCATGGAAGCAGTGATTTCTATGGCACCATTTTGAGTTTCAAAAGAACTTGCCGCTAACTCTTGCATACCGCCTGAGACATTATCCATCACATGAATTGTTTGCCCCAGAAGGGTGCGTAAACCTTGCACCATCTCGTTAAATTTCTCAGCTAAACGGCCAATTTCATCATTACTGCTCACTTGAATCTGCCTAGACAAGTCACCCTTAGTTACTTCCAGCACTTCACGCACCAACTGATTGATCGGTTGTACCAATTTGCGGCTTGACCACACTGAAACTACAATAACTAAGACCATCCCTAAACCTATCATCCCAGTTGAAACCCATAGGCTCTTATTCACTTGTGCCATAATTTCTGAACTTTCCTGCTCTACAACAACAGGCCACTTCACTGTTTGGGCTGCAGTATATGAGATGTCTAGTCCTTCATAATTTGTATTTCCTTTTTCTCCTTGCAGCGCTTTTTGCACATACGGGATTTGAGACTGATCAGTCCTCTCTTCTTCTAATTTCTGATCTTTATGCACCAAAATATGCCCTTCGCCGTCCATAATGCTGATAAATCCAGAGGTGCCCAACGAATATGCTCCGGCAATGCTCTTAACTTCTGTAAGATCAAGGGTCCCTCCAATCATACCTATAACCTGATCACCTGAGATCACAGGAACGGCTATGACCACTGCCGGTTTTCCCGTAGTTTTTGAAATCACTACATTGCTGACAACCGCTTTCCCTGTCATGACTTCTTTATAATAGTCCCGATCGGACATAGAATCCATCTGAGCTCTCCCGTCAGAGCGTGCTATCTGCATTCCTTCTTTATCTGTCAAAAAGATCAAGGCAAATTGCGGCACTTCTTTCCCCATATTCATCAGATCTTTTTGAACTGCCTCTCCATTGAACTGCTTAGCACTGTCCATTTGAGCCGCCGTTTTAATTACGTTTAGATTTCCCGTGATAAACTGATCAATTTGGCTCGACACACTATTAGCCAGATTCAGGCTTACAGCATCTTGATTGGATAGTGCATTAACTCTTAACTGGTAAAGAAAATATCCACTAACTGCAACCATTGGAATCAGAACTAAGAGAAGTGTACTTAGAACCAACTTTCTCAATAAGGATTGTTTCATAATTTCGCTCCTTCCTCTCCCCACTTTATTTTTATTATTAAACCAAATATATTCAGTAAATTCTTTATTTTTATATAATTCTGTATATATATTTAGATTCCTTTATTCAATATTTTTTAAGGGGAATTTTTAGTTGACAATCGACACACCTTCCTGCTATGATTGTAAAAAATCGACAAAGTAATACGTGACTGGCGGATAAAGTGGAAATAACCACATGAAACGTATTGCTGAGAAACCGACCGCCTGGGTAAGTTTGTATTTATCCAGGTGGTTTTTTATGTTTGCCCTTAACTTATTCATAGAAAATACAAATTGTTGGGAGATGAATATTCAGTATGAAAAATCGTTGGTTAATTGCTCTTTCAGCTGTAGGCATTCATATCTGCATCGGCAGCGTCTATGCATGGAGTGTTCTAAGCAAACCAATCATGCATGAATTAGGACTTAGCCTGCAGCAAACCCAATGGACTTTTTCTATCGCCATTCTCTTTCTCGGATTATCCGCTGCTTTTCTCGGTGGTTTTGTCGAAAAATATGGGCCACGAAAATCCGGACTTATTTCTATGTTTTTTTTCTGTGGCGGACTGTTCGGCACCGGCATTGCTGTGGCCTTAAAGAGCCTGCCTCTCCTTTATTTATTTTATGGTGTCATTGGCGGAATCGGCTTAGGCGTTGGGTATATCACCCCTGTCTCCACCTTAGTCAAATGGTTTCCTGAACGAAAAGGTTTTGCCACCGGGGTTGCCATTATGGGTTTTGGCTTTGCAAGCTTGATTGCCGGACCGGTGATTCAGCTGATTATCGAACACTATGGTCTGGTTCCTGTGTTTTATATTTTAGGCAGTATCTATCTGGTCATCATGACTGCCTCCGCCCTCTATCTTGCCCCCCCATCAGCTTCCCAAGCGGAACAGGCAGTCAACACACAACGTGAGCAGGGAGAAATCACTGCAAAAGTACAAATGACTTCCAAAGAAGCCTTAAGGACATGGCATTTTTATGCCTTATGGTGGATTTTCTTCACCAACATCACCTGCGGAATCGGTCTGCTCAGTGTTGCTTCTTCTATGGGACAGGAAGTCGTCCATATGACGCCTATTGCTGCAGCCTCTATGGTTGGTGTGATCGGGCTTATCAATGGCTTAGGACGCCTTTTTTGGGCATCTTTCTCTGATTACCTGGGCCGTGCCAACACTTACCTCACCTTCTTTGCAATTCAGGTCTTTGCCTTTCTGCTCTTATCCAAGACCTCAGATATTTTCACCTTCCAATTATTAATCTTTTTGATCATTTCCTGCTATGGAGGCGGATTTGCCACCATGCCATCTTATTTAAGTGATCTATACGGAACAAAATCCCTGAGCGCCATTCATGGCAAAATTCTTACTGCCTGGGCTGCCGCCGGAATTGCTGGCCCCCTTCTCGTATCAACTCTGCGGGAAAGAACAAACAGTTATACGGGAATTTTGATTTTCTTCGCCATCAGCTTTATTCTTTCCCTTAGCGTCATGCTTTTCCTAAAGTTTAAACGGCCACCCGTTGAAGAGAAATCTGTTGGGTTGGTCACCAGCACTGAACCACTGAACTAATAGACTGCTCTCTTCATATACAAGCTATCAGTCAAAATGGTGGCATAAAAAAACGCTGTGCCTATGGCACAACGACAAAAGCTCTGATCTATTCGGTGGCCTGGCAACCATCAGCTTTACCTGGAAGGTCCATAGCTTTGCGTCCTCAGCTTTCGCTGAGTTTGCCTTTGTCGCAGCATCTGTTATCTTTTTATAAAACAATTAATTTCTTCAATTAAGTATTTTTTATCATATTCGATGAAAATGATCTTGTCAATAATATCCTTTTATACATTGCAAACAAAACCGGCTGCCATAAAAAATTGGAAGCCGGTTTTGTTCCTTTTATTTCTTCCCTTCCATCACCTGATTAAGGGTTCTCACCGCACACATTTTGCCGCACATGGTACAGGTATCCTCATCCTCGGGCTGAGATTCCTCCCGGTAGCGTCGGGCTTTTTCCGAATCCAGCGCCAGATCGAACATCTTCTCCCAATCCAGCTCCTGCCTGGCCTTGCTCATAGCGTAATCCCATTGATCGGCCTGAGGGATACCCTTGGCCAGGTCTGCCGCATGGGCAGCGATTTTAGCCGCAATGATCCCCTCTTTCATATCTTCCAAATTGGGCAGGCGCAAATGCTCCGCCGGAGTAACATAACATAGGAAGTCCGCTCCGCTGGAAGCAGCCAACGCGCCCCCGATGGCACTGGTAATGTGGTCATAGCCTGGAGCCACATCAGTCACCAGCGGACCAAGTACATAAAAGGGCGCTCCGCCGCACAGCTTTTTCTCCAGCACAACATTGGCCTGAATCTCATTGAGGCGCATATGACCCGGTCCTTCAATCATTACCTGCACATTTTTCTGCCAGGCACGCCGTGTCAGCTCACCCAAGGTTATCAGTTCTTTAATCTGACTGGCGTCGGTGGCATCTGCTATACTTCCCGGACGACAGGCATCTCCCAGGCTTAACGTCACGTCGTATCTGGCGCAGATATCCAGAATCTCTTCAAAATGTTCATAGAATGGATTTTCCCTGTTATTTAATTCCATCCAGGCATAGATTAAAGAACCGCCCCGGGAAACAATATTTAAAAGCCGGGGATTCCGCTTGAATGTTTGAGCAGTCTCCCTGTTAATTCCGGCATGGATGGTCATAAAGTCCACACCGTCCTGGGCATGCCGCTCCACAACCCGGACAAATTCCTCTGAGGTAATCTCCGCCAGTTCCTTGTCATAGAAGCCGATGGCGTCGTAGACCGGTACGGTCCCGATCATGGCCGGAGAAATCTCAACCAGTTTGCGGCGAAATTCCCCTGTCTTGCCGTAGGAGCTAAGGTCCATAATGGCTTCCGCCTTCAGTTCCAAAGCTTTATGCACCTTGGCCATTTCCATCTCCAAATTACAGCAATCCTTGGATATCCCCAGGTTCACATTGATCTTCGTTCTTAATCCTTCTCCCACACCCTCGGCTTCAAGGCTGGCATGATTTTTATTGGCAGGAATCACAACCTTTCCCTCTGCCACGAGACTGCGGAGTCTTTCCGCCTCTCTGTGCGCTTTAGCCGCCACCCTTTCCATTTCAGGCGTAATTATTCCCTGTCTGGCCGCATCCATCTGCGTCATATAACTCATCCTAATATCCTCCCTTTTGTCCCTCCGGACTATTTCAATTGTCCTAATTAAGCAGCCTTAACAGAAAAATGCTTACCATAAGGTAAGCATTGACTGCAAATCTATCCGCTCTTGTTTATCCGCATTCAGATTCTTAAATCAAGCTTGCTTCCCTACGGTAGTATGAACTACATCAGGTTCAACGGGTCAGGTTTTAACCTTCTCAACCTTTACGGTCCCCCTGCAAACTGCTTTTTTAATTATTGGGTAAATTCCTTTTTAATTATAGGCCTCCGGTCAGCCTTTGTAAAGGAACTCTAAACCACTACTGTTTTTTCTGAGCATCCGCCCACGCCTGGGCAAAAGGAGAAAGGGCTTCTGT
>JAEWCM010000105.1 GCA_023390635.1 Bacillota bacterium
AGCTTTAAGGTATTTCTGTTCATCGCCCCGTTTTTTCTTGCTGATTTTATAGACAAGATTGATATCTCGGACAATAATTCTTTTGTTTGTGGCAAGCGGAATCTGCTTTTCATTTTCAATTTCAGCCATATTGAATCATCTCCTTTATCATTTCCACATTGACTCTAAAAGAGCAAAAAGGGCATAACCATTCAAGGTGTATGACCTCTAGTTTACTAGTCAATCATCTATGCAAGAAAAGTGCTACATCGGAAACGAAAAATTTCTTTGCCGTTAATCAGCCAAGCTTTAATCTCCCGCCGCATTCGATTCGGATTCTTTTCATCCATTTTCTTACTCCACATAGCCATTCTCCTTTATACATATTATTTATATATGATTAGTATGAATTGGGATATGCCACAAGAGCACTGTTAAAGATAAATAAAAGGGACCGGGCTTTTTTTGTCAATGTAGAGTCAATAAGGGAATGACAAATCAGATACCTGCTCTTTCTCCTCCAGGAACAACTCCACTCTGCAAAGCGAGAAGCTGGTTGCCCCAACCACCGGCCCATTCTCTTAATTCCTCAATGCTCATGGGAGAGGGAACTTTTGAAACCTCATGGTTGGCAATCTTTTCTGCCAGCTTTTTATATACTTTGGCCTGCTCTGAGTCAGGGGCCGCTTCTATGGTTGTTTTACCCTGCAATTCCGACTGAGTGACGGTTACCGAACGGGGAACGTATTCCACAATTTGTGTACTTGTTCTTTTGGCAAAGTCATCCACAATATCCTTTGCGTAGGGAGCATTAATGGAATTGGCAATCACCCCGCCCAGCAATGCTCCGCCTGAGTTGGAATACTTCTGAATACCCTTCATAAGGTTGTTGGAGGCATAGACGGACATAAAATCTGCCGAAGATACGGTGAACACATGTTCAGCGATTCCTTCCCGCACTGGAACAGCAAAGCCTCCGCACACAACGTCCCCGAGGACATCATAGATGACATAATCCAGATCAAGGTTCTCAAACACCTTTTGCTGTCTGAATAATTGAACTGCCGTGATAATCCCTCTGCCAGCACAGCCTACACCTGGTGCCGGGCCGCCTGCTTCAACGCAGTAAATTCCATTGAATCCTTCAAAAATTACTTCTTCAGCTTTCACCTTGGACTGTTCTCTGAGCGTGTCCAGTACAGTGGGGATATATTGCCCATCACGCAAAGTGTTAGTAGAATCGCTCTTAGGGTCGCAGCCAAACTGCATAACCTTAAAACCCATTGTCGATAAAGCGGCACTGATGTTGGATGTAGTCGTTGATTTTCCAATCCCGCCTTTTCCATAGATTGCTATCTGTTTAATCTTTTTAGCCACTTCAATTTCCCCTTATACCTTTATTTTTAATAATGAATAATGCCACTATTTCTCACAGCCCCACAACTAGGACATTCTGGGACCGCTGTCGGCTACAGACGAATAAAAATCTGAAAATAAATTTACTCCACCGCTATAGCCAAAATAATGTTTTGAACCAATCATATTGTCCCCATAAGGAGCCGACACTGATAAAAAGGGGATCTTTCGGGTCTGTCGCAATGGCTCATCCCATGTTGACCCTAACAAGAAAACAGCTCCCCTGCGGAACTCCCGCTTTTTAATCTCCTGTGCTGCAAGTCCCCCGTCTTCTGTAAAAATAATATCAATGGGAGCATCTAACTCTACATCTTGAAAATAAGCTGACACACTCACCTGGTATTCTTCCGGAACATCTTCACTAATGAAAATCTGCTCAGGAATAAGTCCCAAATCATTAACCAAATAACGATGCAAGGATAGAGAAGCGGAAGCACTGGAATTTATGAAAAATTTCTTTGGCAGAACACGGCAACCGTAAATCCAGGCAATCGAACGATTTACATAATAATAATAGCGTCTTTCATTCTGATCGATATATTGCTCCACCACGGATTTATCTAAATCGGCGTATTCAGCCAGTTCCCGCAAAAACCTCGTTGTCTCCGTAGGTCCGATCGGCAGGTCAGGATAATGGAAAAATGGCGTGCCAAAACGGGTTTCTAATTCCTTCACAATATCCAGGTCAACCCATGGTGAGAGAAGCAAATTGAATTCCGCTGCCGGAATTTTACGCACGTTTTCTATGCCTTTATCCAGCCCGTAAATAATATTAGGCTTCAACCCAACAGCGATTAACATTTTCTCAAGTTGTTCCAATGTTCCCGCCCAAAAAGTATCGTAATAGGGAACGATACCCCAAATATTGACCTGTCGGGAATTAACCTGCTCCGCGGGCTGAAGATATTGATTAATGATTGCTTTGAGGATCTGGCTGTGGCCGTAGAGATTATTTCCTCTGAATCCCGCTGCCTCAGCATAAAGAACAGGAATGGGG
Source organism: Bacillota bacterium (assembly GCA_023390635.1). Classification (GTDB taxonomy): domain Bacteria; phylum Bacillota; class Desulfitobacteriia; order Desulfitobacteriales; family Desulfitobacteriaceae; genus JAEWCM01. The sequence goes on from JAEWCM010000105.1 coordinate 2,393, forward strand.
TTGCCTTGAAAGCTTCTGGCCACCTCTTCCATATCATCCCCGACAATTTCAGCGGTACAGCCGCTTACGGCAATCACCATGTCCGTCTTATATGAGTGCAGGGTGTTCTCAATGATCTGTCTCAGGCGGTCTGTCCCTCCGAAAACCACATCTGCCTCTGTGAAATCGGTGCAAGGTATCACCGTTTCCTGATAAGGAAAAGCATTTTGGGCCCCGTTGATACGGGCCAGTACAGCTCCTGCCTGAACCTGGCAGCCAGGCCCGCAGTGCAGTACCGGTAAAACTTTATCAATGGCCAAAGCAGTATAAATCCCGCCGATAGCGCAGGTTGCTCGCTGCTGTTCGACAATACAGCTCTCTCTTGTCACTGCTATATCACCTCCTCAATAAAGGAATGGGGATCGCGTGCTTCGAATTCTTCAGTAAACGGTGATTCATAACGTTCACTCATTTTGCGCACAAAATTGGTATTGCTCAGTTCGTTGACCACAGTATTTCCAAAGTCAATCAGACCTTTATAGCCAAAGATTTGCATGGATATTCCTGCTTCAATCGCCGGAATACCTGTCTTTACTCCCCACGCGCTTGCCCCATGAGCTCTGGAAATAATAAAATCAGGGTTTGCCTTCTTTACGATCAAATAGGTCTCAAACTCCTGGCCGTCATTCACCGTGGTCTCTACGCTTTCCGTAAATTCCTCGGCATCAGCGGCAGCGGCAATCAGATCCTCCGACTGATTATCCAATCTCGGATCATAATGATAAGCCACCGTATGCAATACCTTTACACCAAATTCTCTTAAAATCCTCGTATACTCATAGGCATAACTGGCTCCCAAAGCGATTAAGGCAGTTTTGCCCTTCAATTTATTTTTGATTTCCTCTAATTGACCTTTATGCTTAGCCCGTTCTTCCTCAATCACCTGTTCAGCGATTTCTTCCTTGCCTACATATTTAGCAATATCACGGTAGAATCTTTCAAATCCGATCCCGCCGAAAGGCAAATGAGTTTGAAAATATTTAATACCAAACATCTGTTCCAAAGCCCCTGCCAAATAACTGGACTGAGCTCCGCATTGACCAAAAGAAGCAATCGACTGGGAAGCCTTTTGATAATCCTCAATGCTTGAATTGCCGGTTAAATAAATAATCTTATATCCCAGTTTTTCAAAAAACGGATCCATTGACTCCCGTCCCATTTCAGTAAAGGCAATATAATTAATGGTGTTGGTTTTTTCCTTGGGTGGTTCAATTAGCGTATTTGCTACAGCGTGGCAATATGCATCAAACCCGGAAGCCCAAATCTTGGATTTAATTCCCTCCGCTGCAGCAAAGCCGATCGGTATGTCCAACTCTTCCTGCATCTCCTGCACCACACTGTACACATCGTCACCGATGATGCTGGAGGTACAGCTCGTCGTCACGTAAATTACCTTGGGATGGTGTCGTTCATAGGCTTCCCTAATTGTGGCCTTTAGCTTATCCACTGCACCGAACACCGTATCTGATTCTTTAATATTACTGGAGATGACTTTAAAGTGTTCCTTTTGGCCATTAGGTGCCTTTACGCGCACCCTGTTTTGGCTGAAATTAATGACACCTGAAGAGCAGCCAACCGGTGCGTGGTCTACGACGACTGCCCCATCAATAGGGCCAAGCAAACTGATGCAGTGGTGATGGGTGCAGCTACTAACTGTCGTAAAGCATCGTCTGCGATTCTCAAGGCACCCTGAGCAGCCTTGCAACGCCATTTCCCTGGAATTTCCGTAATAACCTGTGATTGAACCTAACCGCTGTTCCCGGCTCTCTGACTCAGGAGCCTTTAAGTTAAGTGCCATACCTCACCCCTCCTTGCTTCGTTTTTCTATGATTAATAAACTATCACGCTGAGTAAAAGAAAAAGGTCAAGCGTACAAAACAAGTACACTTGACCTCCAGATTACTGGTCGATCTTTAACTATAAGTCACTTTTTTCACCATCTAATATAAAGTAGTTTAATAGGTATAGTACGCATTATATATTGCTGACATAAAGGTGTCAAGGGTAAATTTTATTTATTGAGATATTAAGCATTCATTATTGCTGCCCCTTATCATTGTTTTACGGGTGAGTCACCATGCCCATGTTGGCGATCGTCGCATAATAATCACTAAAAAGATTAATTCCTCCCGAGTAACCAAAATAGTGCTTTGCACCGATGGCATTGTCGCCGTGAGGGGCCGATACGGGGAGAAAGGGCATGTGCAAATTCTGGCAAAAGGGATTATCCCAAACAGAGCCAAACATAAATACGCTGCCCTCATAAAATTCCCGCTGCTGAATTTCCACAGCCGCCATTCCCCCGTCATCTGTAAAAATAACCTCAATCGGCTCATTCTCCAGTTCGACATCATTAAAATACTCCCGGACTTTTTCATGATAAACTTCGGGAACATTTTCACTGATATAAATGCGGTCGGGAAGCAGTCCCAAATCATTAACCAAATAACGATGTAAAGACAAGGCAGCCGTGGCACTGGAATTAATGATAAATTTTTTGGGCAAGGTCCGGCACCCATATACCCAAGCGATAACCCGATTCAAATAGTAATAATATCTTTCTTCATTTTGGCTGATATATTTTTCTACCGTTTCCTTATCCAAGTCAGCGTAGTCTGCCAGCTCATGCAAAAATCTTGCCGTTTCAGTCGGTCCAACCGGCAGAGCAGGATAATGAAAGAAGGGGGTTTGGAAACGCCGCTCCAATTCCTGAACAATCTCCAGATCCACCCAAGGAGAAAGGAGTAAATTGAACTCTCCTTCCGGAATTTTACGCACATTTTCGATTCCCTTGCCCAGGCCATAAATAATGTTGGGCTTCAGCCCCACTGCCGTCAGCATCTTTTCTATTTCTTCCAGCGTACCGGACCAGAAAGGATCATAAAAGGGCACGATACCCCAAACATTGACCTGACGAGGAGTGATATGATCAGAGGGCTGAAGATACTGTTCAATGATGGCTTTGAGAATCTGGGTATGCCCATAAAGATTATTGCCCCGGAAACCGGCCGCCTCCGCATAGAGCACGGGAATATCGCTGTCAGCGAAACTCCGGGCCACCTCTTCGATATCGTCCCCGACAATTTCCGCCGTACATCCACTCACGGCGATCACCATATCGGTCTTATAAGCCTGTAAAGAGGTTTCAATAATTTTCTTCAGTCGCTCCGTGCCGCCGAACACCACATCGGCTTCCCCGAAATCAGTGCAGGGGATGATACTTTCCAGATACGGGAAGGCATTCTGTGCTCCGTTGGTCGATGCCAGAACGGCTGCCGCCTGAAGCTGACAGCCAGGTCCGCAGTGCAAGACGGGCAATACATTATTGATGGCCAAAGCTGTATAAATACCGCCGATAGCGCAAGTGGTCCTTTGCTGATCGATCATGTCGCTGCTCACGCTTGTTCTACCTCCTCAAGAAATGAATATGGGCTCCTGTTTTCAAAATCCTTTGTAAAAGGAGATTGATACCTGGCGCTGAGTTTTTTAATAAAATTGGTATTTGCCAGCTCATTGGCTACATAATGACCAAAAGAGACTAGCCCTTTATACCCGAAAATCTGCAGACCAATCCTGGCCTCAATCGCCGGAATACCGGTTTTTACCCCCCAAGTACTGGTGCTGTGAGCTCTGGAAACAATAAAGTCCGGTTTGACGTCCTTTACAATTAGATAATTCTCCACCTGCTGAATGTCGTTGACCGTTGTCACTACATCCTCATCGAATTCCCGGGCATCGGCAGCGGCGGCAACTATCTCATCCGACTGGTTATCCAGCCTGGGATCATAGTGATAAGCTACCGTATGCAAAACCTCCACTCCCAGTTCCCGCAGAATCCGGGTATATTCATAAGCATAGCTGGCTCCCAGAGCTACCAAAGCAGTTTTCCCCTTCAGCTTGCTTCTCAGCTGTTCCAATTCGTCCTTGTAAGCTGCCTTTTCCTCTGCAATAATCTGCTCTCCTAATTCTTTTTGATCGAAATATTCGGTCACCTCGCGTATAAAGCGCTCAAATCCGATTCCCCCATAGGGTAAATAGGTTTGAAAATACTTCACTCCATATAGTTGTTCTAAGGCACCGGCTAAATAACTGGACTGAGCTCCGCACTGGCCAAAGGTGGCCACGGCATGGATAGCTTTTTGATAATCCTCATTCGCCGATGCTCCTGTCAGATAGTTTACTTCATAGCCTAAACGGGCAAAAATCTGATCCACATACTCCCGGCCGGCCGGTCCAAAGGCAACGTAATTGACCAGCTTTTCCTTCTGCGGTTTTTCGTCCTTAATCAAGGTATCGACGGTAGCATGGGCATAGGCATCAAATCCGGAAGCCCAGATTTTTGTTTTAATCCCTTCCACAGCGGCAAAACCAACCGGAATGCCTAATTCCTTCTTCATTTCCTGGACTACACTGTAGACATCATCACCAATGATACTTGATGCACAGCTCGTCGTCACATAGATGACTTTAGGGTGGTAGCGATCATAAGCCGCCTGAATCGTTCGCTTTAGTTTATCCACCGCCCCGAAAACCGTATCCGATTCCTGAAGATTACTGGAAACCACCCGGAAATGTTTTTTGAGTGTTTCCTTCATGCGAATTCTGCCCACGCTGAAACCGATAGCACCAGATGCACAGCCTGCCGGTCCGTGATCCACAACAACCGCTCCCTTAATCGGGGCTAATAAACTGATGGCATGCCGGTGAGCACAGCTGCTGACGGTAGTAAAGCAGCGTTTGCGGTTCTCCAAGCAACCTGAACAGCCTTGTTTGGCTAAATCTTTTAGCGTTCCATGATATCCAGTGATGGAGCCTAAGCGTTGCTCCCGCACTTCCGATTCGGGAGCCTTCAAATTAAGAGTCATGCTTCTCTCCCTCCTGTGCCTTTACCCTCTTTGCAACCGTCACAATTAACCAGTCCTGCCCTCCAATTTTGAAAAACAAAAAGGCTCGGCACACATACTTAGCGCCGAACCTCCAGTTAAACTGGTCAATCCTATGCAAAAGATCTTTATAACTTATTATTTATATAGGTATTGTGTGCATTATATATTGCGTTGATTCTGCTGTCAAGAACTATTTACTCTGCAAATCTAAAATCAACAGGCTAAAATTCCACAAACCTTGTCCCTAGATTGATATTAAAATCAACATCAATGGCGTCATGAGGGCAGTCATAGGTGCAGGAACCGCAATACCAACACTCATCGGGATAGCGGGCTACAACTTTATTTTTTTCCAACTGCAGCACATCCTCCGGGCAAACTTCAACGCATTTAGCACAATTGGTGCATTTCTCCCTGTCAATTTTAACGGCCATGCTTTATCAGTTCCTTTCTTCCTTCTAAATTCACGGATTGATAAGGTT
>JAEWCM010000032.1 GCA_023390635.1 Bacillota bacterium
TCAATCAAATTCATATATTTCCTTCTTTCCGCTTTGTGACTGACATATTAGTATTCGTTCCTTCTTTGTAAAATCCTGCATATGAACACATAAAAGGAGCCGCAATGCAAACTAAGAGTTTACTTTACGGCTCCCTGTATCCTATTTATATCCTGTACCACCTTGGGGCAGCTTTACTTTATTGTATACCCCTTAGTGCGCAGCGCTTCTTTCACTTGAGAAATCCGCTCACCATTAAGGCGGGAAATAATCTGCACATCACCTTGTGCAGAATGATAAATAGCAAAACTAGCCACGTTGACATTATTCTCTTTAAAAACTAACGCCAAATCCTCGAGAACCCCGACTTCATCTGCAGCCTCAATCTCAACCCGTTCCCCAGGGCTGTGGAATCCCATAATATCCAGAAAAGCATCAAAAATATCCAGTTCGGTAATAATTCCGACAAGCTTTTCCCCTTCCACTACCGGTAAACTGCCAATTTCTTTCTCACGCATTAAGAGAGCTGCATCCTCAATCAAAGTATCAGGCGTACATGTAAGTACTTTTTTGACCGCAACCTCCCGAATAGGGGTCTTAGCCACAAGATAATTAAGCTCAAAAATACTTAATGTTGTAGCAGGAGAAGGAGATACCTCCCGTAGATCACCATCAGTAACTAAGCCAACCAATTTACCTTTTTCCACCACAGGCAAACGGTTAACCTCTTTATCCCGCATTAGGGCTATGGTATCAGCAATATTATCGTCCGGACCTATCGTGATAACATCCTTAGTCATGAATTGCCGTACATACATAGAAACTGCCCCCTTCAGATAATAATTTAGTTATTGATTGGACTATCTGAATTGTTTAGCCACCCAAATAAGCCTTACGCACCGCTTCACTGTTCGCCAACTCTTTCGCATCCCCAGACAAGGCAATTTTTCCTGTCTCCAGCACATATGCACGATTGGCTATTGACAAAGCCATATTCGCGTTTTGCTCAACAAGGAGAACTGTTACACCGGTCTCATTGATTTCCTTAATAATGGAGAAAATCTGTTTTACCAAAATCGGTGCCAAGCCCATAGACGGCTCATCCAGTAGCAACAGCTCCGGCTTGGACATTAAAGCTCTGCCCATGGCCAACATCTGCTGCTCACCGCCGGATAATGTTCCGGCCAGCTGATTTTTCCTTTCCAGAAGGCGGGGAAAGAGCTCATAGACATGAGCCAGAGTTTCCTTAATACCGTTTTTATCTTTGCGCAAAAAAGCTCCCATTTCTAAGTTTTCCTTGACAGACATATTGGCAAAGACCCTTCTGCCTTCCGGCACTTGAGAAATACCTTTATTTACAATCCGCTCCGCCTGTATCTTATTAAGAAATTCGTCCTTAAAGGTAATATTTCCTTCTTTAGCACGAAGCAGTCCTGAAATTGTTTTTAGGGTTGTCGTTTTCCCCGCTCCATTGGAACCGATCAGAGTTACGATCTCTCCCTTGTTAACTTGAAAGGAGACTCCTTTTAATGCATGAATTGCTCCATAATAAACATGCACATTATCAAGTACTAACATCAGCCAACCTCCTCTCCCAGATATGCTTCAATTACCTTAGGATTGTTCTTAATCTCATCCGGTGTACCATGAGCAATGATTGTTCCATAATCCAAAACATAGATTCGCTCACATACGCCCATAACCAAAGACATATCATGCTCAATCAGCAAAATGGTAAGAGAAAACTCCTTCCTGATCCAACGAATCAGCTCCATTAATTCCTGAGTTTCCTGGGGATTCATACCTGCCGCCGGTTCATCCAGCAGTAATAACTTCGGTTTAGTAGCTAAAGCACGGGCTATTTCCAGCCGACGCTGCTCACCGTAAGGCAGGTTCTTGGCAACCTCTCTGGCTTTACTATCCAGCTTAAAAATCTTCAATAATTCCAGAGCACGTTGTTCCATCTCATCCTCTTCCTTGTAATAAGAGGGCAACCTGAAAAATGCACTTGCGACCGAATAACGGGAATTTTGATGAAAGGCAATTTTCACATTATCGATTACAGTCAGGTCTCCGAATAAGCGAATGTTCTGAAAAGTACGGGCTATCCCTCGCTTTGTTACTTTATAAGGCTTTAACCGCTTAAAGGGCTGGCCCTGGAAAGCAATCTCCCCTTCTGTGGGCTCATAAACACCGGTCAGCAAATTAAAGGCCGTCGTTTTTCCTGCACCGTTAGGCCCAATTAAGCCGATCAGTTCTCCCTCATTGATCTCCATATTCAAATTGGAAACCGCTTTCAATCCTCCAAAGGATTTAGAAAGATTTTTAATACTTAGAAGCATTATTACTCACCCTTCTTTCCCAGAAAATTTAAGCGGAATTCTTTCGTTCCTAATAGCCCTGCCGGCCGGAAAATCATCATGACGATCAGAAGCAATGCCGTAATTACCATTCTCAAATCAGGGAAGCTTGCTAAGATAGCGCCAAGTGCCGTCATCACGATTGCTCCTACGATACTGCCGGTGATACTGCCTAGGCCTCCAAGTACTACCATCACCAAAATATCAAAGGATTTGAGGAAACCGAAGGTCCCCGGTTGAATCAAATAATAATAGTTAGCATACAAACCTCCTGCCAACCCTGCAAACAGGGCGCCGATCGTAAATGCCATTACCTTGTATTTGGTAGTATTAATACCCATAGCCTCAGCAGCAATTTCGTTTTCACGAATTGAAATACAGGCTCTGCCATGGGTGGAATTAATGAAATTCCGGATCAGAATCACACTGAGCGCCATAGCCCAGAATGCCCAGGTCCAATCAACATGTTTAGGAACAGACAATCCTGCTGCTCCTCCCACATATTCCATATTCAAAAAGAAAATACGCACGATCTCTCCTAATCCTAAGGTAGCGATCGCCAGATAATCTCCGTTCAAGCGCAAAGTAGGCAACCCAATCAGAAAGCCTGCAATGGCCGCAATCAGAGCTCCGACAAGGAGTGCCAATAATAAGGGCAAATGAAGTTTGGCCGTGAAAATTGCCGAGACATAAGCTCCGATCGCCATGAACCCTGCATGCCCGATTGAAAACTGCCCTGTAATACCATTAATTAAGTTGAGACTGGCAGCCAAAATAATATAGATACAAATACTAATCAAGGTTAGGCCATAAAACTTCGGCATGATGTCCATGAGAATGAGCACTTGAACAATCGCATAGATAAGCACAATGCCGACTAAAGAAACAACATTCTTTAAATTGAATAATTTGCCCATTTTTCTCACCTACACTTTCTCACGAACATTTTTGCCGAACAGACCACTCGGCTTAACAATTAAAACTAAAATCAGCACGATAAAAGCCACTGCATCCCGCCAGGTCGAAGCCCCCAAAGCACTAACGTAAGTCTCAATTAAGCCTAAGGCCAGCCCCCCTACCATTGCTCCGGGAATAATACCGATTCCGCCAAGCACTGCTGCAACAAAAGCCTTCATGCCGGGGATAATTCCCATAAGAGGATCGATGGTGTTGAAGTAAACCCCCATTAAAACTCCGGCAGCAGCCGCTAAGGCAGAGCCAATGGCAAAGGTGGCAGAAATAGTATTGTTAACGTTAATTCCCATCAAGGCTGCCGCACTTTGGTCAAAAGAAACAGCACGCATTGATTTCCCAACCTTAGTATACTGAATAATAAAATGTAGCAAGACCATTAAAACGATTGCCGTTCCTAACATTACGACATCTCCGTACTTAAACGTGATCCCCGCAAAATGATAAACCTGGTCAGGAAAAACTGCAGGATAAGTGCGAACTCTGGCTGAAACTAGAAGCATTCCGCCGTATTCAAGAAAGAAAGAAACACCGATCGCGGTGATCAGGGCTGCAATCCGGGTCGCATTACGCAAAGGTTTATAGGCGATCCGCTCGATAATTACACCAATCAGGGCACATCCTACCATAGCAAAAAGAAGTGCAGGTAAAAAAGGCAGGCCCAAAACCGTGGTTGCAAACCAACCTAAATACGCCCCCACCATCATAATATCACCGTGAGCAAAATTAATTAATTTAATAATACCATATACCATAGTATAGCCTAAGGCTATTAACGCATAAATACTGCCCAGTGAAAGCCCATTTACAGTTTGCTGCAAAAACTGTACAATATCCATTTTCTCACTCCTATCTTTCGCATAGAAAGGAGGGCTTTCCCCTCCTCTCTACGCCTATTAAAAAGATCTGCTAGTTTTTCGGAGCTACACTGGTTAAGAACACTTGCTTACCATCTTTATTTTCCAAAATAACTGCACTCTTGGCCGGATTATGTGTTTTTGGATCCATATTTACGGTTCCTGTCAGGCCTTTGAAATCCTTCAGGTTTTCCAGAGCATCCCGGATTTTAGCTTTATCAGCACTGCCTGCATTTTCAATCGCCTGAATCACCATCTTAGTTGTTTCATAACCCATTGCGGCATAAGCATCAGGGTCAATTCCATATTTAGATTTAAACTTGCTGTTGAAGTCAGCCAGCTGTGGATCATCCATAGCCATCATATTGGTGAAATAAGTGTTATTCAAAGGCTGCGCACCGGCAATATTAACAAGTTCAGGTGAAGACCAACCGTCACCCCCCATGATAGCACCGGTATATCCAGCGTCACGGGCTTGTTTTACCAATAATCCTACTTCCTGATAGTAACCGGGAACATAAATTAGATCCGGTTTACTTGCAGTGGCCTTTGTCAAAATTGCCTTGAAGTCTTTATCCCCACCATTGTAATTCTCTTTGTCAACAATTTTTCCCGAGTTGGCTGTATAATTTTTCTCAAAGCTTTCGGCTAGGCCTTTAGCATAATCGCTCTTTAAATCTGTAAAGATAACAGCATTTTTTGCTTTCAAAGTATTTAAGGCGAAATCAGCGGCTACTTCACCTTGGAAAGGATCGATAAAGCATGCTCTGAAAATCCACTTTTTCAATTGACCATTTTCATTGGTCACTCTCTCATTGGTACCTGTTGGGCTAATCATCGGTACTTCATTATCTGTTGCCACTTGAGAAGCACCAATGGTATCTCCGCTAGTGGTCGCCCCAATAATTACCGTCACATTTTCCTGGCTGATCAACCGTGTAACAGTGGCTGTGGCTTCCGCATTATCTGACTTGTTGTCACCAGCGACGTATTCCAACTGAGTACCACCCAAAACTCCGCCGGCTGCATTTTGCTCCTCAATGGCCATCTTGATTCCTTTTTCAGCATATTGGCCATAGGCAGCATTTCCGCCGGTCAGCTCCAGATTACTGCCAATCTTAATTGCTTTTCCCGAAGAACCTGAGTCTCCTCCGGTTCCGCAACCAGCAGCCAGCGTAACAGTCAATGCCGTTATCGTGGCTAAGGTTATTAATTTTTTAATTCTCATTCTCTTTTCTCCTCCTCTTTACTAAATCCCCTAAAGTAAATCCCCTAAACAACCGAACTTTTTCCCCCTAAATTTGCTCTTCTTCCCACCTCCGCATGCCCATTTGATTAGAAAACCCCGGTCAACTGATTCCAAAAGCCATTTGACCGGGGTAGGTTCTGCCAAAGTCAGAAGTTGAACAACTTCTAAATTTAAGCCTATTTTATATTTTCTAGGTTACCATGTCAATACTATTCACGTGTCTTATAACACGTTTTTCCTGTCCGTAAACGTTTGTCCTTTTTTCTCCCTTTGAGTATTGCTGTTTTAAGGGTTAACACGGGCAGAGAATGTTTGCACGCCATCTTTAAGTTCAATTATGACGGCGCTCTTTACAGGGTTATGGGTAGCCGGATCAATGGAAATTTTACCAGTGATTCCTTCAAAATCCTTAATATTAGCCAAAGCATCCTTGATCTTTTTTGGGTCGGAGCTGCCTGCATTTTCAATGGCCTTAATCAGCATGTTAGCCGCATCATATCCCAGGAAAGCAAATGCGTCAGGCTTTTTATTATATTCGGCCTGATAGGCATCAACAAAGGTTTTCACAGAAGGATCATCGGCAGAAACGTGGTTCACAAAATAAGCTTTATTCAGATTAGAAGCTCCGGCTATATTGATCAGTTCCGGAGAGTCCCAGCCATCTCCTCCCAGCAGAGTTGCTTCGATTCCCGCATCCCGGGCTTGTTTAACAATGATGCCCACTTCTGAATAGTAGCCGGGCACGAAAATCAGCTCCGGATTTTCTCCCTTAATTCGAGTCAGAACCGCTTTGAAATCCTTATCTCCCGCCGTATAATTTTCTGTCCCGACGATTTTTCCGCCGCTCGTCTCAAATTGTTTCTTAAATTCACTGGCCAACTGCTTGGAATAATCACTGCTGTTATCTATTAACATAACCGCCGTTTTTACCTTGAGAGTACTAGCGGCAAAATTAGCCGCCATTTTTCCCTGGAAAGGATCAATAAAGCAACTCCGAAAAATCCAATCGTTCAGCTTTCCATCCTTTACTGTAATATCACTATTGGTTCCTGTCGGAGTAATTACAGGAATTTCGTTCTCCGTTGCAACCGGCACTAAAGCCAAAGTATTGGTGCTGGTTACCGCTCCGATCATAGCTGAAAGCTCATTTTCCGTCATTAGCTTTGTAGCCGCCGCGGTCGCTTCTGCCGCATCAGATTTATTATCAGCGGTAATCCATTTTATCTGTCTCCCTAAGACACCGCCCTTTTCATTCGCTTGCTTGAAGGCCAATTGGATGCCATCATTAGTTGAGGTACCAAAGCTAGCCGCTTTTCCGGTAAGCTCCATGTCACCGCCAATCAGAATATCGCCCGAGCCCCCTGTAGTATTGGTCGTGCCGCATCCGGCAAGCATTCCCAGAACGAGTACACTCGCTATTGCCAGATTTAAGAATTTTTTCATTTATATAGCCTACCTTCCGTTTTAATGTTTTCCCCTTTAACTCAAACCATGTTTAACTCTTGTGCAACTACTCTGCCCTTTTCCTACCTTCCTGCTTCACCTACTATACAAAAAACGCAGACTCTGTTAATTGTTATATGACAATGCCGACGATGCATATTGTATACCTATTACAATAAGGTGTCAATATCTTGTTTTTGTTCTAATACAGATAGTCTTCTATCTGCAATGTCCATCTGGTATACAAACAAAACCCCGGTCAACTGCTTCCACAAGCCATTTGACCGGGGTTCATTCTGTCAAATAAAGAAGTTAAAACTTCTTTATTGCCTACTGCATACTATTTAGATTAACGTTTTTCATGTCCGCAAACGTTTGTTCTTTTTCTTAGTCAATAATAGAAGTTTTAAGGGTTAACACGAGCTGAAAAGGTTTGCACACCATCTTTAAGCTCGATAACAACCGCACTCTTCACAGGGTTATGGGTCGCAGGATCAATAGAGATTTTGCCTGTAATCCCATCGAAATCCTTAATATTGGCTAAGGCATCTTTAATCTTTTCCGGATCAGAGCTGCCTGCATTTTCAATCGCCTTCACCAATATATTAGCAGCATCGTAACCAAGGAAAGCTAAAGCATCAGGATCTTTACTATATTCAGCCTTATAAGCGTCAACAAAAGGCTTCACGGAAGGATCATCAGCAGACACATGGTTAACAAAATAGGCCTTATTTAAGCTGGCAGCCCCAGCAATATTTATCAGCTCCGGAGAATCCCAGCCGTCGCCGCCTAACATAGCCGCTTCAATGCCTGCATCCCGCGCTTGCTTGATGATAATTCCCACTTCAGCATAATAGCCAGGCACAAAGATCAGGTCCGGATTCGTGCCTTTAATCCGAGTCAGAACGGCTTTAAAATCCTTATCCCCTGCTGTGAAGTTTTCAGTGCCAACAATTTTACCGCCGTTTTTCTCAAACTGTTTCTTAAACTCACTAGCCAACCCCTTGGAGTAATCACTGCTGTTATCTACCAGCATCGCAGCAGTCTTTACTTTTAGGTTATTAGAAGCATAATTGGCCGCCACTTGGCCTTGGAAAGGATCAATAAAGCAACTTCTGAATATCCATTCATTGAGATTGCCATCTTTCACTGTAACGTCACTGTTGGTTGAAGCGGAAGTGATTAAAGGTATTTTGTTTTCTGTTGCTACAGGAACCATCGCCAAAGTGTTAGTACTGGCCACCGCACCAATCATGGCTGAAAGCTTATTTTCCGTCATTAGTTTGGTAGCAGCTGCCGTAGCTTCTCCGGCATCAGATTTATTATCGGCGGTAATCCATTTTATCTGTCTTCCTAAGACCCCGCCCTTTTCATTAACTTGCTTAAAAGCTAATTTAATACCCTCATTTGTTGACGTTCCATAACTTGCTACCTTGCCGGTTAGTTCCAAATCGCCGCCAACTAGAATATCGCCTGTCTCACCTTTAGAACCGGAGGTGCCACCTGTTGTACCGCATCCGGCAAGCATTCCAAAGAGAAGGATACTTGCTGTTGCTAAACTCAAGAATTTTTTCATCAATACTAACCTTCCTTCCATTCTAATAGTTTCCCCTTTTAACTTAGTACACTTAAAAACTAGTGACTTTTTTAATATAGCCCTGTGCAAATACTTTCCCTGTATTCCTACCTCCCTGCTTTTCTACTATACAAGACATCCGGAACCCAGTGTTTATTGTATGACAATGGCCAATGTATGGATATTGTATATCTATTACAATAAAGTGTCAATATTTTGTTTTTTGTACTAATACAGTTATATCTTCATCAGTGTATATTTGTATAATCTGATCAAAAAAGGGGCTGTGTTGAAACTTATCAAAGTTTCACACGGCCCCATGCAAAAACAATTCTAGAATAAAGAATTAACTGGCTGGCAGTCTATCTCAAGACTGCAGCCAGTTTTCTCATATTATGAGCCATACAATGTAACCCCCACTCCAGTTTAACCTTCTCTAACCCCTTAAGGACAAATCGTCGCACGCCAAAATTCCCCTTAATATCTCCAAAGACACTTTCTACCTCTACTGGTCTTAAGCTGCGCATTTTCAGTCCGTATTCGCTGGTCAGATTCATCCGTGCTTCGGCTTTAAGCTCTTTGCCTTTAAGGTTAATGTAGATCTGTTTCTTGAAATTCGGATTACTACTCTGTTTGATACAACGCTTTCGATAGGGGCAATCCTGACATCCTTCGCTTTGATAGACTCGGATGCTGCTCCGGTATCCCGTTTTACTTTTCTGCGTTTTTATGTACTGAAATCTTAGGACTCGGCCAAAACCACAATGGTATTCGTCTTTCTGTTCATCATACTCCCAATTCTGAACCCGAGTTGGATCGGATTTCCACTTCACGGTGGCTTCCTGATGAAACGTATTATATTTGACATAGTTCCCCAGGTGTTCTTTTGCCAGATACTCATAATTCTCTTCACTGCCATACCCGGCATCGGCCACGAGATTGCCCGGCCTCTTACCCCCGAGCTGCTTCTTCAACTCTTCCAGGTGTTCTTTCATGCAGGTCGTATCGCCTGCCGATTGATGGATGCTATATCCTACCACAAATTGATTTTCCGTTCCGATCTGCACATTGTAACCGGGCTTTAACTGCCCGTTTTTCATGGCATCTTCTTTCATTCGCATAAAGGTCGCATCGGTATCGGTTTTCGAATAACTGTTACGCTCCGCCAGCAGCTCTTCTTGCTTTTCGTATTTCTTCATTCGGGGTAAATAATCTTTAAGCAGCACGCGTTTGGCTTGGATCAGCTTCTTTTGGTGAGGATCTATGTCCAGTCGTTCATTAATCCGTTGAACGGCCTCTTCAATGGCTTGGGCGTCGATCGGTTTTTCTTCACTCAGCTCCTCCAGATTGCCTTCCCCATACTCGCTATTTTCTTTTTCATTCATTAACTCCGCAAATTCAAAGAGTTCTAGACACTTTTCCCGCAACTTTGCTTTGTAACGTTTCGTTGATTTTCCCCAGACCCAGCTGTACTTATTGGCATTCGCTTCGATCTTTGTTCCATCTAAAAAGTAATTTTCCAGTTTGATGTAGCCTTGCTGATGTAAAAGTTCTACCACTTCACTGAAAATTCCAACCAGCACATCCTTCATGCGTTCTCCCCGAAAGCTGTTAATCGTCTTAAAATCCGGGCTATTTCCTCCGCACAGCCACATGTACATGATGTTTTCGCGCGCTGCTTTTTCGATACGACGGCTGGAAAAAATTCGATCAGCATAAGCATAGACGAGGAGCTTAGTCATCATCACGGGATGATAGCTGGATCGTCCCCCTCCGGGATATTGAGCCAAAAGAGGTTCCAGCTTCATTTGATCAATGGTAGAATTGATGACCCGGACCATATGATTTGGAGGAATGAGACATTCCAAATCCATCGGTAAACTGAGTTGATTCTGGTTGTACTCTTTAAAAATGACCTTATTATGAACCTTTTTACCTGGCTTAGACAAGAAGAAAACACCTGCCTATCTCTCGTTTATTCCTTGTCTCAATTATACCATTTTATCTTCTCAATACGCAGAGAAACCGCCGAAATCTAACGATTTCTAGCGGTTTCTCTTGGCTGTGTTTTCACACAGCCCCTTTTTTGTCTGCGAGTCTCTTCGCGTTTCTGACAGACTTATAGATACTTCTGACAGATTTATATTAATGCTATAGATGATATTTATAATACATAGCTTTTAAATTTTTACTTAAGAACGCTCTTCTCTCTTTTTCCGTGATCGGAAATTTTCCCAAACCTGGCGCAAAGACTTAAAGCCTTGGGGATTTAAAGCTTGCTTCTGCTCCAGTTTTTTAGCCAGTTTCATCTCTTTGACAAACTCTTTGTATTGATTTAATTGCTTATAGATTACCGCTAAATTATTATGGGCTACAGCATATTCAGGATCTATTTCGATAGCCTTAGAATAATACTCTTTGGCCGCGGTAAGATTTCCTTCTTCCCGCTCCAGGTTTCCCAGATTATTTAGGGCATTGGCAGATTGAGGCTCTAACTCTAAAACCCTTTCGAATTCACTCTTTGCCTCAGAAAAAGATTGCCTTTCAGCATAAATAACACCTAACTTGTTATGAGCCAACGCATTGTCCGGATCTAAGACCAAGTATTCCTTAAGCATTTTTTCTGCTTCTTCCAACTGGCCCTGTTTTAAATACCATAAAGCTTTTTCTAATTTTTGTTCCAAAGGAATCACTTCTCCTGATAGGACTTAATTTGTACTTTGAGCCATTCAATCCACTGATCCAAACCTTCACCGGTCCGGCACGACAGCTCAAAGATCTTTATTTCCGGATTAATAGCCACGATATCTCTTTTCATATTCTCAATGCTAGCATCGGTAAAGTCTTTTAAGTCTATTTTATTTATAATTGCCACCTTTGCATTCCGAAAAATCACCGGGTATTTGGCAGGCTTGTCATCACCTTCCACAATACTCAGTACAGCCACTTTAAAGGCCTCCCCCAAGTCAAAGTCAGCAGGGCAAACTAAATTTCCTACATTCTCTATCACCATAAGGTCCATTTTATTCCAGTCAAATTCAGGCAGCACTTTTTCCACCATCTTGCTGTCCAGATGACACCCTCCGCCCGTATTGATTTGGACTACCGGAACCTGGTGTGCCGCAATACGATCGGCATCTTTGGTCGTAAAAATGTCTCCTTCAATGACTCCGGCATTATACTCTGGCCTTAAACGTCCTAAAGTCTTCTCCAATAATGTTGTCTTTCCTGAACCTGGCGAACTGATAATATTAATGGTCAGGCAATGATGTTTTTTAAAATGATTACGATTTACCTCTGCCTGATTATCATTAGCTCCTAACAAATTTGCTTTAACAGCAATTTCTCTGCGTTCTCCATTCATTTACTACTCTACCTCCAAACTTTCTAATAAAAGTTCTTCACCTTCAATAATTTTTACTTTTGGTGATTGACAAAACGGGCAGAAAAAAAATAACTGCTCTACCTCGAATTCTTTTTCGCATTCATCACAGCGCCCTCTCACCGGAACCTGCTCTATGATTAACTGTGCATTTTCACAGACCGTATCTTTGGAAAAAGCCTCAAACGCAAATCTCAGTGCATCTGGTTCGGCATTCGTCATCTGCCCAACTTTTAATTTAACTTGGGTTACTCTTTGCACATCATATTGAGACAAGGTCTGATCAATCACATCAAACAC
>JAEWCM010000066.1 GCA_023390635.1 Bacillota bacterium
TTGCTGGCCAGAGCTTTTCAGCATGAGTTTGATCATTTGGAGGGCATCTTGTTTGTGGATCTGGCCTCAAAGACTTATCGGGCGTAAAGGAGTTTGCTTATGCGATTGGTATTTATGGGGACCCCGGAATTTGCGGTACCTTCTTTAGAGGCCTTGATTGCTGCCGGACACGAAGTGGCAGGAGTTTTTACCCAACCGGATCGGCCGGCCGGGAGGGGCAAACAGCTAAGGCCCAGTCCGGTGAAACTATGTGCCTTATCCCATCAGTTGCCGGTATACCAGCCGGAAAAGGTAAAAGATCCACAGGCGGTAGCTGCTTTGGCTGAATTAAAGCCTGAGGCCATTATTGTGGTAGCTTATGGGCAGATTTTACCACAGGCGATTTTACAGATGCCTTCTCATGGTTGTATTAATGTTCATGGTTCACTCCTGCCTGCTTATCGGGGCGCCGCTCCCATTCAATGGGCGGTGATCAATGGAGAAACAAAGACAGGGATTACAACGATGTTGATGGATCAGGGCCTGGACACAGGTGATATGCTGCTGAAAAAGGAGATTCCCATTTCCCCTGAGGCTACGGCGGGTGAAATTCATGACTGTTTAAGTCGGACCGGAGCGGAATTGATCGTACAGACTTTGGATAAACTTGTGTTAGGTGGAGTCAAGCCTGTGTCACAGACAGGAGAATCTACTTATGCCCCTCTACTGAAAAAAGAACATGAAAAGCTGGATTGGCATCAAAGCAATATAAAGCTGCACAATCAAATCCGAGGCTTAAATCCCTGGCCCGGCGCGTTTGCTTTATGGCGGGATGAAGTCCTGAAAATATGGCAGAGCAAGCTTGATTCAGAGCACAACGAGATGAAAGATATGCCTGAAGGAGATATTCCGGGTACGATCGTGGAGTTTAAAGAAGATGGATTTGTAGTTCGGACAGGGGAAGGCTTTCTCTTAATTACCCAGGTTCAGCCTGCGGGGAAGAAGGTAATGTCAGGCCGGGATTTTATTCTGGGCCGTCATATTCAAACCGGCGAACGTTTAGAATAGGGAATAGAGGTTAAATTAGAGTTATAAATTTGGTACTTTGTTCAGTATCTAATATAATAGAAGAACAACATCCCCCTTTAAAGGCGATGGATTTGGAAATGCAATGAGGAATGAAGGAGGAGGAGACCAATGTTTTTTTGGGATTCAACGATTATTATTTTAATACCAGCTATATTGTTAACGATTTATGCTCAATTCAAGATATCTTCGACCTACAGTAAATATTCTCAGGTGAAATCTGAGCGGGGATACACCGGAGCACAGACCGCCAGAATGATTCTGGACCGCAACGGATTGCACGATGTACAGGTGGAGATGACCCATGGGCGCTTGTCTGACCATTATGACCCGAGGGGGAAAGTGGTTCGTTTGAGTGAAGATGTCTACAGGGGGACTTCACTGGCTTCTGTGGCAGTAGCTGCCCATGAAACAGGCCATGCCGTTCAGGATGACAAGGAGTACTACCCGATGCGCTTGCGGGCCAGCTTGGTACCGGTAGCCAACTTCGGTTCTCAATTAGGGCCTATCCTGATCTTTGTGGCTCTTTTGATGCCTAAGCTTGACTGGCTGCTCCAGATCGGAATCGTAGCTTTTGCCGCCGCTGTCCTGTTTCAGGTGGTGACCCTGCCGGTAGAGTTTAATGCCAGCAACAGGGCCATGAGCTTGTTGGAGAGCGAGGGTATTTTAGGCCGGGATGAGGTGGGAGGCGCCCGTAAGGTTCTTAGTGCGGCAGCTCTCACTTATGTGGCGGCAGCACTGGTGGCGGTGCTTGAACTGGTGCGCCTTCTGTTGATTGCCAGAGACCGTGAGGAATAAGAGGTTGGCAAAATCATGAAGATAAGTGCCCGTTCTTTGGCCGTGCAGCTCCTTCTTCGGGTCGAAGAGGAAAAAGCATATGCCAATTTGCTTCTGCAGAAGAATTTAAATCGGCTGTCTGATGGAAGAGACCGTCAACTCGCTACCATGCTGGTGAACGGTGTGCTCAAATATCGGATGACCTTGGATTATATTTTACGGCAACACCTGCGCAAATCCTTGTCTGCTCTTCCGGGAGAGGTTCGGGAAATTATGCGGGTGGGAGCGTTTCAGATTTATTATTTGGATAAGATTCCTCTGGCAGCCGCGGTATATGAAGCGGTGGAGATGACAAAAGCGAAGCACGCTCAATTTGCCCCTTTGGTCAATGGCGTGCTCCGTCAGGTTATACGACAGGAAAAAGACATTACCTGGCCCGATCAGGAAAAGGAACCTGTCCGCTATTTGTCTGTCCGTTATTCCCATCCTGAATGGATGGTGAAGCGTTGGTGGAAGCGAATGGGTTTGGCTGAGACAGAAAGGCTGTGTCAGGCTAATAATGAAGCCCCTTCGGTCTGGCTGCGCACTAATACGCTGAAGATTGACCGTTCTGAATTATTGGGTCAATTGAGGACGGAAGGAGTAGCAGGAGAAGAGGGAACAAGGGTAAAAGACGGAATTCGCCTGATGGGAGGCTTTGGTGCTTTAGAGCAATTAGATTCCTATGCACAAGGATTTTTTACCGTCCAGGATGAGAGTTCCCAACTGGTGGCGCCTCTTTTGAATCCGCAGCCGGGGCAGAAGGTTCTGGATGCATGCAGTGCTCCAGGGGGAAAGACTAGTCATCTAGCCCAGTTG
The DNA here is from genome assembly GCA_023390635.1 of Bacillota bacterium. Classification (GTDB taxonomy): domain Bacteria; phylum Bacillota; class Desulfitobacteriia; order Desulfitobacteriales; family Desulfitobacteriaceae; genus JAEWCM01. The sequence goes on from JAEWCM010000066.1 coordinate 2,701, forward strand.
ATGAATAATGAGGGCGAGATTTGGGCTTTTGATATTCATCCCCACAAGATAGAAATCATTGAAAATTTAGCAGCCCGGCTAGGTATCTGTAATATTCAGGCCAAATTAGGTGATGCCCGTGAGCTTTCAGGAGTAGACGCTCAGTCGATGGACAAGGTGTTGGTGGATGCTCCGTGTTCGGGGCTGGGAGTGTTGCGCCGCAAAGCTGATATGCGTTGGCATAAAGATGAAAAAGAACTGCAAGAATTGCCTGTGCTGCAGCGTCAAATACTGGAGGAGGCAGCTCAGAAAGTTAAAGCAGGAGGAGAACTGGTTTACTCAACCTGTACTTTAGAGCCGGAAGAAAACTTTGAAGTGATAAAGGCTTTCCGCCAAAATCATCCTGAGTTTATTCCGGTGGATTTAAGGGAGAGTCTGGCCTTTTTCTTAGTAGATAAGCAGGATGAAAGTCAGGCTAAAAAAGGAATGCTCCAGCTTTTTCCACATAAACATGGAACAGATGGTTTTTTTCTGGCAAAATTTTACCGCTCGGAAGTTTAGCAGGAATGATTTGGGTGAATAATATTGGAAAGATCAGAATTACGGGGATACACTTTAGCTGAGATAACAGAATTTTGTGCTCAGGCCGGTTTAAAACCTTTTCGAGGAACCCAGGTTTTTCAGTGGATTCAAAAAAAAGGAATTCATGCCTGGGAGGAAATGAAGAATATCGGAGAAATGGACAGAAAACGCTTGGCAGAGGGTGGGGATATATATCCTTTGGAAATGCTGCGTGAATTGCGTTCCAAGGATGGGACCCGCAAATACTTATTCCGATTGCCAGATGGAGAGACAGTAGAGTGTGTCTTGATGGATTACGAGCGGACTCGCCACAGAGACCGGCATACCCTTTGCCTATCCACACAAGTTGGCTGTGCCGTCGGCTGCTCTTTCTGTGCTACCGGAATGAGCGGATTTAAGCGCGATCTTACCCCGGGAGAGATTGTCGGGCAGGTGCTGGATGTGACCAGGCATTTGCGGCTTGAAGATTTTGAATTTCAAGTAACTAATTTGGTATTTATGGGGATGGGAGAGCCCTTCCTGAATTATGAAGCAGTGATGAAAGCGATAAAGATTTTGAACCATGAGCAGGGGCAGAATATCGGAATGCGGAGGATGACTATTTCAACCAGCGGAATTGTTCCTAAAATTTATCAGTTGGCCGAGGACAATCCACAAGTCGGTTTAGCAGTTTCTCTTCACTCCCCTGATGATGAAGTGAGAAATCACCTTGTTCCCATTAACCGCCGGTATCCTTTACCCGAACTTATGCAGGCATGCCGCAGTTATGCATTGAAAACCCACCGCAGAGTAACTTTCGAAGTAGCCTTAATGGCGAGTACGGCTACAGAAGAATTTGCCTGGAACCTTGGCGAATTACTCAAGGGTCAATTAGGACATGTCAATTTAATTCCGATAAATCCGGTACAGGGAACTGAGACAGCTCGCCCGAGCAGAGAACAGATCAATAAGGTGGCTAAAGTGTTGGAGCAGGCCGGTATTCCAGTTTCAATCCGAGAGGAAAAGGGGACAGATATCGAAGCTGCTTGTGGACAGCTTCGCCGCCGTTGGGAGTGTGAGTGATTCATGAACTTATTAGCCCGATTTGAGGGAGTGGCTGAGATGCTCTTTACCGGGGCTTTTAAGAAAAACGCATCCAGATTGCAGCCGGTAGAGATAGCTAAAGAATTGGCTAAGGCTATGTTCAAAAATAAGCAGGTTAGTATTTCTCAGGTTTATGTCCCTAATGTCTACCGGGTATTTCTTCATGCTGACGATTGGGGACCTTTAGCCAGTTTTGGGGATACTTTTTTACTGGAACTTTCCAAGTATCTTTATGCGGAGGGCACGAGAGCAGGCTATACCTTTCTGACGAAGCCGACCGTCGAACTGCATTCGGATGATACGGTCAAGCCCCGGGAAATGTTTATCGAAGTTGATTTTGACGATGGAGTAACTGTTAATTTGCC
>JAEWCM010000093.1 GCA_023390635.1 Bacillota bacterium
GCTGAGACAGAAGAGCACAGAAGCGTAATAGAGGAGCAGGCCAAAGGAGGCTATAAGTACGCAGGATACTTCCCTGTAAAGATGGGTCCGAGCGGTAAGGTGCTGGTTGTGGATCTTATTTTCCAAAGATAGTGATAAATCCCAGTTTGTCGCACTATATAACGAGCCAGAAGCCCTGCCATAAGGCAGAGCTTAAGCTCGTTTTTGCCTTATTCAGGTAGTCTTCCAGGATACATAAGCTGCTGTATAAATTATTATTATTTCTACACCTTATTATCTAAAATATATTAATATTTTTTTGGTTTTTGTTTTCAATCTTCCACCATATTAATTCGTCAGTTTCTTTATACTTAACAGCACCCACGTTTTCTAATACTTTATGTGATAGTATATTATCCTTTTCAGTATCTCCGATTACACACACCACCTTCGGATTTTCAAAAATCCATTCAGTTAATCCTTTTAAGGCTTCCGTGGCATATCTCTTCTTTCTATATTTTTCTTCAATACTATATCCCACAATTACTTCACCATTTTCATTAGGATAGCCTTTAATCATAATATATCCAATTATACGATTTTCTTCTTTAAGAACTATTGCCCAATTTGTTAACCATAAATAATTTTTAACATCTTCAAGTACCTTTCTTAACCTTACTTTCATTGCATACTTCATTTCATCATCAAGAACTGTATTAGTAACTATTAACCCCAAATTAGTCTCCATTTCACTATAGTTATCTACAGCTAAAGCAAGGTTGTCCACTTGTAAAGGCAATAACTTTAATCTTTCAGTTTCTAATTTTATCATATTGTTCCTCCTCAATGACTTCATAGTGTAACATAAATTTTATCTATTACTTATTGTATTAATATTTTACAATTGTTTACTAATATTATATTTTAATTATCCTGCAATACAAATATTATTAAAAGATATATATGCAAAAACAGCAATAATACTTGTAAATATTACTGCTGTTTTTGTGCTGTTTTTATGATGTTTTACTGTTTTGCACCTTAGAACGGCATGAGCTTACTCTTCTGTTTCAGGGGAAATCTGGAGCAAAGTACGAATGCGATGGAGGGCTGCGCGTTCAATACGGGAAATCTGGACTTGGGAAAGATTAAGCTGCCCGGCAATTTCACTTTGCGTCTTATCTTCGAAAAAGCGCATCAATAAAACCCGTTTTTCCCGATCAGGCAGCTTGTCAAGCACTTCCTTCAAGGCAATTTTTTCGAACCAGCTTGGTTCCAGATCTTTTTCCTGTGGCAATTGATCTAAAACATAGATCGGATCTGAATCATCCTGGTAGAGCGTATCGTGGATGGAAGAAGGCGTTTGGACTGCTTCTAAAGCAGAGACGATTTCTTCCCGGTCAACTCCAAGTTCTTCCGCAATTTCTCCTATGGTAGGATCACGTCCTAACGTTGCGGAAAGCTGATCACGGACACGGTTGGCTTTGTAGACCAGTTCTTTGAACGAGCGGGGAACCTTGATCGGATGATCATCACGCAAAAAACGGCGAATTTCTCCAATGATCATAGGAACGGCGTAGGTGGAGAATTTTACACCATATGTAAAATCAAATTTGTCGATAGCTTTGATAAGTCCGATCGTTCCTATTTGAAAGAGGTCTTCAATTTCGTATCCTCGATGGGCAAAACGCTGTACCAAATTAAAAATTAATTTCAGATTACAATTAATCAACCGTTCTCTGGCTGCTTCATCTCCTGTCTGGGCTGCCTGAAGAAGTTCCATCATTTCCGTGTCGGAGAGAAGGGGAAAGCGGGGCAGATTCATTTCTGTCAGACGTTGAATCATAATTATCCCTCCTAATGCGAGGAGGTTGGATTTTGTTTGAGAAACTTAACCATACTTACAGTCGTTCCCTGATCAACCGTTGATTCCACTTGGAGTTCATCCATGAACGATTGCATAAAGACAAAACCCAAGCCCATGCGCTCAGGATCAGTGCTGTACGCAGGTTGCATGGCTTTCTCCACATCAGGAATGCCGCAGCCCTGATCTTGAATCCGGATAGCAAAACTTTCTTCGTCAATATTGATTTTTAACTGCACCAGACAGTCTTCCCGGTTCCCATAACCATGAATAATGGCATTGGACACAGCTTCCGATACGGCAACTTTGATTTCTTCAATATCATTGATGGAAAGATCCAGCTGAGAACCCAGAGAGGCAATCAACATACGGGCAACACTTACATTGTCGGGTATACTGGAAAACGTCAGGCTTAACTCATTCATTTTCATATTATGCTCCCCTTCCTTCTTCGACAGCTGATGCCTCATCAGCATAGAATTTAATAATTTTAGGCAAACCGGATAATTCCATAATCTTATAAATGTGGGGAGGGGTGGAAGTGATGAGAATTCTCCCCCCTAAAGCAAGCAGCTTCTTATATCTGCCTAAAATGACTCCCAGGCCTGAACTGTCTACGAATGCCACATTTTGAAAATTAAGAATTACTGTACGGATTCCCCGGCGCTCAATTTCCCGGTCTATTTCTATGCGCAGATTATTGGCAGTTTTCATATCTAATTCTCCATCTAAGCGCAGGAGCAGGGTTTGACGCTCTACTTTTTTGTCCATTGCTAAAACCATCCCCCCTTAAGGTTAAGAAATTTGTCCACTAAGGTTTGATGACTACTAATTCGACGACATCCAAATTTTTCCTGCTAGTAAATAATAAATATTTACTAAAACATAAAACCAAAAGCTTAATGTTGGAAAGTTTACAAGCAATTATATGGTATAAAATGGGTTGAAATGCTGCATAATAACTTTGAGTTTGCTTAAAGCAGAAAGGAGGAAATATTGATGCAGAAGCAAAAACTGAGAGCACCTACCATTGCGGTTAGTGCGAAAGACTATAAGGTAATGAGCAAGAATATGACACCTAAACCAACGGTACTTAAGAATTCTCTCAGGGCCTTTGTTGTTGGTGGCGGAATATGTGTCATCGGACAATTGATTATAAATTATCTGGTGATTAAAGGATTTCCTAAAGTGGAAGCTTCAACGGTTGCCACTGCCATCATGATTTTCATCGGCGCACTGTTCACCGGCTTAGGTCTGTATGACGAGCTGGGCAAATTTGCCGGAGCCGGATCAATTATCCCTGTGACAGGATTTGCCAATTCCATCGTATCACCGGCTATGGAGTTTAAAAGAGAAGGTTATGTGATGGGAGTGGGAGCTCGGATGTTTAATGTTGCCGGCCCGGTTTTGGTTTATGGCATATCTATATCTATTATTATTGGTTTAATTAAGTACGTTATTGACTTATTTTAGAAAAGAGGTGGTTGACGGTGGAATCCCGGCGAGTAGGAAAGCAAACAGTAGTATTCTCCAAACCGGCTGTTATTCTTTCTTCATATTCATCAGTTGGGCCAGTGGAGGGACAAGGTCCTTTGGCTTCGAGTTTCGATTTAATATGGAAAGATACTATAAACGGACAGAAGTCCTGGGAATGGGCTGAGAGCAAGCTTTTGGAAAGCGCTTTGCAGGGAGCACTGCAAAAGGCAGGTATACAGTCAGATGATGTGGACTACATGCTGGCAGGAGATCTTCTCAACCAGACCATTTCGTCGAATTTTGCTGCCAGATCAATGGCTTTGCCATTTATCGGCTTGTTCGGAGCCTGCTCTACCATGGCTTTAAGCATGGCTGTGGGAAGTATGTTAATCGATGGGCTTTTTGCCCGTAAAGTATTACTGGGAGTATCAAGTCATCATGACGCTGCTGAACGTCAATTCAGAATGCCCACTGAGCAGGGGACACAGAGGGCTATGAGTGCGCAATGGACTGTGACAGGAGCAGGAAGTCTGCTGCTGGGTGAATCGGGCAGCGGACCGCGAATTACAGCGGCCACATTGGGAAGAGTGATCGATTATGGAGAGACAGACACAAATAATATGGGAGCATCAATGGCTCCCGCTGTCTGTGATACGATTTTGAATCACTTTACTGATTTAAACCGTTCTCCCCAGGATTATGACTTGATTATTACAGGTGACTTAGGTTCGGTGGGATCGGCTTTAGCCAGAGAGGTTCTGAAAAAAAGCGGTTATGATATGGGAAATAATTTTAATGACTGTGGGATGCTCGTGTATAGTCCCAATCAGGATATGCATGCGGGAGGGAGTGGCTGCGGCTGTTCCGCAGTGGTTTTTGCCGGAAAAATCATGCAGGATTTGTCGGCCGGACGTCTGAAAAGGGTGATGTTGGTGGGGAGCGGTTCCTTGCACAGCCCGACCTCGGCCCTTCAGGGTGAGTCTATGCCTGCGATTGGCCATGCCGTGGTAATCGAAGCTTAATGGGGGGGAATCAATGATGTTTAATATGCTTGTACCCGCTTTTTTAATGGGTGGTGTGATTTGTGTGATTGGGCAGCTTTTGATGGATTTGACAAAACCAAACTTTACCCCGGCTCACGTCCTGGTCAGCTTTGTCTGCGGAGGAGCGATCCTGGGTGCTTTGGGCTGGTATAAACCCTTAATTGATTGGGGAGGTGCCGGGGCAAGTATTCCTTTGTCTGGATTCGGTTATACCTTGTCAAAAGGAGCTTTGGAGGGCGTAGATGCGCACGGGCTGATCGGAGCCTTTTCCGGTGGAGTGGAAGCAGCAGCGGCAGGGATAGCCACAGCCATTTTATTCGGGTATATTATGGCGATAGCTTTTAATCCAAAAGGATAGAAGGGATGAAGTTTCTTGAAAGCCAGATCACCTGAGGTGGAAAAGCATAAATGCAAGATCTCCGGAGATTACGAAAAGAATATTGAGTACATGAATTCCACCTTAGGAGTACCGGAAAGTTTCGATGTGCTGTGGCGAAGTCTCAAAATTAAGGGCAGGAAAGTATCCATTTATTCGATTAACGGCATGGTCAATTCCCAGGTTATGGCCACCCTTTTGAACACACTGGTCACACCAGCCTATGAACAGTTCGAGCACGAAAAGGAGGATGTAAGAACTGTTCTTCAGTTTATTGAGGATCGAATTACCGGTGTGGATGTCAAAGAAGTGGAAACCATGGATAAGGTGATTTATTTTCTTCTTTCCGGACCGATCGCTGTCTTTGTCGAAGGCTATGACAAAGCGATAATAGCTGATATCCGGATCTATCCAGCCCGCAATCCGGGTGAGCCGGACATTGAGAGAGTGACGCGCGGTTCCCGAGACGGTTTTGTGGAAACTTTGGTCATGAATACGGCATTGATCAGGCGGCGTCTGCGCGATCCCAGCCTGCGCATGGAACTTGTTCAGGTGGGTGACCGCTCTCAAACCGATGTATGCATTGTTTATCTGGATAATGTGACTAACCTGGATTTGGTGAAGAAAATCAAGGATGAGATCAAGGATATCAGTATTGATGGAATCCCCATGGCGGAAAAAAGTGTGGAAGAGTTTATTCTGGGAAGTAAATTCTGGAATCCTTTTCCCCGTGTCCGTTATACCGAAAGGCCTGATGTTGCTGCTATGCATATTCTGGAAGGTCATGTGCTGATTATTGTGGATACTTCTCCCAGCGTTATTATTGCTCCTGCTACCTTTTGGCATCATGTTCAGCATGCGGAGGAATACAGGCAGGAACCAATCGTGGGAGCATTTCTCCGCTGGGTCAGGTTTGTAGGGATTTTCATTTCTATTTATATTTTACCGCTGTGGCTGGGCGTGGCTTTGAATCCTGAAAGTCTGCCCCAATGGCTTCAGTTCATGGGGGTTCCTCAGACTGGCAGGATTCCTCTTTTTGTTCAGGTACTAATGGCAGAATTTGGCGTTGAACTGGTGCGAATGGCTGCCATTCATACCCCGGGGCCTTTAACAACGGCACTAGGCTTAGTGGCAACTTTTATGATTGGTGATGTGGCAATCAAGACCGGTGTTTTTTCACAGGAGATCCTTCTTTATATTGCAATGGCGGCGGTGGGAACGTTTGCTACGCCAAGTCCGGAATTTGCCCATGCCAATCGTCTGGTACGCTTGTTCTTAGTGATCTGTACAGGTTTGTTGGGTTTACCTGGCTTGCTGATCGGAGTAACTCTGACCTTTCTGCTGCTGGTTCGGACGAAATCCTTTGGAGTTCCTTATTTGTGGCCATTAATTCCTTTAGATATTAAAGCGTTGGCTACAATTCTGGTACGCTCTCCGGTGCCGATCAAAAATCGCCGTCCGAGCATCTTGAAACCGCAGGACCCGATTCGCCAACCGGAAGGACATCAGGAAGAAAAGAAGCAAGAGAAGTAGGGACGTGGACAGGGAATTTTGGAAGAGAGGGTGCATAGCTTGAAGTTAGGATTTCCAAGAGCCATGAATTATTACGACTATTATCCATTTTGGGCGGGTTTTTTTCATTATCTTGGTGTTGAGTTAAAAACTTCCCGCCCCACGAACCAGGGAATTATGGAGAACGGTTTAAAAAAGGCCTATACGGAGATGTGCTTGCCCATAAAACTTTTGGTGGGGCATATCAATGAGTTGGACGATGTGGATGGGGTATTTTTGCCCCGGATGGTCAGTATGGAGGAAAAGACCTATCTTTGTCCGAAAATATTAGGCTTGCCTGAAGGGGTACAATCGGCCATTCCATCGCGGTTAAAAATCTATACCGTCACCCTTAACTATCGGGAAGGCAGAAAGCAGGTCCAGACCGCGTTGGAGAACTTCGGCCGGGAACTTGGATATGGCCGGAAGGAAGTGCGTTCAGCTTATAAACAGGCTCAGGAGTGGCAGGGGATTTATGAAAAGCAAAGGCTGAAAGGGTGGAGCTTTGAAGCCTGCATGCGTTCCTTGGGCAGCTTACCGGAAATGTCGGAAGGGATTTTAGCAGAGAATCCTCAAAATGAAAATAAGCGGCAGGAAAAGCCGCATATTGCATTGATCGGTCATCCTTACCTAATTTATGAAGGATACGTTAATCACAATCTTCTTAAACGGCTTGAGGAACAGGCTTATATTTATGTTTCTGAAAATGTGGAGAAAGCGGAGCAACAAAGCTGCTTGCAGCAGTTAAGAAAACCGCTGTTTTGGAGCCATGCGCAAAAGATATATGGGGCGGGAAGCAGTTATGTCAAAGATCAGGCCATTGAGGGGATTATTTATCTTACCTGTTTTGGCTGCGGTTCGGATTCGATGACGGAAGAGCTGGTTGCCAGCCAGGCTCGCAAGGTCCATAAGCCTTACATGGTCATAACGCTGGATGAACATACGGGTGAAGCGGGCTTAGTTACCCGTTTGGAAGCTTTTCTGGATATGATAGCAAGGAGGCAAACTCGTGAAAATAACCTTTCCTCATATGGGAAATGCCTGGATTGTGATTCAAACCTTATTTGAATCGCTGAACGTTGAGGTGGTGGTTCCTCCTCCCAACAATAAGAAGGCTTTGGATCTAGGGATAAGACTGGCACCGGAATCAGCCTGCCTTCCTTTAAAGCTTAATCTGGGAAATTATATTGAGGCAGCAGAGCGGGGAGCGGATACCCTGGTGATTACCGGAGGAGTCGGCCCCTGCCGCTTCGGTTATTACGGGGAACTGGCCAAAGAAATTCTCGATCAGGCCGGCTATCCTTATGATGTCGTCGTGTTGGAGCCTCCGAACGGAAGCTTGCTTGGCCTGGCTAAACGAATAAAGTATCTGGCAGGAGAAAAAAACTCATGGCTGAAAATTGTGCAGGCCATTCATTTTGCCTATCACAAAAGCGTGGTGTTGGACCAGATTGAAGATTTTGTGCATCAGGCAAGACCCTATTTAGGGACGACAGTGGAGAACATTTTTACCAAGGCACAGTATAAGCTGGCGGAAAAAATGAGTTATGCCGGAGTGGCGGATGTACTTACATGGGTGGAGGAAGCAACAAATATAGAAGAATTTAAGCAAAGGGCAAAAAACGAAAATCAGTTGCCACTGAAAGTCGGGATTGTTGGTGAAATATATACAATACTCGATTCCTTTACCTCCCTGGATGTGGAAAAATACCTGGGAGCACTTGGAGTGGAGGTAGATCGTTCTATTTATCTGTCAGGATGGGTGGGAGAGCATGTCTTCCAAGGTGTTGCCCAGGGACACCGCCCGATGGGACATTATCCCAAACTGGCCGAGCCCTACTTGAAGCATTTTGTAGGGGGGCACGGGGTGGAAACAGTGGGAGGGGCAGTGGAGTTTGCCCGCTCAAAATACGATGGCATTATCCAGATCTTTCCCCTGACCTGCATGCCGGAAATCGTGGCTGCCAGTATTTTGCCGCGTATTCAGGAGGACTACAAAGTACCGATTATGACCCTTGTTGTGGATGAACACACAGGAAAAGCAGGGATGGAAACGAGGTTGGAAGCCTTTGTCGATCTTTTGCAGCGTTCCCGTTCCGGCGGGATTTTAAGAGAGGGTGAATTTGGTTTTGGAGCAAAATAGATATTTCTTAGGAGTCGATGTCGGTTCTGTCAGTACTAATTTTGTGCTTTTGGATGAGAGTGGCAAGGTAAAGCACACTCTATATCTGCGGACACAGGGACGGCCGATGCCGACGATTCAGGAAGGGCTCAGAGTACTTAGAGAAAAAATTGAACCGGATGCGCAAATTTTAGGTGTAGGGACGACAGGAAGTGCCAGGCAATTGGCAGCTACGCTTTTGGGTGCAGATGTGGTCAAGAACGAAATTACCGCTCATGCTGTGGCATCTTCCCGGATCAACCCACAGGTGCGAACCATCCTGGAAATTGGGGGGCAGGACTCTAAAATTATTTTGCTAAGAGATGGGGTCGTAGTTGATTTTGCTATGAATACGGTTTGTGCTGCCGGTACAGGTTCATTTCTTGATCAACAGGCTGCTCGTTTAGGAATACCGATTGATGAGTTTGGCACTATTGCTTTGCAGGCCCGGAATCCGGTGAGAATTGCCGGACGTTGTTCGGTTTTTGCCGAATCGGATATGATACACAAACAGCAGATGGGGCATGCCATGCCGGATATCTTGGCTGGCCTGTGCCGGGCTATGGTCCGCAACTATCTTAATAACGTAGGAAAGAATAAAGAAATTGCCGGCCCGATCTTTTTTCAGGGCGGGGTAGCGGCCAATCCGGGTATTGTAAAAGCTTTTGAACTGGAACTCGGGGCAGAAATTATTGTTCCTGAGCATTTTGGTGTGATGGGAGCTCTGGGAGCAGCTTTTCTGGCTCAGGAGAAAGTGGCGGCTCAAGGGGTGAAAAGCCGTTTCCGAGGTATGACCGTAGCTCAAACCACGTTTAATGCTCAAAGCTTTGAATGCAACGATTGCAGCAACCACTGTGAAGTGATCGAAATCTTGCAGGATAATGAGAATCTGGCCCGCTGGGGAGATCGCTGCGGCAAGTGGTCGGGAAGTTCAGAAAAAAAGGCCAATGCAAAAGTGACTGTGCATAGAATATCATAATTTTATGAATAATTTTTATATAACAAATTCAATTGTTATGATTGACTACTGTATACAGTTTTGCTATAATCTATCTCAATATTAAATTGCCTCATCTCTTTGGAGGTGTGGTAGAGGCGCAAATGACAAGAGTACCACGGTGAGGTGCGGAGCCGTTGAACCGCTGGGAAAGGGGATTTTGCCGAAGCCTGAAGACGACCGCAGTTTTCAGAGCTGGGTCTGCAAATAAGATTTGCAGGACTGTCGCACGGCTTGCCGTGTGGAGAACTACTCACAGCAGGGGAAGAGGGTCAATTGTTTCCGTGTAGCCGCGGCAACAGAGGACCACCTCTGTTGCCGTATTTGTTATCTTAAGGGTATTTTGAAGGAGGAAACAAGATGAGGCTGCACGGTACACAAAGAATTAATGAAGAAGGACACTTGGAAATCGGGGGATGTGACACGGTTGATTTGGCACAAACCTTCGGTACACCGCTTTACATTATGGACGAGGCCCATATCCGGGAGATTTGCCGCGAATATTATCAGGCTTTCGTGGAAGGATTGGGAAATTGCCAGGTGATCTATGCTTCCAAGGCTTTCAGCACAGTGGCAATGTGCAAGATTGTGGAGGAAGAGGGCTTAGGTCTGGATATTGTGTCGGGAGGCGAGTTTTATACCGCTCTGCAGGCTGATTTTCCCGCTGACCGGATCTATTTCCATGGCAACAATAAATCTGTTCAAGAATTGGAAATGGCCTTGAACCATGGGATCGGGCGGATCGTGGTGGATAACTTCCATGAGCTGGAGCTGCTTAACGATATTGCCAAATCCATGAACCGTAAGGCGGATATTATGCTGCGCGTATCACCGGGTGTGGAGGCTCATACCCATGAATATATTCAAACAGGTCAGATCGATTCCAAGTTCGGTTTCACCATTCCCAACCGGACGGCGGACAAGGCGATCGATAAGGCGCTTTCCTTATCAAATCTGAATGTGAAGGGGCTGCATGCCCACATCGGTTCACAGATTTTTGAATTGGAATCCTTTGCCTATGAAGTGAAGGTGCTGATTGACTATATGGCTTATGTCAGGGAGAATTTCGGTTGTGTTTTGCAGGAACTGAACTTAGGCGGCGGCTTTGGTATTTACTATTCTGAAGGGGATGCGCCTGCCCGGATTTCCGACTACGGCAAAACCGTCGGCCATGCTGTTGCAGCCGCTTGTGCGGAAAATGCTTTTCCCCGACCCAAGCTCATCGTTGAACCTGGCCGCTCCATTGTAGGAACGGCGGGAACGACGCTGTATTCTATCGGCTCAACCAAAGATATTCCTGGAGTACGGAAATATGTGGCCATCGACGGAGGAATGGGAGACAATCCCCGTCCGGCCCTTTATCAGGCTAAATATGAAGCCGTCCTGGCTAACCGGGCCAATGAACCAGCGGGTGAAAAAGTATCCATTACCGGAAAGTGCTGTGAATCAGGGGATATGCTGATTTGGGACATTGAGCTGCCGGTGGTTAAAGCCGGCGATTACCTGGCTGTTTCCAGCACCGGAGCTTACAATTATTCCATGTCGTCAAACTATAACCGTTTGCCTCGTCCTGCTGTGGTTTTGGTGAATGACGGCCAGGCGGACATTATTGTGAAAAGAGAAACCTATGAGGATTTAGTACGCAACGATGTGATTCCGGCCCGTTTTCATCACATAGAGATGGCCAGCCGCTAGACTTTTTCTAAAAATAGTATTTAAAGAGCTAAAAGGGACTGCCTAAAAGTAATTTTACTTTTACGGCAGTCCCTTCTATTATTCTTCCTCTTTTAAGAATAATTTAGCATGTTCTTATGTAAGTATTGGATAAGGTTAGCATACTCTGCTCGAAAATCAGAAATCCAGTAGCGGAGAATTTGTGAAATCTTTTATTTACTTATATTACTTAATGGGAGATCCTCTAAATAGATGCGATTTATTTGGAGATTTCCGATAAAACATCATTAATTTTGTTTTAAGGAGGTCGAAAAATGGACAGCCAAGGCAATGAAGGGAAAAGAAGCTTTACTATCAACAGACGCACTTTTCTCAAGTGGAGTGCTGCACTGGGCAGCAGTATGTCCCTGATCGGGTGCTCACCCTTTGGAGAGGGAAGCGAAGGGACGGAACAGGACATTGCTCAAGCCGGACAGCGGCTGGAAGGAACAAAAGTACTTTCTTCCATCTGCTGGCATAATTGTGGAGGGCGATGTCAGATCAAGGGACAGGTGAAAGACGGAGTGGTAGTCAGTTTCACCACGGATGATGCAGGCGACGATTCGTGGGACAATCCTCAAGCCAGAGCTTGCTTAAAAGGCAGAGCACAGAGGCAGCGTTTATACCATCCGGACCGTTTAAAATACCCGATGAAGCGTGTTGGAGAGCGGGGCGAAGGAAAGTTCGAAAGAATTACCTGGGAAGAGGCTCTGGATACGGTGGCCAATGAATTAAAAAGAATTATCAAAGAGTATGGAAATGAAGCATTCTATCCTATTTATGCCTCTGGTGTGGGTGGGGTGGTCAGTGGAGGGGCAAGTACCCGATTATTTAACCTAATTGGCGGTTATCTGGGTTATTATGGAAATTACAGCCAGGCTAATTATATGTATGCTACTCCGTATATGTTTGGTGAGAACCCGGCAGGAAGTTCCCCAACCACCTTTGCGAAGGCAAAGCTGATGGTGCTGTTTGGAGACAATCCTGCGAATACCCGGGTAGGAGGGGTCAATTCTTCTTACTATTTAAAACTGGCGAAGAAGAACGGAGTTAAGATCATTGTGATTGATCCTCTGCATACGGATACGGTTTCAACCTTTGCCGATCAGTGGATTCCAATCCGGCCGACCACCGATAGCGCTCTGGCAGCCGCCCTCGCCCACGTGATGGTCACAGAGAATCTTCATAACCAGGCCTTTTTGGATAAATACTGTATCGGCTTTGATGAGGAGCATATGCCGGAAGGAGTACCGGCGGGAAATTCTTATCTCAGTTATATTATGGGTAAAAAAGATGGCATGGTGAAGACGCCCGAATGGGCGGCAAGCCGATGCGGGATTCCGGCGGAAACCATCAGACAACTGGCCAGGGAGATGGCAGGAACAAAACCTTGCTTTATTCTCCAGGGCAGGGGGATGCAGCGCCATGCGAACGGAGAATTCCAGGCTCTGTCCATTCCTGTTTTGGCGGCGATGACCGGAAATATCGGAATCAGCGGTGGGAATCCGGGACTGTACGAAAGTGGTCCGCCCGTAAAATTGGGCAAATTCCCCACAGGAGACAATCCGGTCAAACCGAAAATCTCCTTTTTCCTTTTTACAGATGCCATTGACCACGGAAAGGATTTTACCGTGGAGAACGCAGGTTTGCAGGGTGGACAAAGCTTAAAAGGCAATATTAAATTCATATGGAATCATGGCGGTAATGCTTTGATCAACCAGCATTCCGATACAGGCCGGACTGCCCAATTGTTAAAAGATACGGATAAGGTGGAATTTATTGTCGGACTGGATACATTTATGACACCCAGTATGAAATTTTCCGATATTATCTTGCCTGGAGCCACTCAATTTGAACAGGATGAAATCATCTCCCGTTCCATGGGAATCGGGCTGGCCATGTATGGGAACAAACTGGTTGATCCTCTGTATGAATGTCGAACTACTTACGATATCTGTACGGAATTAGCTGACCGCTTTGGCCTGAAGGCTGACTATACGGAAGGAAAAAGGCAGGAGGATTTCCTTAAAGATGTGATTGATGAAGCCAGGAAAAGTCAGGCGGATTTCCCCAGCATGGAAGAATTTAAGGCTAAGGGAATTTATAAAACCAAGCCTAAAGAAGTAATTGCCTATCAATCCTTTATTGACGATCCGGGGGCTAATCCCTTAAAAACACCCAGTGGAAAAATAGAGATATTCTCCAAGAAGCTGTTTGACATGAATAAGCCGGACGCCATCCCCCCTATCCCCAAGTATATCGCTGTGGCTGAGGGACCGGAAGGAACGCTTAAAGAAAAATATCCGCTGCAGTGTATCGGCCATCATACCAAGCGCCGGGTTCATTCCACCTTTGATAATCTGTCCTGGATGGAAGAGGTGGAGGCGCAAGCTGTTTGGATCAACAACCGGGATGCGGCTGACAGAGATATCCGGGATGGTGAAATGGTTAAAATTTATAATGATCGGGGTGCGATCATCATTCCCGCGAGAATTACTCCTCGGATCATTCCCGGCGTTTGTTCTGTCCCTCAAGGGGCCTGGTACGATCCGGACAAAGAAGGGATAGACCGGAGAGGTTGTATCAATACACTTACCACATGGCAGCCAACCGCTCTGGCCTGGGGCAATCCTCAGCATACGAATTTGGTGCAGATTGAAAAAGTGGAAAAGGCATAGGAGGTGGAATCGATGGGCAAACAAATGGGATTTTATATCGATCAGCAGAGTTGTATCGGTTGTTATACCTGTCAAATCGCCTGTAAAGATAAGAATGATCTGGATGACGGGCAGCTTTGGCGTAAGGTCCATGAGTTTAACGGCGGGAGTACGGACATAGAAAATGAAGTGTTCCGCAGCAATGTATACGGATACTGGCTTTCCATGGCCTGCAATCATTGTGAGCACCCTAAATGTGTGGAAAACTGTCCCACAGGGGCAATGCATAAGCGGGAAGAAGACGGGATTGTTTTAGTTGACCGGGAAAGCTGCATCGGGTGTGGATATTGTGTCTGGTCCTGTCCTTATGGAGCTCCGAAGCTGATTGATAAACTGTCAAGCAAGTGCAACTTTTGTGTCGATTTGCTGAAGGAAGGAAAAAAACCGGCCTGTGTGGGCGCCTGTTTCATGAGGGCTTTGGATTATGGGCCTCTGGACGAACTAAAGGAAAAATACGGATCAGTGGCTGAGGTAAAGGGTCTTCCTTCCGCCGATCTCACCAATCCGTCAGTAGTTATTACAGCCCATAAAAATGCCATCAAATAGAGAGGAGGAATGAATATGCATGAACTTCCATTGATTATCTTTACCTTAACGGTACAAATGGCCATCGGAGCTTTCTTATTTGGTATCATAGCCCGCCTGAAAAATTCTCAGGCTCCTTATTTGCAAAAAAATACCCTGGTAGTTTTAATTTTGACCGCTGTGGGAATGATCAGTTCGCTGATTCATCTGGGCAGGCCTTATTTAGCCTTCACAAGCTTGCAGCGCCTCTTTGATTCGTGGCTGAGCAGAGAAATATTCTTCAGCGGTGGTTTCTTTATTTTGGTTCTTGCGATTTGGCTTTTAGAGCGGTCCGATAAAATTGGCAGCAAAGTGAAGGCTGTTTTGGCCGGTGCCGCCGGACTGTGCGGATTGGCAGCAATTTTCAGCATGGCTAAAGCTTATATGTCTACCATTTATCTTGGTTGGCAGAGTTGGAATACCATGGTTGATTTTTATGCCACCAGTTTAATTCTGGGAGGAGTTCTCTTCCTTCTAATCACTGGAAGAAAGGGGGAAGAAAAACCATTAAGGTTGGATCTGGTGATATTAGGGGTGCTATTCTTGCAATTAATCTTATTGCTGACCTTTGCCACCGGACTGGGGATGAATTCAGCAGCTTTAAGCAGCTCATATACAGCAGCGGTGCTTATTCATTGGCTGTTAATTTTAGGGGGAGTTTTTCTCCTGCTGATTGCCCGTTCAGGGAAATATATCGGCAAGCCTAATTATCTCTATATTGCTTCAACTTGCCTCATTGCGGGGATGATTATGGGACGGTACCTTTTCTACACGGCGGGAATGACCACAGGGATAGGAATTCTTTAAAGATTGTTAGAAAGGAAGGGGATGAATGGTCGGACGGTTGACCTTCATCCCCTCTTTTTTATGCTTTCTTTTGTATTTGCCCTTATGCTGAGGCGCATTCCAAATATTCACGGTCAAAACTCAGATAGGACCGGGTAATCCGTGCCATTCCCTGAAAGTACTGAGTGTGGGCATGCTCCAGGACATTTTGAGTGAATGGGTCTGTCCACTTCAATAGGTGTTCTTTTAGAAAAAGAAGCTGTTCCTTTTTTAAGTATTGGGCTTTTGCCGGTAGTTCTTTCTCAAGTGCTTGAAGCTGCCGGTTAGCCAGCTCGGCCATGAATTCCAATTCTAAGCCGAAATGATCGTCAGGTTCGGTGTTCTTCAATTGATATTCCAGGTCGTGGCGGGCAAAAAATTTTCTCACTTCCAGGGTGGGAGCGCCAAATGTCAGTTTTTCGTCAGTCAGATAAACTGATTCCCAAGGAGGAGCCAAAAGATGGTCAGGACCAACAAAAAGGGTGCTGTAATCCCTCTTTATCTGAGTCAAGACGGCTTCTTTTCCCGTTTGATTAATCTGATTGGACCAAGCAATCAACTGAGCTAGGCCGATTTCAAAATCTTTTGTCTCAAGGTGCAGGGGAAAGTTGATAAACAGATTTTCTTCGGCAAAGGTATCGATGGCCTGTTGATGGGGAAATTGTAAAAAGGCCGAGCTTAATATCCGGTAAATCAATATTCGGGTTCGCAGCATATCGTCTTCCTCAACAGTTTTTAAAGGCATAGGTTCCTCCTCCTTGTTTTTCCATATTATTCCTATACCAATAAGTATGGAAGGAGGACACTAAAAATGACATAAATAAAATCCACAATCCTAATCTGTGCCGTATTTCATAGGCCGAACAATGATTAAATCGAGAGCAAGCAGAATGAGGATAGCAACCAAAATTAAGGATAGCCCTTTCTCATTGTAGTTGGAATGAGTGAGAGGGATGGAGGGAAGATAAGCAGGATAATAGGGAGCGGGTAAAATAGTTTGAGATAAATCTAAATTATAATTTGGATAAGACGTAAGAGTCTTACTGCACCGTCGATATTGAAAATTATTATTATAATAAGGGACAGGAAAAGAAAGGGGTGCTTGATTTAATGAATAAATAGGTGAAAAGGCAGGTGAGGGAGGGGTGGTATAGTTTCGGGCAGGAAACTGCCCATGACTGTTAAAATATCTGACCGCATTAGAAGTGTTATAAGACATGGGCAGAGCTCCTTCCTTCAAAGATTAAGAATTCAAGATTGAGATTTTGAGATTTAAGCATGACAAGTCAAAAGCTTTATTGCTCAGATTCATTGGTAGGGAGCGGCCTTTCCTCCAGAATTGCCCGATTCTTGTGGAAAACCCCATTTGAACGGCCTAAAGCCCAAGCTTCGTTTTCAAATAGCGTTTCAGGACCTGAATATGCCATAGGATTTTTTCTGAATAAGCGGAAGGATTGGGGAAGCATTACTAGATCATCTGTATCCTTGTCTTTGATTTGATCGAGTGCATTATTTAGATTATCTAAAGAGAGTTTGGCATCAGCAACGGGCTGCTCAGATGCAGACTGGTTTGAGTCCTGAGAAGCAGCATTCTTATTTGATTTGAAAAGCATAGGATTCCCTCCTTTCTACTGGTATTATATTCCATAAAAATTAGCATGCTACATAATTTCCCCTAAATTCCCTTTGCTGAATTTGAATAATTAAAACTCTTTTGATTGAAGATAGTAAGGCAAATTTTATTAATGGAGTACGGAAAATGAAGCATTTAATCTTAAATAAACATAAGTGGATTATTATTTTGGTTTTTTTGGCAGGAATGATTATAATTCAGTCAAATGGCCAGATTTTTAAAAATCTTTCTGCTCAGGAAGATAATACAGGGGATTTTCAATTTAAGGCAATGGCCAACCTACTACACAAGGAGTATAAAGAAAAAAAGCAGGATTTGGCGATTTTTCCGTCTATTTCGGCGGAAGAGGCAGGAAAAGGCCTTACTGTCTTGTTAATTGGAATGGATAACCGCCCCCAGGAGAAATATTTGGGCAATACAGATACCATTATGTTGGCGAGGATAGATTATGAAAAAAAGCGGATTTCCGTTCTTTCTATCCCTAGGGACACTCAAATTTATATCCCCGGTCATGGATTAGCAAAAATCAATGCGGCAGCCAGAGTGAAAAATAGTTATCGCGGAACTGTGCAGGCTGTTGAAGATTTGCTTGGTCAAAAGATCGACGGATATGCCACAATTAATTTTGACGGATTCAAAAATATTATTGATACTTTAGGTGGGATAACGGTTAACGTAGATAAGGATATGTATTATGATACAGGCGATAAGGAAGATGGGATCATAGATTTAAAAAAAGGAAAGCAATTGTTAAATGGGAAGCAGGCCCTTCAATATGCAAGATTTCGATATGATCCTTTAGGCGATATTACTAGAGTAGGGCGGCAGCAGGAAGTGATAAAAGCTGTGTTTGCCAAACTCCGCCAACCTGCCAATTTGATTAAAATTCCTTTTCTTATCCCCAATATCTATGCCATGACAAATACGGACATAAATCTTGGGCAAATGTGGAGTATCGGCAAGTTATTAACTTCTGAAGATATTGAAATCTCTTCTCAGACTTTGGAAGGGGAGTTTGCTACCGAAAAAGGAGTCAGCTATTGGAAGGTGAGTCCGGATATGTGCCGAAAAGCAGTGCAGGCATTATTTCAGGGAGTGAAAGCGGAACAAGTAGCGTCACCTTCTGTTCCTTGAATAAATTATTTTATTATTTCTAGATATGAAGAGTCCAAAGAGGAAAAGAAAAAAATAAAGAGAAATAATAAAGAGAATTGTTCATGTTGAAGGGATGGAGATCCAGGTTGGCAAAAAAATATTTTGTCGGCTCTATGTGGTTACAGGAGTTTCGGGCGGAAGATAAAAGTCATAAAGCTTCTGAAGAAGAAAAAAAGGGATTTGAACTGATCCTCTTAAATGAAAATGAGTGGGAGGATCTGCCGCGGCTCTTAGAGATTTCTCATGACCCCGCAGCGTGTAATTCGTGCAAAGAATGGCTCAATCGCTTAAAACCCAAAAAACCTGCAGGAGAGCAGGTTGAAGTAAAAAGAGGAAGCGTTTCCACCAAACAGGAGGGGCGTGATCCGGTGGAGCGGGCCAGAGCAGAACGCCTTGGCGCTGAACTCTATTATGTGTGCTATTTGGATGTTAATATTCACGGGCAGGAGCATCCAATACAGATGTTTCTTAACGGGTCCAGGCTGGTCATCATTAACTGGGGAGGTTTCTCCTTAACTCGGCTGGAACACTGGGTTCAAGTGACCCATTTGGATAAGCCTCTGGATTTGGTTCAGCTCTTGGGACAGTTTGTTTTACACTGCCATCAGGATCGCCTGGAAAAGATCGAGGACAGAATGGACAAGCTGGAGGAAGCTATTTTAAAACACCCTCAGCGCTGGCAGCAGAATGAGATTATGACTCTCCACCGGATGGTTTTACGCTTAAAAAAATCTGTAAATGCTCATCAATTTGCTTTTTCCCGTCTAGCCAACCTGGAGGATGAAGATAAAAGATCAAGGTGGATAGAGCTTGCTGAAGACGCGCGCCATGAAATGGACAATATCCGGCAAACGCATGAGTTGGTGGAAAATTTACGGGAAGCCTATCAGGCTTCCTTAGATGTACATTCTAATGAAATTATGAAGGTTCTGACGGTAATGGCTTCTTTATTGTTACCAGTCAGTATTCTGACCAGCTTTTTCGGTATGAATTTTGCTAATTTGCCTCTGATTGATAATCAGTATGGGATTTGGATTTTTTTTGTTTTGACAATTGTGACCGTAATCATTGCCATTGTCATTTTGAATAAGAAACATTGGTTAAAATAGAGATGAAGGAGAAATAGAGACTTTGATGGACCTATTGACAATTAAGGGACTGCGTAAGGAATATGAGCATAAGGAAGGATTAAAGCATCTGGATTTTACTTTAAGACCAGGGGAGGTCTTGGGGCTGGTTGGGCCGAACGGAGCTGGAAAGAGTACATCGATTAAGGCTATGCTCGGTTTGATTCAACCTGATCAAGGAGAAGTTGTGGTGAGGGAGTCCATGAGCGTTGCTGATCCGGATGCCAAAAGATTGATCGGCTATATCCCGGAATTCCCTGTGCTTTATTCGGATTTGTCCTTAAAGGAACATGTGCGTTTCTTAGGGATGGCTTATGGTATAAAAGAAGAAGAGCTGAAAAAACGCTATGACCGATTGGTACAGCAATTTGATATGGAAGGTAAGGCTGATGATCCGGCCATTCATTTGTCGAAAGGGATGGAACAGAAGCTTGCGACTATCTGTGCTCTCATTTTTCAGCCTCAAATCCTGATTGCCGATGAACCGTTCAACGGATTGGATCCCAAGGGACAGAGAGAGTTTAAAGATATTTTGCAGGAGATTGCCAAAGAAGGGGGCGGGGTTTTACTTTGTACCCATCAACTGGATACAGCGGAAAAAATCTGTGATCGTTTTTTGATCTTGAATCAAGGGCAACAAATTGCGCTCGGATCATTGGATTCATTACGGCAGGCAAGCTCCTTGAATAGCGGCTCTCTGGAAGAGGTCTTTCTCAAACTGACGAGGGAGCGGGAAGAATGAAAGCACTTTTAAAGCTGCATTGGCACCTGTTCCTCAATCACCTGCGGCGGCGTTTCCGGTATCTGCAGGTGTACTTGAACGGCGGGGGGCTGATCACATATCTATGGGTGGGAGGATTTTTTCTTTTTGCCTTAGGCTGGTATTTTTATTCCCCATATACCCGTATTCCTGAAGCAGTACAGCAGTATATCGTGCTGGGCGGTATTTTCGTTTTATTCAGTATGCCTCTCTTCTGGCTTTTGGGAGGGGTGATCAGGTCCAAATCCACCCCGATTTTGATGAGTGGGGCGGATGTTCATTTTTTACCATTACTTCCTTTGCAGAAATCGCAAATTATATGGGAACAGTGGCTTTGGCCTATGGGACAAAGGGCTATGCCTTCTTTAATCGTTCCGGTACTCGTCTATCCTTTCGTACATTTATTCTGGCAGGGATATGCATGGGGCAGCGTATTTTTTATGCAATGGCTCTGGCTTTTCAGCGCCTGCCTAGGGCTCTGCATTCAGTGGATGGGTGCGGCTTTTTTCAGCTGGCTGGAGAAAAGCAAATTCTGGCATTGGCTGAAAACCGGGATAGCTGCTCTGGGCTCAGTATTTATTCTGACTGTTCTTTTCAATCCTCTTCCGATCAATTTCTTAAGCTTCTCGGCAGATACGGGTAAAAATATGGAGACATCTTCCGGGTTGGTCGAACCTCCTGATTGGAGCATTCCTTCACTTTCTAGTTCTCAAACCCTGATTATAGTCCTGCTGCTCTCTCTGCTTGTGGTGATATGGGTGGGCTTGTTGATAAAGTGGTACAGTCTGCGCAAGTGGGAACCGATCTTGAGCCAGAGTGAAAAAGTACTCACTATCCGGACACTGGTACGGGCAAGGGATATTAAAGCTCTGCGGCGCTTAATTAAGAAGAAACCAAAAGGTTTAGTTCTGAAAAATTTGATGGGAAGGTTGTATTTCTCTTCGAAGTGGGCCTTGGCGTGGAAAGGGGTGTTGAGCTGGAGAGGTATTAGCTGGATGCAAGTCCTGGTATCTTTATTGGCACCATTGTTCCTCATTAAGTTATTGGCAGCCAACACGGGGTTCCAGCTTTCTCCTCACCCTATAGGGCAGTTAGTGGGTTCAACTTTATATTTCGCTTTTCCTATGGCCTTGTTTACCCTGAATGCATATACCCAATTGCTGGGCGGTTGGCAGGAAGATTTGGAGCAGATGGAAAAATTCAAACTGCTTCCGCTGTATCCGAGGCAGATTATAGTCAGTTCTATTATTCCCAGTGCGTTGTTAACAGGTGCCTTGTGGTCTATCGGCATTTTATGTATTTCCCCATATGAGGGCAGCGCCTTTTTGCTGGGAATCCTTTTAGCTTTCCTGGAAGGAATTCTGGGGGCCCTGCTTGTAGGTAGGGAAATGCTCAAAGACCCAAGTTCGGCCACTTCTTCCATGGGGCCGGAACGGCTGATTTCGGGAGTAGCCTGGCTGGCAGGACCGGTAGCCAGCCAGTGGATGATTTTATTAAATCAGAGTGCTTGGAGTGCTTTGGCGCTTGGCTGCGGAATCAGTGGAATACTGATTTGGGTTTGGATTGTTTTGATGGAGAATGATTGGGTTTTCCTCCGTTCCCGATATGAAGGGTAAACGTTAACATTGTGCTCCAATATCTGGAGATAATGCTTGTCTGGAAAGAAAAAACGTTATATAATAACTAAGATTTTGGTAACATATTTTAGTTTTGGAGGAAGACATGGAAAAGCTGTTTGAAAAGTTGACAGAGTATTTGCATATGGACACAGAAATTCCGTTCGAAGAATTTACAGTTTACTATCAAGATGTGATGGACAAGTTAAATCAGAATTTTCAGGAATTGAGTCAGGATGAGTGTGTCAAGGCTCGTTATATTTGTTCGATTTTACAAGCCAATGCGGAGATGAGGGCCAAGAACTCCAAAGCTCATGCCAAGGCTTTTAAAAAGATGATGACTAAGTCGGGATTTTGGGCGGACGCAATTGCCTATCGCCTCCTTAAAGAAGGAATGACACAGGAAGATCTGGATAAGGCCAGCGAGGCTTTAAACGATAGTATCTGAGGATAAAATACTTCATTGCCAGGGTCTGTACAGGACAGAGCCAATGAAGAGAGAAGGCTGCTTTCGATGAACCACAGGATTCATGGAAAGCAGCTTTTCTTAATTATTAATTTGCTTTTTTCTGAAACTTTAAATCATGGTTATCCGTATAAAGGGTACTGGAGGGATAAAGATGAATGAACGGTTATATCGCTCAGAGCGGGAAAAAATACTGGGAGGTGTTTGCGGGGGACTGGCAGAATATTTTAGGGTAGATGTTGTTCTGGTTCGTCTCTTCATGGTGCTGATGATTCTGGCAGGAGGGATTGGTTTTGTGGTCTATTTGGCGGCCTGGTTTCTTTTGCCTCCCAACCCTCTCCAAAGAGAAGGGCATGAAGGGGAGGAAACGTGGGTAAAAAATCCAGTGGATACTGAAGCAAAGGAAAAGCGGGTAAGGGTGGCAGGAGTTTTTCTAGTCATTATCGGATGCCTTTTTTTAGTTGCTGATTGGTTTCCTTGGTTGTCTTTTTCGAAATTATGGCCTTTATTCCTGATCTTAATTGGAGTATGCGTTATTTGGCGGGGGGATCATTAATATGAAGAGAATGGTGGAATCGGTGAGTAGAGGAATATTCTTAATTTTGTTAGGAACTGTTTTTCTGCTAATCAACTTTAACTATCTGTCCTGGGGTTTTTGGTGGAATATCGGAAATTTGTGGCCCTTGATTTTGATTTTAACAGGAATCGGCTTGCTGCTCAGTAAGAAAATTCCCTTCACGGCGGTTTTAAGTGTTTTCCTTATATTTTTAATCGGCTATTCTCTGATTTACGGAAACCGCTCCAACCCCTTTGATTTCACTAATTGGGAATGGAGCACGGATGGGGCAAAGGTGGAAACAGCTTTAAATGTGCCTGCCAATGACCAGATAAAAAAGGTTAAGCTGGTGTTGGATTTAGGCGGTAGTGCCCTAAATATTGATGCTTTGGATGAGCAGCAGGAAAAAGAGAGCTTGCTGGATGGGAAATTTTACGGACCCAATTCAAATTTGAAGCCGGAATTAAAGACGGAACAATCAGGGGATACGATGAGCGTCAAGTTTGATACAGATGGTATGAGCCTCAGAGGGACAGGTAAGTGGGATGTAGGATTATCCTCTAAGCCTGACTATGATATGAATATTGATGCAGGGGCGATCAACGGGGTGTTGGATTTCAGTCGGTTAAAAGTAGGTGCCCTCAATCTCGATACCGGTGCAAGCAATTTTGAACTGCATTTTGGCGATATGGCTGTGTCCAGCAAAGTTAGAATTGACAGTGCCGCTTCAAAGATCAAGCTGATTATTCCGGAATCTGTGGGCATTAAGGTACGGATAGATGGAATGGCGACCAGCACTAACTTTATGGGATCAGGATTGGTTGAGGACGGGAAGACCTGGGTCAGCAGCAACTATGATCAGGCACAAACTAAAATCGATTTTGACATTTCCATGGCAGCAGGTAATATTGAATTGGAGCAACCTTAATTGTAAGTTTTGAAAAGCACTTACTAAGCAATGAATGACGTTTTAGTCATTCATTGCTTAATATTAACTTATGGAATATTTTGGGATATCAAGTTGCCGGGAAAAAGGGCAGATGATATAATCAGTACAACAAATATCGATATGAACAGTTTGGAGCGTACCGATGGTAATCATACTTTCCCATCGCCAACAGGATTTTGATTCTCTGGCCTCGATGGTAGCTGTGCAAAAATTATATCCAGACAGTATCATGGTGATGGATGGCAAGGCCAATCCTTATGTGGAGGAGTTTTTGGCTTTATCCAGAGACCAGCTTCCTTTAAAAAGAGCTCAGGACATAGATCTGGACAGTATTGAACAGGTAATTCTGGTGGACACCCATGATTTGCAGAGGGCGGGAGAGATCGGAAAAAAGGTGTCCGGAATTGCCGGTCTGCCTCTGATTATTTATGATCATCATCCTTGTCTGACTCCGGTGCCTGAGGGAGCGACGATCGAACCTGTAGGAGCTTGTGTCACCCTGCTGGTGGAGCAGTTGATGGCCAAGGGCATGTTATTGAGCGGATTTGAGGCTACCTTAATGGCATTAGGCATCTATGAAGATACTGGCAGCCTGTTGTTCGAGACGACGACCGTCCGGGATATGCAGGCGGCGGCTTATTTGCTGGAACAAGGCAGTAATTTGGGTGTGGTAGCCGAATACTTACGAAAGCCCCTGACAGAGGAACAAAAAGACATATTTCATCAATTATTGGATCATGGTAATCGGGAAGATTGGGGCAACTCCTTGTTTATTTCCTGGGCAGAATGTCCTGACTATGTGGGGGGGCTAGCCTTGGTCGCCCATCGGGTGGTTGAATTGGAAGGGGCAGATACTGCCTTTTTTGTTGTGATGATGGAAAACCGAGTTTACCTGATTGGCCGCTCCCGAGGCAAAGGGTTGGCAGTTAATCAGATTGTAAAGGTTTTCGGAGGAGCAGGCCATGAACGGGCGGCTTCTGCCGTCATCAAAGGACAGCAGACAAGTAAAATCCTGGAAGAACTGAAAGAAGTCATTGGGGTAACGATCAAAGCACCGAACTTGGTGAAAGATATGATGAGCTATCCGGTCAAAACCATTGAGCCTGGGCTTACGCTCCAGGAGGCGGAGCAGGTTTTGCTTCGCTATGAGCATACCGGCGTACCGGTAAAAGAGGGAGACAAATTAATGGGCATTATCTCCCGCAGGGACGTAGAGAAGGCTCTGAAGCATGGCTTGGGTCATGCGCCGGTGAAAGGCTTTATGTCCACAAAGCTGGTTACGGCTGAGGCGGATGCTCCCTGGGAATCGGTACAGCGGCTGATGGTGGCCCATGATGTGGGCAGGATTCCAGTCATGGAGAAGGGAAGGCTGGT
Organism: Bacillota bacterium; assembly: GCA_023390635.1. Lineage (GTDB taxonomy): Bacteria > Bacillota > Desulfitobacteriia > Desulfitobacteriales > Desulfitobacteriaceae > JAEWCM01. The sequence continues at coordinate 24,903 of JAEWCM010000093.1, forward strand.
AGGTATTGTGTCCCGTTCCGACGTGCTGCGCTCTATACACGGCCAGGCTGTTCCGGTGGAGGGTACGCTGGTTCATGAGCGGAGTCAGGCCATGCGTCAGGACATCATCGGACTGATCGAAAGACTTGAGCCCAAGATGAGAAAAATTGTAGAAGTGGCTTTGCAGGCGGCGGAGGAAGGGCGCTATGCGGTATTTATCGTGGGTGGTTTTGTCAGGGATTTACTCCTCCTTAAGCCGACTCAGGACTTGGATTTGGTGGTGGAAGGAGACGGTACCCGCTTTGCTTTAGATTTGGCACACCGATTGCCGGAAGGGCAGCTGACCCTCCATGAGCAATTTGGAACGGCACGTCTTGATTTTTCCGAAAATGTGCATGTAGATATTGCCTGTGCCAGAAGGGAGTACTATCCTTATCCCGGCGCTTTACCACAGGTGGAGGAATCCTCTCTGCGTCAGGATCTGTTCCGGCGGGACTTTACCATTAATACGATGGCGATCAGCCTCCATTCTTCCCATTTTGCTTATGGTGAGCTGATTGATTATTACGGGGGATATGGAGATCTGCGCAAGGGCAAGATCCGCTTTCTCCACAATTTGAGTTTCGTGGATGATCCGACCCGGATGGTCAGGGCCGTCCGTTTTGCCGGACGGTATACATTCACCTTGGCGACAGAGACCGGGGAAGGGTTGGAGACCGCGCTTAAGAATGGCATGCTGCGACGTCTCAGCAGTGAGCGTTTTACGGAAGAATTGCTTCATGTTTTTGCGGAGGACCGCTATGATGCGATGGGAGAATCTTTGGTCGAGTTGGGAATCTTGGAAAACTGGTTTGGTCAGAAGCTGCCTTGGTGCTTTGTTCCGGACCGGAAAGAGGGAAAGGATTGGCCGCTGGCAAAGCGTTGGCTGATGGCCCTGGGCACTATGACCGATGATGCGGTTATGCAAGTGATTCATAATTTGACACTTCCCAAGAAATTACGGGAAATCACCGACGTTTTCATAGAAACAAGAAAAACGTTCTTGACGATGGAATCGTTAGACTTGCTGACGGCGGATGAGTTTTTGTATAAAAAAGACAGGATCATTGCCGAGGCACTATCCCACGATCCTCGGTTAGTAGTGCCCTTAAACCTGTACTTGAAGGCACTTTCCCGTTATCGGCCGGTTGTAGACGGAAAAAAATTGATAGAAATGGGAGTTGAGAGCGGCCCTCTGATCGGAGAGATTCTCAGCAGGCTCCGCAAGGCCTGGTTGACCGAAACAATAAGTTCGGAAGCGGAGGAAACGCATTACGCGAAAGAACTTTTAGAAAATTTATCAGAACACTGAAGAAATACCGATAAGAACTTAATAATCCTGAAATAAACGGGAACAAAAATTCCGACATGCAGTTAAGGAGGAAAAAGCTTGTTTCAATCTGATTTGGCGTTTTATATTGCCAATATTCCAGCTTTACTGATTGGTTTTGCCTTTCATGAGTTTGCCCATGCCTGGGCCGCGGACCGTTTGGGTGATCCCACACCGCGCAGTCAGGGTCGCCTGACTTTAAATCCGATTGCCCATCTGGATTTGATGGGAACTCTGATGGCGCTGCTCTTTCGCTTTGGGTGGGCTAAGCCGGTGCAGACCAATCCCCGCTATTATAAAATGGACCCGATGAAGGGACATACGCTGGTGGCCTTAGCCGGTCCGGTCATGAATCTGCTGGTGGCCTTTATTATGGCTTTCATTCTGGAAATCATTAACTTTACAATTGGAGATTCAGGATGGGGTGCCTCAGCTCTTTATATCGTATATGCAGTTGTTTATATGAATTTAGGCTTGGCTGTATTTAATTTACTACCGATTCCTCCTTTAGACGGATTTTCCGTAGTTACCGGATTACTTCCTAGTAAATGGGCATTTAAATTCAGGAATATTGAGCCCTACGGTTGGGTGATTATGCTCATATTAATATTCACTGGTCTGACTTCGTTAATATTATTTCCGGTAATCAGTGGTCTGTTTTATCTATTCGATTCATGTGCCTATTTTGTGATTTCTTTCTTTGTTTAAACTATAACAGGGAGTGTTTGGCCAGATTATGAACAATACTGTTCCCCTCATAGAGCTACCTGCCTTTCAGGGTCCGTTGGATCTTCTTTTGCATTTGATTCAGCAGGAAAAAGTGGATATTTATGATATTCCTATCGCCCGTATTGCCGATCAGTTTGTTGCTACTTTACGGCAAATGGAAGAAATGGACATGGAAGTGACCAGCGAATTTTTAGTTCTGGCGGCCCAGCTATTATACATGAAGTCCAGAATGCTTTTACCCAAACCTCCCAAGGAAGAGTTGACAACAGAGGAGGAAGATCCCAGACAGGAATTGGTGGAGCGGTTGCTGGCCTATAAGGCGTACAAAGAAATTGCCCGAACTCTGAGCAGCCTGGAAAACGAGGCGGGACACAGCTATTTCCGGGAAATCGATGTGGAAGAACTTACGGCAGCTTTACCTAAAGAAGATCCTTTGAAGGGAATTGATTTTGAAGACTTGTGGAAGGCCTTCCAGCATGTGATCGAGCGGGTGGAAAAGGGTGAGGAGATTACTCACATTCCTGCGGATGAGATCTCCATTGAAATCATGGTGAAGGATGTTTGGCGGCGGGTACTTCTTCATCCGGATGGAATCTTTTTTGCCCGGTTATTGCGCGGAGGGGGCCGTTTGGAAGTGATTACTGCTTTTCTGGCTGTTCTCGAACTGCTTAAAGCAGGGCGGATTCGGGCGGAACAAGCCGGTATGAAAGGTGAAATCAGTATTTTCCCTACGGAAAAGGCCTGGGAATTTAAAGAGGATGAAGCAGAAAGCACGGGTAAGTTAGAGGAGAAAGAGTAGATGCTTTTCAGAGAACGTGAAGTGGGTGCCTTAGAAGCTATTTTATTTATGGCGCAGGAAAATCTTTCATTCAACCAGTTGGGCAATTTGCTGGAAATTCCGGCAGATGATGTGAAGGAATTGGTGGATGAACTGAAACGACGGTATGATGATCCAGCCAGCGGTTTTATGTTGGTACAGAGTGATGAGGGGATACGCTTAAGCACTAAAAAAGAATTTTCTCGTTACATTGAAACAATGTATAAACAACCTGCCCAGAGCCTTTCCAATGCAGCTTTAGAGGTGCTTTCCATTGTGGCCTATAAGCAGCCGGTAACTAAGGGCGAGATTGAGTTTTTGCGGGGAGTTCAGTCAGACCGGGCGGTGGCAACTTTATTGGAGAAAGGGCTAATCAAAGAAGTTGGGAGAAAAGACGGGCCGGGGCGTCCCATCTTATATGGAACAACCGATCAGTTTCTCCTGCATTTCGGTCTTCAGTCTATCTCTCAATTGCCGGTCTTAAAGCAAGAGACAGGACTGGACGAAGAAGAACGGGAAATGCTTGAACTGATACAGATAGAAACAAAAACTGTGTCTGAAAATAAAACAGGAGAATAAGAAGGTACGAATAAGGAAAGGCTATTCTTTCAGGAGGGGTTTTTCCTTGCGCTTCTTAGCTTTCTTCCTGGTTTCGTCATTATTTTTTTGTATAGGATTATTGATTAAGGCAGAAGTAGATTTTCGCTACCGCCGTTTCAATGAAGAAGATACGATTACCATGCAGCTCAAAGCCTTGCATGGTTTATGGCATTTTACGCTGCAAGTTCCGACGGTTAAATTAGCGTGGGAAGAAAAGGGTCCGCAGGTAGAGATTGCTCAGGAATCTCATTCAGCATTAAGCGAGCCTCGTCAACAAAAAGCTAAAGTCCATGTGCGCTTTTGGAAATGGAGTTTTTTCTATTATTTATGGCCAAAGGTGTTCCAGATTCTCCAGAAGTTGAATCAGGTAAAAAAGCATTTTTATCAGGGAATTCATTTAACAGCTTTGGAGTTTAAAGCAGAAGTGGGTTTTGAAAATCCTGCTTATACGGCTTTAGCAGCCGGGGCATTTTGGAGTGTGATCGGTAATTCTATTGCCAAGCTTTACAAGCAAGTGCAGGTAGAGGTGACTGAACCGCAGATCATGGTAGTGCCTATGTTTCAAAAAACTGGGTTTTCATGTGATTTCCACTGTATATTTAAATTGAGAATCGGCCATATTATCTTTGCTGGATTAAATTTGCTGCGCGTTTTTAAGTGGGGCATAAGGGGGTAAAGGTAATGGCCAATCACCCGATTGAATCATTGATGAAGACAGCTATGGAGAGTATCCAAGGAATGGTTGACGTAAACACGATTGTGGGCGATCCTGTGGAAACTCACGACGGATCGGTGATTATTCCAATTACGAAAGTTGCTTGTGGTTTTGCCGCCGGTGGTAGTGAATTTGCCCCTCCGGATGGGAAGAAGAAACAAGGTCACGAAGGGGAAGGCAATCCTGGAGAACAGGCCAAGACCGAAGGTGGAGGAGAATTTCCCTTCGGTGGAGGCAGCGGTGCAGGGGTATCGGTGCAGCCGGTAGGCTTTTTGGTGGTGGGTAATGGTCAGGTGCGTTTGCTGCCGATTGATGGAAATGTAATTCTTGATCGCTTGATCGATACCACACCAAACCTGTTGGATCGGATTTTTTCCACGGTGCGGAAAAATAAAGAGCAGTCCAAAGAGAAATGTGATGATACACCTAAAGAGAAGATTATTGTGACGGAAGTTTAAGTCTGGTTGCAAAAGAAATGAGAGCTGCCGTAAAATAGTAAGTTAGTTCTATTTTACAGTGGCTCTTTTTGTTTTCAGAATGGTACATTGAACGGGAAGAGGACATATTTCCATCATTTTAGCCAGGTTCTTAGCCAAAACATGAATTGTGGAATTTATGGAAATTGATATAATAGGGTAAGATTAACGAGCATTAATAAATGGAAGTGAGGATCTCTGCCGTGAAAATATTGAAGTATTTGTTGATCTTTGTGCCCGTCAGCATCATTGGGGAATGGTTGCACTGGGACCCTATTCTGATGTTCGTCCTTTCTGCCCTGGCCATCATTCCCCTGGCAGGATTAATGGGAGAGGCGACAGAGGAAATCTCTTTTTATACAGGGCCGCGGGTCGGAGGATTTCTCAATGCCACGTTTGGTAATCTGACGGAACTGATCATCGCGTTCTTTGCTCTGAAAGCCGGTCTGTTTGACGTGGTCAAGGCTTCCATTGCCGGTTCGGTGATCGGCAATATCCTCCTGGTCTTAGGAGCCAGCATGCTTTTAGGCGGGTTGAAGTATAAGACCCAGCACTTCAACGCCAAAGTGGTAGGGGTCAATGCGAGCATGCTGCTGTTTGCAGTGATTGGATTATGCGTACCGGCGATCTTTACCCACACGGTGAACCCCGAATTGCTCAATACGCGCTATGAAGGATTAAGCGTGATTGTAGCCGGGATTATGTTTTTAATCTATATCCTCAGCCTGTTTTTCTCCTTTTACACACATAAAGATCTCTATGCCACCGAACACGGGGACGAGGGCACGGCCAAGTGGTCCCTGACGAAAGCGATTGCCGTGCTGGTGGGAGTGACGGTGTTTATCGGTCTAGAGAGTGAATTCTTCGTCAGTGCGGTGGAACCGATGACAGAGGCTTTGGGTTTGAGCGAATTCTTCGTCGGCATTATCCTGATCCCGATCATCGGCAATGCGGCGGAACACAGTACGGCCATTGTGATGGCCATGAAAAACAAGATGGATGTGGCGGTGGAGATTGCCATCGGTTCCAGTCTGCAGGTAATCCTATTTGTGGCTCCCGTGCTGATCTTCCTTAGTTTGCTGTTTACCCCCATGAGCATCGTCTTTAATGAGTTCGAATTGGTTGCCCTGATTTTTTCCGTGCTGATTGCCAACCGACTGGCCAGCGATGGGGAGTCCAACTGGCTGGAGGGAGTGCAGCTGATTGCTGTGTATTTGATTATCGCCGTGGCATTCTTTATCCTTTGAGGAATAAGAGGTAACATTAAAAGAAGAATATAAAAATGTAAAAGAGCAGCCAATCCAACCTTAAATACAATATAAAGGTTGGATTGGCTGCTCTTTTATGTCTATAGCAATAAAAAATATAAAATTTTTTGATTAAAAGTGTAACTGATTCCCCTTTCTCTCGTTTCTATTAGTGAGAGGTTTTTTAGGGGGAATAGAGATGGGAAAAACATTATTGAAAAAATATATCGTTAGGCGTGGCATAAGTGTAGATGAGATTGCACGTCAGTGCAAGATAAGTGAAAGTTATGCCAGCAAGATCATTAATAATCGTGCTGGAATCATTAAATCGGAAGTATTAGCCAACATGGCGTATTATCTTAAACTTTCGCTTCCTAAGCTTGATCTGTTGCGACGTACTTATGTCACAGAACCTCCCAGGTCATTGTCTGCCATCGCAAAGGAAGGGACAAAAATCATCTTTCAGGAATACCTAGATAATGTTTTGACCAGCATAGATGAATATGACCAGGCAAGGATGGATAAATATCACGGAAAAATTGTTGAACTAAAGGATAAATCTATGGATATTTACTCGGCATACATTGCTGGTTATGACGGCTGGCGCCTTTTGCTGGAAGATAAATTAGAAGGGTCGCTGGAATGTTTTAAGGAGGCTCAGGCCTTTAATGCCGGAAATGAACTTGAAATTAGGCTTAAAAGTCAAACGCTGAGCGGGCTAGGGGAAGCGTTGATTGCCAGAGGATATTACAGAGAGAGTATGAAGGCTCTGAGAAAAAGCCTGATGATGAGGACTAATGGGGGAAAGGGAGCAGGATGGATATATTTGCAGATGGGCACCTTATTCAAACGGAAGGGAGACTTTGTGCAGGCTCTGGTTGCATATCGGAAAGCTCAGGCTTTCGGGGATAATATTATTGGTATCTTAGCGCTTTCGGCTCAAAGCCAATTAGAGCCCCATAAAGATGAAATGTTTTCCAGACAGCTGGTAACGCAGGCTTTTCAAAAAGTTAAAGACAGTAAAACATTAAAATTGAAAGGAGCGATCTATGGCAGTCTGGGAGAATCTCTTTTGGGACTGAAAGCCTTTGACAACGCAGAATCTTTGTTTAAGGAGTCTATCCAATATTCAATTGCGGAGGGGGACTTAAGAAGTAAACATAGAGCCATGATTGGATTAGGGAATGCTTATGTAGAAAATAATGAACAGACCTTACTTAGTGAGATTGTCCATTGTATTAAACCAGAGATAAATCAAGAAGGAGATAGCATAAATGTATGGGGAAAATTAAATCTTCTGGGCGTATATCATATGAAAAATGAAGAATTTGATACAGCAAAAGCAATCTTACTGGAAGCTTACAGGATAGCTCAGCAGAATAAGCTGCCTCTCGAAATGATTTTCAGTTGTAAAAGATTAAGAGAGTGCCATAGTGCTCTTGGAGAAGCGGATATTGCAGATTTTTATGGCAGGGAAGAGAAAAGGATAAGGAAGATGATCAAGATCAGGTGAGATGCCTTGGGTATTAATCGGGAAAGTTCAGCCGAGGAAATATTGGAATATTCGACATAAAACGTCAGCTGGTCTTGATGGGGTCCTATTGATACAATTAGGGCGTGAAGTGAAATTATACATTAATATGATGGAAGTGAGGGGGGACATATAAACTATCACTATAATCTTAATAACGTGAGGAGGAATAATAATGAAAAAGATCTACAAATTACTCTTGACTTTAGGGCTTTCTTTGTCACTATTGATTCCAACTTCTGCTTTTGCTGCGACAATTTCGGATAGTTCTCCTTATCAATTTCAAGTAAAAGGCGGAACAGAAGAGTGGAGTAAATTTACCACTCATGATGAAATGTTAGCTAGCACCCAAATACCAGAAGATAAGTTAAAGAAAATGTCAACTGAGGCATTATTAGCAACAGCATTAGATTATCCATTATTCGGGGATATATATGCTTATAATAGTATAGAGGAAGGTATTAAAGCTGTCGCCAAGCAATTTAATGGTTTTTCAGAGCTGTTTAATCGTAAAGATGCTGGAGATGTTATAATAAAAGAATATAAAAGTTTAAATATTTCTTCAATAAATCAGAAAAAGACTAATTCTGAAAAAGGAGAGTCCATAGCAAAACTAAAGTTCATTGAAGAGTTATTAAATAATGATGATATAATATCGCTAACAGATGCTCAAAAGAAGGTTATAAATAATGAATTAAGCCAAAAATGAGTGTGTAAAATAATTTGTGCTTCCACCCTTTCCTCAATAGAATAAAGAGGAAAGGCAGTGTTGTACAAATGGTGGAGAAAAGAGAAAAACGTCAACCCATGTTCTCCAGAGAAGTCATGAAAGA